>CAYOKT010000024.1:0-36255 GCA_964404605.1 uncultured bacterium
AACCCGGGACTGAAGTCCCGGGCCACCCGTCCGCTTTTATTCTACACCGGGGGCGGGGAGTCGCTCTGAGTGGGGAAACGGGGCTCGCCGCGGCGTAGCCTTTGGCGCAGCCTGGGCGCCGTGCCCCCACGGCGCGGAGACACCTGGTCCTGACGCAATGAAGAGGATACGGCGGGTGGTTTATTCCACCCCGGAGGGTTTCACATCCTTGATGTGAAGCTGGGTGCTGATCTGCCCGCCCCAGTCGTTCTCCTCGATCGTGTAGACGATGTCATTGGCGGGCTGCGAGGGGTCGAGACGATTCATCTTCTCCCCGAGGCCGAAGCCGATACAATCCAGCTCCCGGCCGCCGGGCACCGCGACACGGAACTTGAGGTGGTTGCCCCCGACGATCCGCGGATAATCGGCCAGTTGCACCCGGCGGCTGACGAAGCGCGGCTTCGCATTGTCGGGGCCGAAGGGGGAGAACAGCTTCAGCGTCTCCTTCAGCCGGTCATCGACCTCCGCCAGGTCGACCTCGGCGTCGATACGCAGCTTGGGGACGAGGTCGTCGGACCCGAGGATTTTCGCCGCCACCTCGTTCAACCGGCGGCGCAACTCGGGGATCTTCCCCGCCTCGATGCTCAGGCCGGCGGCATAGGTGTGTCCCCCGAACTCGAGAAGCAGGTCCTGGCACTGTTCCAGCGCACGATAGAGGTCGAAGCCGGGGATGGAGCGCGCGGAACCCTTGCCGATGCCGTTCTCCACGGAGATCATCACCGTGGGCCGGTAGAACCGTTCGATCAGGCGGCTGGCGACGATGCCGATCACCCCGCTGTGCCAGTTCTCCTGCGCGAGCACCAGCGCGCTGTCGCGCTCGGGCTCGAATTGCTCCCCGGCGAGCTGCAGGGCCTCCTCGAGGGTACGCGAATCGATCGCCCTGCGGCGGCGGTTTTCCGTCTCGAGGATCGAAGCGAGGTGCAGCGCCCGCTGCACATTCCCGGTGATCAGCAGCTCGATGGCGGGGTCCGCGGAGCCCATCCGCCCGACCGCGTTGATCCGCGGCGCGACACCATAGACGATCTGGGTCACACTCGCACGGCCATGCCGCAGGTTCGCGGTTTCGATCAGGGTCCGCAGGCCGGTTTGCGGATCCTGGCTCAGTTTTTCCAGCCCGAGGCGGACGAAGATGCGGTTCTCCTCGACCATCGGCACGATGTCGGCCGAGGTGCCGACCGCGACGAGATCGAGGTGCTTGTCGAGGTAGGAGGGGTCGAGATCGAGGCGGCGAAGGACTCCCTGGGCGAGCTTGAACGCCACCCCGACACCGGCAAGCTCGGTGAAGGGGTAGCCGCTGCCCTCGACCTTCGGGTTGATGATGGCCACCGCTTCGGGGAGTTCCGGACCCGGCTGGTGGTGGTCCGAAATGATGACGTCGAGGCCGGCTTCACGGGCCTGGCGGGACTCGGCTACCGCGGTGACCCCGCAGTCCACGGTCACCAGGAGCCGGGCTTTCTCCTTGACGGCAAACTGGATGCCGTCCAGCGAAAGACCGTACCCCTCAGCCTGCCGGTTGGGGATATAGTAGCAGATGTCGCCGCCGAGTTCGCGAAAGAACAGGTAGAGAAGGCTGGTCGCGGTGATCCCGTCGACGTCATAATCGCCATAGATGACAATGCGCTGCTTCTCCCGCAGTGCTTCAACGATGCGTTCCGCTGCGGCGTCCATGTCCGTGAACAGGAACGGGTCGTACAACCCCTCACGGCTGGGATGGAAAAAAGCTTCCGCCGCCTCGGGAGTCGTCAGTCCGCGCTGAACCAGCAACCGTGCCACCACCGACGGCACATGGAGCGCATCCCTCAATCGATCTGCGGTGTTCGAGTCTACATTGCCAGCCAACTCCCAACGTTTTTCCATGGACCCACAGTGTTTATGCGCATGATGATCGATCTCTCCGATGTGTGCGGCCCGGCGCTCCATTGGAACAACCCGGGGGAGCCGTTCGAGGCGGCCTGTAAGCCGAATTCTGTACGCTCCCGCGAGGGAAGCGCGGCGGTCATCGATCTGGACCGCGTCTCGCGACACGGTTCATGCAGCCTACCCACGGGTCAACCGGGACGGGCCGCCCCGGGGCGCCCTTACGGACGCACTCCCCGCCTATTTGGCCTTGCTCCGAATGGGGTTTGCCGTGCCGCGCCTGTTACCAGGACGCGCGGTGGGCTCTTACCCCACCGTTTCACCCTTGCCTGTTCCCGCTCCCGCCCCCGCCGGATCGCTCCGGACAGAAGGCTCGACGCGGGTCATCGGCGGTCTGTTCTCTGTGGCACTTTCCGTCGCCTCACGGCGCCCGGCCGTTAGCCGGCATTCCGCCCTGCGGAGTTCGGACTTTCCTCCCCTCCGGCTTCCGCCGGAAAGGCGACCGCCCGGCCGCCTCGAATGGCTCCCCCGGTTCATGGTACACGGGATACTCCAGTCACGCCCGGACCGCGTGCGGTGTTCCACGCGGGTCGAGGACCACCCGCGCCCGGCGGACCGTTCAAAGATCCATGTTCTCCTCTTCCGGCAGGAGGATCACGCCGCAGGATTCGCAGAGGATGATGTCCTCCATCTTCCGGATTTCCGCCTGCCGCTGCGGCGGCACCACGGCGAAACAGGCTCCGCACGCCGAGGAATATAGATGCGCCGCACCGGTGCCCCCGCGCAACTGGCGGATACGCTCATAGTGAGCGACGAGGGGCTTCTTGATCCGGACGACAAGTTTTTCCCGCTCGTGCAACAGCTCCTGTTCCTCCGTCTCCGTCTCGCTGACCTTGTCGCCCAGTTCGGTCTGACGCTCTTCCAACTCCTTCTTCAGCTCCTCGATGCGCCCCTCGATCAACAGCATCTGGTCGGCGACCCCTTCCTCCTCCTGCAGCAACGCCATTTGCGACCCCTCGAGGGACTCCACCTGCTTGTGTACCTCCTCGATCTCCTGGGAAATCGCATCGTATTCACGGGTGGTCGTCACAGCGTAAAGCTGTTCCTTGTATTTCTCCTGCTTGACCCTGGCAAGCTGAATCTGGCCGTCCATCGTCCGCCGTTCCTTGCCGATCTCCATGCTCCTCTCGCGGAGACCCGAGAGCTCCAGCTCCCGTTGATCGATCTCCTGCTCGAGGCGTTTGACCAACTTCGGCAGGTCGCCGCGCTCCAGCTCCAGGTCCTGGAGCTGATGGTCAATGTGTTGAAGCTTGGCGATCATCTCCATCTCGTGGCGAACGTCCACAGCAGTTGCCATGAGAACTCCTTTCAAAACTTCCCCGTGTTAATAAGGAAATCGTGCTTCCTTGGGGAGGGAAAGCACGATTCAGAGTCTCGGAATCCGCCCGTACACCATGACCCTTCGGGCGGCTCGTAAGCCACCGAAGGCCGGTCGTCCTTCTTTCTGCATCGCTGGAATCCTCGCCTCGGGTCGGACCTCTCTGTCCCCGTCTTCCACCAGCCGGGGCACTGTTCCCCGTCGCGCCGCCACAACCGAACCGTCCATCAATCCTCTGGGGCCTCACTCACCGTAACGCCCGGCTCCCGCAACGACCGCGCCGTATGATACGTCGCCTCATCCGCCGTCTGAACGCCGCACTCCACGGCGCCTAAGTGGGCCCACCAGGATTCGAACCTGGGACCAACGGATTATGAGTCCGCGGCTCTAACCGCTGAGCTATAGGCCCCATTCCCGGCTCCCGCCGAACGTAACCTACAAGATACTCTACCTATTTGTCATTGTGCAAGGTTCCGCGCCGGCGGGCTGTCTCCACGAAACGCTCCAGCAAATCGTCCACACCCTCCCGGCCGGCCACCCATCTCCACTCCGTTTCCAGCACCCAGACCGGCGGCTCACCCTCTTCCATGGGCCACTTCACCGCGTCCTTCTCCGTCACCACCAGCGCCTTCGCCCCCGCCCTGCGGGCGTCGTTTTTCCACTTCATCCGTTCCGCGGTCGAGGGGTAGGCGTGGTCGCGCAAGGCCCGCCGCCGGATCAGCGACGCCCCGAGCGCTTCGAGGGTATGGAAGAAGCGCTCCGGCCGCGCGATGCCGCACACCGCGGCCACCGGCAGGCCTCGCAGCCGCTCCAGCGGCAGGTAGAGTTCCTCGCCGCCATGCACCCGCAGCCTCCGCGGCCCCAGGCTCCCCTCCGCGACGACCGCTTCCGGGGCATACCCTCCGATCCACTCCCGCACCCGCCGCCGCAGGGCGGCCGGCCCCCCGCCGGAGAGGATTACCAGTTGCGCGCGCCGCAGACCCCCGGCCGGTTCGCGCAGGCGCCCCGCGGGCAGCAGCCGCCAGCTCCACGCCGGGGCGGTTTCATCGAGCAGCACCACGTCCAGGTCGCGGCCCACCGCCCGGTGCTGGAACGCATCGTCCAGCAGCACGATCCGCGCCCCGAACCGTTCCGCCGCCGTCCTGATCCCTTCGACGCGCCGCTCGGCGACGATCACCGGCACCCCGGGAAGCTCCTTCGCGTGGAGCGCCGGTTCATCGCCGCCCTCCTCCGGGGAGAGAATCATGCCGAGTTCGTCCGCGACGACGAGGACACCGTGACTGCGCCGGCCGTACCCCCGGCTGACGATGGCGAGCGGCAGCTCCGGCGCCCGTTTTGCCAGCCAGTGGGCGAAAGCGAGGGTGAGCGGGGTCTTTCCACTGCCCCCCGCCGCGAGGTTGCCCACCGAGAGCACCGCCGGGCCGGGAGCCTGCACAGGCAGCAGCCCCTTGTCGTACAACGTGTTGCGCAGGGAAACCGCCGCGCCGTACCCCAGCGCCAGGGGCGCCAGGAGCGCCCATCCCCCTCCGGGCTTCAACTCCGCCTCCCGAGCAGCCGGTCCGCCTCCTCCCGCGCGGCGACCAGGCGCCGCTGCAACTCGAGGCGCAACTCCTCCAGCGCCTCGCCCTTCGCCTCGCGCGGCACCTCCAGCGGCTCGCCGTAGACCATGACACCGCGCGCGAAGGGGCGCGGCAACTGGAAACGGTCCCACGAATGGAATTCCCAGGCGGGCCATGCCCCGGCGGTCAGGGGCAGGATGGGCACCCCGGCCAGCCGCGCGATGGCGAGGGTGCCCACCTTGACCTCCTCGCGCGGACCCCGGGGACCGTCCACCATGACCGCGGTGAGGTTTCCCTCCTGGAGCAGGCGCACCGTGGCCTTGAGGGCGACGCTCCCGCCGCGCGTGCTCGAACCGCGCACCGTGGCGATCCCCAGTCCGGCGACCAGCCGGCTGACCAGCTCGCCGTCCCGGCTCTGCGATACCAGGGCCGTGTAACCATCATGCCGCAGCATCCACACCGGGAGGAACATCCGGCCGTGCAGACAGGCGAGGAGGTGGGGCCGGCCACTCTCCTCGACCGCCCGGCGGTGCTCCAGGCCCCGGACCTCGATACGCAGCGTCCGGGCGAGGGCGGCAACCACCTTCGGGCCGACGGAGGAGATCAGCCGGAGTCGGGTCTCTTCCTTCACCGTTCGCCCCCGAAACGACGCACAATCCACTCCGCCAGCCGGCGCGAGGCGCCCGCCTCGCCGAGACTGCGGGTCACCTCGCGCAGTCCCTCGATGACCTCCTCGCGCCGCGGCCCCTCCCAGAGGTCCCGCAGGTCCGCCGCGAGGCGGCCGGGAGTCGCTTCTCCCTGGATACGTTCCGGCACGATCTCCCGTCCGGCGATGACATTGACCATCGCGACGTGCCGCACGCCGCGCACCAGCAACTTCGCGAGAAAGTACGTCAGTCCGCTGACGCTGTACAGCACCGTGAACGGGGTCCCGATCAGCGCCGCCTCCACCGTGGAGGTGCCCGATTTGACCAGCGCCGCCCGCGCCACCGCGAGGGCGTCATAGGCGCGCCCGTCGACGATGCGCACCCAGGGCCGGCCGTCGGCGACCGATTCCATCCACGCCCGGTCGACCGTCTCCGCCCGCACGATCAGCACCCGCACCCCGGGGTGGTCCGCCCGGAAGCGCTCCACCGCGGCGAGTTGCAGCGGCAGGTGACGCTTCACCTCCTGCCGGCGGCTGCCGGGCAGGAGGGTCACAGCCTCCTCGCCACCGCCGAGTCCGAACTCCTCGCGCAGCGCCTCGCGGTCCGCCGAGGGGGCCACCTCGCCGGCGAGAGGATGCCCGAAGAACACCGTCTCCAGCCCGTACTTCCGGTAGAACTCCCCCTCGAAGGGGAAGAGCACCGCCATGGCATCGACCCGGCGGGCGATGGTCCGCGCCCTGCCGCGGCGCCATGCCCAGACCTGCGGGCTGATGTAGTAGAGTATCTTCGGTCTGCGCCCGCCCCGCGCCGCGCGGCGCCGCAGGAGGGCGAGCAGGGCGAGGTTGAAGTCGGGAAAATCGACCGGGATCACGAGGTCGATCCCCCGCGCCTCGATCTCATCGGCGAGGGCCCGCCGCAGCCGCAGCAGGCGGGGCAGGTGGAGAACCACCTCGGTCAGGCCCATCAGCGACGCCTGCGAGATGTCGGCAACCGTTTCGCACCCCGCCTCCCGCATCGCCGCACCGCCCATGCCCGCGTGGGTCCATTCCGGGGCCGCCTCCCGCAGCGCCGTGATCAACCTCGCCGCGTGCCGGTCCCCGGACTCCTCCCCCGCCACCCAGAAGAGTTTCATCGACGCCCCTCCGCCCCGCGGCCGGTCTCCGCGCTCGTTCCGCGCTTCGCGGGCCGAAAACCGACACATTCCGGTTCGGCGAAGGCCAGCCGGCGGGCCATCACCCGCACCGCCTCCCGGTTGTTGTCGATGAGGATCGCATCACGGCCGAGTCGCAGCGCCGCCTCGCCGAATGTGCCGCTCCCGGCGAACGGGTCCAGCAACAGGTCACCCGGGCGGGAATGCACCCGCACGACGCGCTTCAGCAGCCCGAGCGGCTTCTGGGTCGGGTAGCCGGTCTTCTCATTGCCCGAGGTGGGTACGATGGTGTGCCACCAGACATCGGTGGGCGTCTTCCCGCGCGCCGCCTTCTCGGGACCGGCGAGACGGGGCGCCATGTAGGGAATACGGTCTATCTCGGCGTAATTGAAGGTGTACCGGGAAGGGTTCCGGACGTACCACAGCAGGGTGTCGTGCTTCGGGGACCAGCGGCGTTTCGAGCGGGCGCCGTAGTCATAGGCCCAGATGATCTCGTTCCGGAAGCAGCGCCTGCCGAACAGCGTGTCGCAGAGCACCTTGATATAATGCACTTCCCGGTAATCGAGGTGAATGAAGAGGGAGCCCTCCTCCTTCAGCAGCCGCCAGCTCTCCTCCAGCCGCGGGGCGAGGAAGGCGGCATAATCATCGAACCGGTCACGGTAGGCGGATGAGCCGAGGCGTTCGCTCCGGTACCGGCGCCCCGCGAAACCCTTGCGGTCGCCGTTCTCTTCGTCCCGGACGACCCGGAGACGGGTGCGCTCCACCCGCCGCCCGGTGTTGAACGGCGGATCCATGTAGATCAGGTCCACCGACGCCTCTTCGAGGGTCGGCATCACCTTCAGGTTGTCGGCGAGAATGATTTTCGGCATCGCGCAGCGGAACGGTTGTTGACAGTGGACAGTCCGGGGTGGTCGGAGCGCGGCCACCGATGAATGTCTCCTCTTGCGGTAGGTAATGTAGGGACAGGCGGCTCGTCAAGGGATGACCGGCCGGACTCCGGCTCGTAATTCCCCGGGTCCACCGCCTCCGCGGAGGCGGCGGGCTCCATCTCCGGGAGGAGAAAAGCTTGCGCCGGGCGGGGTGCGGAACGCTCTTTGTGACACTCTACCTGACCTTTGGATGAAACGCCGCAACAGGGAAACCGGGACCGACCATGCCGCAACCCAGGAAGTATCCTCGACCGGAGGGATTCACCGCGACCGCGCGCTTCCATGTCCGTTACGCCGACACGGACCAGATGGGCCACGTGTACTACGCGAACTACCTGGTCTACTTCGAGATGGCCCGGAGCGAGTGGATGCGCTCGGCGGGGCTGCCCTACTCGAAGTTCGAGAACATGGGCTACATCGTGCCGGTGGTCGAGGCGCATGTCCGCTACCGGAGGCGCATCTTCTACGACGATCTTGTCGAGGTGAAAACCGGTGTCAAGCCCGTGAGCAAGACACGATTCCGCTTCAGCTACGAGGTGCGGCGCGCGGGCGAGGAACCGATCCTCGCCGACGGCTGGACGGTGCACACGGTGCTGGATGGAGACGGTCGCCCCCAGCGCATCCCGGACCTGTTCCTGGACATGATGGAGCGCCACGCCGGCGGCGGGGAGCCGGGCGAAACCCGGGACTGAAGCCTGCCTGCCGCAGGCAGGTCCGGGACTCCACACCCACGGGCCACCCACCGACGGGCCACCCGCCCGGAGTGCATCCGGCTATCTCTCGCCACGGACGGACGCGAGCTTGACACTCGGCGCCCGGCGAACGTAGTTTGAACGGTTGACAGCCATTCATACCACCCACAAGGGAGTTGCACCGAGACGTTTCGCGACAGGTGAATACGGCGGGCGATGGGGAGGAGTGCTGCAGGGTATCTTCCCCGGGATTGTTTGCCTGCGGTGCGGACCGATTGAGTAGCCGGGCCGCACGCACCCTGACGAGTGCAAACGAACTTGTGGGTGTCCCCCATGAGAATCTGGCGTTCCACATCGATTCTGCTGATCCCGCCGCTTCTTGCAGCGATTCCCGTGTTCGCGGGGATTCGTGTGCTTTCGGACACCCCTTCCGCTCTCGAACTGACGGTTGAACCTCGGGCATGGTCGGTTTACGAAACCCCCGACGGCTCGGTGCCCGTCCCGGACGACGCCGCGCTTGACGGCCGGCCCGGTGGTGAAGCGACCCCTTACTACTACGCCCGCATCGGCCTGCCGGACTCCCGCCGGCCGCGGGTGCGACTGCTGGAACAGCGCTGGGGCCCGGGCGAAGCCTACCGCCCCGTCCGTGGTGAGGACGATCTCCAGCGGCTGCGGGTCGCCCACCTGGAGCCCGGCGCCGGGGTGGTCCTTGGCGAGCCCTACGATTGGCGCGGGCGGTGGGTGGCGGACCTGTTCGTCGTCCCGGTCCGGCGGGCGGGCGGCGGGATCGCACCCCTGCGGCGCCTCCGGCTGCGGATCGAGTACCCCACCGCTCGAGGTTCCCAGCGTCCGCGCGGCGACCGGTTGCTGAGGAAGGCGCTGCTGAACCCGCGCGCGGCAGCCGCCTGGGGCATCCCCACCCCGGTCTCGGCCGGGAAGGGAACAGCCTCCGCCTGGCCGCAGGGGACGATGATCCGCCTCGAAATCGAAGACGAAGGGATCTACGAGATCACCCCCGAGGACCTCGCGGAGAGGGGCATCGACCCATCCGGCATCGACCCGCGCAGCTTTCACCTGTACAACAACGGCGGCCAGCCCCTCGACGAGGACCCCACCGAGTCGAGGGACGCCACTCTCCGGGAGAACGCGATCCTGGTCACGGGCGAGGAGGACGGTTCCTTCGATGCCGGCGACCGCATCCTCTTCTTCGGGCGGAGTGTGAACACCTGGAAGCCGAACGTCCCGCCGGGGGAATACCGTCACACGATGAACGTCTTCACCCGCGCGAACGTCTATTGGCTGCTGATCCCGGATGACGGCTCCCCGGGACGGCGGATGACCTCCCTCGAGACCGACCTGCCGACCACCTTCACCACGGACCGCGCGCGCTCGCGGCTCTTCGTCGAGCGGGATGCGATCATCTACGACCGCAGCTCGACCCCCGGCTCGGGCAAGCGCTGGTACGCGGCGGAGCTGTTCGCCGGCAGCAGCTACAACGTCTCCTTCGACGCCGAACTGCCGGTGGCCGGGGAGTCGCCGACCCTGTGGGTGCGCTCGCGCAAGCTGGACGGCTTCCCGGAAGCCGTCGTCTCACTGAACGGCGTCCCCGTCGACACCTTCTCCCTGACCAACTCGTTGATTTCCATCGATGTCCAGCCCGGGCTGCTGCGCAACGGGTCGAACGACTTCAGCTTCCGCCTGCTCAGCGGGCATGGCTTCTTCGACTGGTTCGAAATCAACTACCTGCGCACGCTGGAGACCTCGAAGGGGAGGATGGACTTCGACGGCCTGCCCGGGGACGGCGTCGCGGAGGTGACCCTGCGCGGGCTGGAAAACCCCTGGATCTTCGACGTGGAAGCCTTCGATGACGTCCGCTATACCCGCCAGGTTCCCTTCCGCATCGAGTCCCAGGTCACCCACCCCCGGCGCATCATCGCGGTGGAGGACGGCAACTTCCTCCATCCGACCGCCTGGCGGGTGGAAGGCATCGGAGGGCCGGAGTACCCGGAGGGGCTGCGGGCGGAGGGGTTGCGCGCCGACTACATCTACATCACTCACGAGGATTTCTACGACGCCGCGGAGGAGTTGGCCGCCTATGTCCGCCAGCGGGACGGGGTCGATGTTCTCGTCGTGAAAACGGACGACATCTACCAGGAATTCGCCTGGGGGCTGTTCGACCCGACCGCCATTCGCGACTTCCTGATGTACGCGACCCAGACCTGGGACCCGCCGCCGACGGTCTGCCTCCTCGTCGGGGACGGCGACTACGACTACCGCAACATCATCTCCTCCGCCGACCGTAACTGGGTGCCGCCCTACGAGCACCTCGGCGAATGCCGTGATGACTGGTTCGCCGAGTTCGGGGAGGACCCGGAATTGATCATGGGGCGGCTTCCGGTCCAGAGCAGCCGTGAACTGGGCATCTACACCGACAAGCTGATCGAGTACGAGATGAACCCCGACTACAGCCCGTGGCGCAGCCGGGTCGTGCTCGTGGCGGATGATGAGTGGATCGATACCGGACCCACCCTGATCGACAAGCAGCACATGCGGGACGCGGAGACGATCAGCCGCTTCCTGCCCCGCTACCTCAACCAGAAGAAGATCTACCTGGGTCCCTATCCGACCTCGTTCGACCCGGTGACCGGGGAGCGGCGGAAACCGGAAGCGAACCGTGACCTGATCGAATCGATCAACCGCGGGGCGCTGCTGATCAACTACCAGGGGCATGGCAACGCGCATGTCTGGGCGCACGAGTCCGTGTTCCTCGATTCGCGCGACAAGTCGCTGGTCGACAGCGGCCGCCGGCTGCCGATCTATGTCGCCGCCACCTGCTCCTGGGGCTATTTCGACCGGCCGGCGAACGAAGCCTTCCCCGAGCAGCTCCTCGTGGCGAGCGGAGGGGCGATCGGGGTGATCGCCGCGACGCGGAACACCAGCGGAGCGGGGAACTTCAACTTCGTCCTCGGACTCTACGAAAACCTCTTCAACCGCGAGGAGCGCTACACCCTCGGGGAGACGCTGTTCTTCTCCAAGCAGACGCACGGGCAGGGGCTGAACCAGTTCTACCACTGCCTGGCGGAGCCGATGATGTCCCCGGCGCTGCCTCCGCTGGACGCCTCGCTCACCGTCGTCGAGCCCGACAGCCTGACCGCCCTCGCCGAGGCGACGGTCGCCGGGCGGGTGCTCGAGCCGAACGGAGAGAGCGTGCCGGACTTCGACGGCGAGGCGCTGCTCACGGTGTACGACAGCAACGACTCGCTCCAGTACACCTTCACCCGCCCGGACGGCAGCCCGGGGAACATCTTCAACTACGAGATGCCCGGCGGCACGCTGTTCCGGGGGCTGGTGACCACCACCGCGGGCGCCTGCACCACCCGCTTCATCGTCCCCCGCGACGTGCAGTACGGCTCCTCGGGCGGCTGGATGCAGCTCTACGTGTTCAACGAGGAGACGGACGGCATCGGCGCAACCCGCAACGTCCCGATCTCCCTCTCCCCCGCGACGCTGCAGGATGATACCCCGCCCGAAATCGAGGTCTATTTCGACCAGAGAACCTGGCGCGACGGGGATTTCACGACCAACCAGCCCCTGCTCATCGTCGACCTGTTCGATTCCAGCGGGATCAACCTGACCGGCGAGATCGGACACAGCATCCGGGCGACGATCGACGGCGAGCACGAGGTGATTCTCACCGACGACTTCATCTACGAGCGGGACAGCATGAACCGGGGCAGCGCCGAGAAGCGGATCTATGACCTCGCGCCCGGCAGGCACCGGCTCGAGGTCTGGGCCTGGGACAATGTGAACAACTTCGCCCGCAAGGAAGTATCCTTCAGCGTCGCCGAATCGGAAAGCGAAGTGGTCCTCAAGGACATTCTCAACTGGCCCAACCCCTTCACCGACCGCACCCGCTTCACCTTCGTCGGTCTCGGGATACGCGAGGTGGTGGTGAAGATCTTCACCCCCAGCGGCCGGCTGGTGCGGGAGCTCGGCCCGGTCGCCATACCGTCGGACGGCTTCGCTTACGACATCCCCGGGCTCGAATGGGACGGCCGGGACCGTTTCGGCGCGGACGTGGCGAACGGGGTCTACCTGTACAAGCTGATCGCCTACGGCGCCTCGGGCCGGTCGCACGAGACGCTTGGGAAACTGATGCGGATACGTTAACCTCCACCCCTGAACGGCGCGGCCGCCCGGACATCGGGAAGGTGGAACCCGGCGAGGGTCGCGGAGAACAAACATGAGACGCACGATGACAGCAACAGGACACGGATGCGGCAGGCTGCTGCGCTACGGCGCGGCCGCCCTGGTACTGATCGCCCTGGCGGGCACGGGCACGGCCCGCGCGGCATCCGTTTCGCAGGCCGGTGTGCTCTTCCTGAAGATCGCCCCCGGCGCCCGCGCCGGCGGGATGGGCGAAGCCTTCGTCGCCGTCGCCGACGACGCAACGGCCACCTGGTGGAACCCGGCCGGGCTCGCCTACGCGAAGCATAACGAGTTGACGTTGATGCACGTCAACTGGCTGCCCCAGTTCAAGTTCAGCGATCTCTATTACGACTTCCTGAGCTACATCAACAAGGTGCCCGAATGGGGCACGTTCGGCACGAATATCATCTTCCTCAACCTGGGGGAGAACGAGCGGCGCGACGAGAACAACAACTACCTCGGCACCTTCTCCTCCTACGAGTTCGCGGTCACCGGCAGCTACGGTTCGGAGATCTCGAGGAGGATGGCGCTGGGTGTGAACATGCGTTTCATCTTCAGCCACCTCTCCGACCGGGGGGCGGGTGCGGAAAAGGGCACCGGCGAGGCGACGAGCATCGGGGTGGATGTCGGCTGGCTGTGGCAGACCCCGGTCCGGAAGCTGACCCTCGGAGCGAACCTGTCCAACATGGGGCCCAAGGTTGCCTATATCGACCGCAACCAGGCCGACCCGCTGCCCACCAACCTGAAGTTCGGCTTCTCCTACAAGCTGGTGGATTCGCCCTACAACACCCTCCGCTTCATCGGAGACGTGGACAAGGAGCTGGTGAGGGTGTACCACGACGGCACCTCGGACCCCTTCTACCTCGCCCTCTTCAGCGCCTGGTCCGACGGGCCCTTCTGGACGACCCTGATCTACCATACGGGTTTCGAATACTGGTACTCGGACCTCGTCGCCCTGCGGCTCGGCTACTGGAACGACGAGTTGGGGAAGGTGAAGCCGATCACCTTCGGCGCCAGCCTGAAGTATTCCCTGTACCGTTTCGATTTCTCGTACGTGAACGCGGGCGAGGGCCATCCCCTGCAGGATACGATGCGGTTCAGCCTCTCCATCGGGTTCTGAGTGAACGTTTCCCTTCTGCGCCGAAGCCAAAGGAGCGGCTGACCGGCACGATGAACCACCGAACGGCACAAGCCCTCGCCCTGGCGTTCGTCCTCGGGCTGCTCGGGGGCGTCCCCGCCCGCGGTTTCGCCGGAACCGGGACGCCCACGGTCCGGTACACTCCGCCCCGCGGCCTGGCCGGTGTGCAGGTGCTGCCGGCGGCGGGCGACCTGCGGCACCCGGGCCTGCCGGACACGCTCCGCCTGGTGGCGATCCGGGTCGAGTTCGCGCCCGACTCGCTGACGACGACGACGGGCGACGGCTCCTTCCTCTACACTCTGCCGGACAGCATCGCGCCGGAGGACTGGCTGCTCGACCCGCCGCCGCACGATTCCACCTATTTCGCCGACCAGCTCTACGCTCTGCGGCGCTACTACGAGAAGTTCAGCCGGGGGAAGGTGACGATCACCGGCGCGCGCGACTCGGGCCCAACTTCCGGCGGCGACATCTTCCCCCTCGGCGAGGAGACCGCCTACCGGCTCCCCTACCCCATCTGGCACATCAACTGGGGCGACGGCGACGACGAACGGTTGAGCCGGATGCTGGTCCAGCTCTTCGTCGACAGTTGGAACCTGGCGAAGGCGGACCCGGACTTCGACCCCTCGCCCTACGACCTGTTCCTCATCTTTCACGCCGGGGCGGGCAACGAGTTCGACACCGGCTTCGACCTGACCCCGCACGACATCCCGAGTGTCACCATCGGGCGGCATGACCTCGCGGAATATGCCGGTCTGCCGGACGGCCTCGACCTCGGCGGCGGCGTCCTGCTCACCCAAGGCGCCATCCTGCCGGAAACCCAGCGCCAGGGAAACGTGGAGGTCGCCCTCCTCGGGACGATCTGCCACCATACCGGCTTCCTGATGGGGATGCCGCACATGTACCGCCCGGAGACGGGGGAGCCTTCGCTGGGTCTGTTCGGCCTGATGGACCGCGGCTTCGGCGGCTTCTTCGGCGTCGATCCCACCCCGCCCGGCGCCTGGATGCGGGCCTACATGGGCTGGGACAGCGTGACCACCCTGAGCGAGGGCCAAGTCCGCCTCGGGGCGCTGCACCTGCCCGATTCGCTCTTCACCGATTCCCTCGCCCGGCTGGTGAAGGTGCCGGTCAACGGGGACGAGTATTTCCTGCTCGAAGCCCGCCGCCGTGACCCCGACGAGAACGGCGAAACGGTCGCCTGGGACCGGGAAGGCCGCCGGCTGACCCTGCACGAGGATTATACCTTCGACGCCGAACCGGGCTACCGGGTGACTGTCGAGGTGGAGGACCACGACTTCGACCTCCCCGCCAGCGGGATTCTCATCTGGCACGTGGACGAGAGCGTCATCCGGGCGAAGCTGGCCGGGGACGCCCTGCAGGAGGACCCCGGCCGCCGGGCGGTGGACCTGGAGGAGGCCGACGGCACCCAGGACCTGGGCGAGGAGTACCCCTTCCTCACCCCGGGGTACGGCACGGAATACGGCATCCGCGAGGACGCCTGGTACCGGGGCAACGAGCTGTTCAAGCTGGCGAACAACCTCGGGTTCGTGGAGTTCAGCGCGACGACCTCCCCCTCCACGGCGGCCAACTCGGGCGGCGCGAGCCACATCGCCTTCATCGATTTCAGCGAAATCGGCGACACGATGTCCTGCACAGTCGTCAACCAGTGGAAACAGGGCGATTTCCCGGAGCGGTTCACCGGCGAGGGAGAGGAGGCGCGCGGCCTGCTGCTCGCCGACCTGGACGGCGACGGCGACGCGGAGCTGATCGCCTGGACCGACTCGGGCAGCGTGTGGGCGTGGGACGGGGACGGCGCACCCCTCGCGGAGCGCGAACCCTGGCTCGAGTTACCGGGCGGGCTGCCGGGCGAATTCTCCGCGGCGGCCGCGGACTTGGACGGCGACGGCGACGCGGAGCTGGTCTTCTCGACGACCACGCACCTCGTCCTCGCCGACACCGACCCGGCGAGCCGAGAGCCGGCGACCCTCGAGGTGGTGATGGCCCCCGCCGCGCGCTGCCGACTGCTGATCGCCGGCGGCCCGGGCGACCCGAGGGTGTTCACGACCCGCTCCGACGTATCAGGCTCGGACATCGCCCTGAGCACCTTCGATGGTGCCCTCGGCCTCCTCAACACGGCGGCCCTCCCCGAAGAGGTCGCCGGCCTCGCGCTCCTCGCCGCCGGAGGGGAGGGCCGGATCGGCGTCCTCGGGGAGAGCGGGCGGCTGTGGGTGTTCGACACCGCCGGCGACCCGGCTCTCGACATCTCCCCCGCCGGAGCCATCGCGCCCGGCGACCTGCCGCCCGGCGGCCCGGTCGCGGCCGACTTCGACGGGGACGGCGGGCTGGACCTCGCCGCGCCGATGCGCTCCGGGGCGGTGCTGCGCTGGTGGAGCCGCGACGGATGGAGCGCACCGGAGCTGCAGCGTCCCGAGGGCGGACTGCTGGCCCTGCTCCCGGCGGACCTCGACGGGGACGGCCTGCCCGAGCCGGCTGGCTTCACCGCCACCGGCGGCCAGGGGCTCCGCTTCGCCGCCCTCGAACCGAGCGGCGCGCCAAGCGAGGGGTCTCCCCGGCTGCTGCCCGGCGGCCCCGCCGCGCCCCCGGGCTCCGCCCTGCTGCTCGACCTGACGGGGAGCGGAGACCTCACGCTGGTCGCGGCGGACGGCGGGATGCGCGCGGGCGCATGGCGGCTCGGCGACGAACGGATCGCCTCCGGATTCCCGCTGGACGCCGGAGAAGGGGCGGCGGCGTTCCGCTTCGCGGCGGGGCAGCTCGACGGCGACGACAACCTCGAACTGGCCCTCCTCGCGGTGAACACCGGGGAGCTGCGGGTGGTCGACCTGCCCCGCGGACCGGGCGATGAGCCCCGCGCCCTGTGGGCGATGGACGGGGGCGACGCCGGCCGCACCGGCGCGCTGATTTCGACCGCCGCCCCGCCGGCGCCGCCGGCCGGCACCTCGCTGGACAACGCCTACATCTGGCCCAACCCGGTGCTCGAGGGCACCGCCCACTTCCGCTTCCGCGCCGAAAG
Source organism: uncultured bacterium (assembly GCA_964404605.1). Classification (GTDB taxonomy): domain Bacteria; phylum Electryoneota; class Electryoneia; order Electryoneales; family Electryoneaceae; genus CAYOKT01. Next base: position 16,627 of record CAYOKT010000024.1, read on the forward strand.
CGCCGGAACCGCCGTGGTAAAGGTGTTCGACATGGTCGGCCGTAAACGGCTGGAACTCGCCCTGCCCTACTCCGGCGGCGGCGAGGTGGATGTCGCCCTGAGCACCGCCGGTCTGCCCTCCGGGGTGTACACCGCGCGCCTCGAGGCGGGCGGGGGGCACAAGCTCATCCGCTTCGCGGTGGTCAAATGAGCGGACTCCGCAGACTCATCGCCCTTCTCCGCCCGGCGGGCGGACGGCGGGAGCAGGCGGCGCGGGAGAACCGGGCTTCGTTCCGGCTCCTCATGCCCCCTCTCCCCATCGCACTTACGGCGCTGCTCCTGCTCCTCCTCGCCCGGCCCGGGTTCGCGCAGCCGCTGGACGCCAACCACCCCGAGCTGATCTGGCGGACGATGGAGACCGAGCACTTCATCGTCCACTACGCCGCGGGAACCGAGCGCACCGCCGCCACCATCGCCAAGATCGCCGAGGAGATCCACGGTCCGATCACCGGGCTGTACGGCTACGCGCCGGACACCAAGTTCCACTTCATCATCAAGGACACGGACGACTACGCCAACGGCGCCGCGTACTACTACAACAACAAGATGGTCATCTGGTCCACGGCGCTGGACTACGACCTGCGCGGCACGGTCAACTGGCTGCGCAACGTGATCACGCACGAGTACACGCACATCATCCAGCTCGGCGCCGCGCGCAAGCTGCCCCGCAACCTCCCGGCGATCTACCTGCAGGTGCTCGCCTACGAGGAGGAGAAGCGGCCGGACGTCCTCTACGGCTACCCCAACGTCCTCGCCAGCTACCCCTTCGCGATGACCGTCATGCCGATGTGGTTCGCCGAGGGCACAGCCCAGTTCAACTCCCCCGAACTGCGCTACGATTACTGGGACAGCCACCGCGACATGCAGCTCCGCATCCGCGCCCTCAGCGACAGCCTGCTCCCCCTGCGCGAGATGGAGGTCTTCGGCAAGAACAGCCTCGGGTCGGAGGCGGTGTACAACCACGGGTTCAGCCTCGTCCGCTACATCTCGGACACCTACGGCCCGGACGCCCTCGCGCGGATGACCCGCGGGATGAAGACCCTCTACCGGTACGATTTCAACCGCGCGGTGAAGAGCGCGATCGGGATCGACGGGGAGCAGCTCTACGCCGAGTGGAAAGACCAGCTCACCCGGAAGTACCGGGAGCGGACGGCGGCGATCCGGGCCGGCGAGGTCTCCGGCCGGCCGCTGCACCGCGAGGGATACGCCAACTTCTATCCCCGCTGGAGCCCCGGCGGCGACACCCTCTACTTCTCCTCGAACCGCGGCGAGGACTACCTGGGCGAGCGCAGCATCTGGCGGATGCCCGCATCGGGGGGAAAAGCAAAGCGCGTCGTCGAGGGCGCCTCCAGCCCCTTCGACCTGACCGCGGACGGCCGCTGGATGATCTACAGCCGGATCGTCCGCCAGAAGAACGAGAGCTATTTCGCCGACCTGTACCTCCGCGATCTCCGGCGCGACAAGGAGGTCCGCCTGACCCGCATGGCCCGGGCGATGGACCCCTCCTTCGCCCCCGACGAGCGCAGCGTGGTGTTCATCGTCAACCGTGACGGAACCAAGAACCTCGCGACCCTGCCCCTCCCGCCGCGGGAGGCCTGGGCGAAGCTGAAGCCGCTGCCGGCGGGCAGCGTGCGCCTCTTGACCCGGTTCACCGACGGCACCCAGTGCTGGCGGCCGCGCTTCCACCCGGGCGGCGGCTGGATCGCCTACGCCCGCGGGGTCACCGTGGGGCGCGACATCTACCGGATCCGGCCCGACGGCACCGGGGAGCGGCTGCTCATCGGGGGGCCGGGCGACCAGCGCGACCCGGCCTTCTCCCCGGACGGAAAGTCGCTCTACTACGCCGACGACCACACGGGGATCTTCAACCTCTACCGGCTGCGGCTGGACGGGGAGGGCGAACCCGAGCCGCTGACCAACGTCCTCGGCGGGGCTTTCATGCCGGCGCCCGCGGGGAACGGCGGGGTCGCCTACACCGAGTTCGGCGCGAAGGGGTTCCAGCTCCACGTGCTGGACGATCCCGGCCCGGTGGACCCGGCGGCGATGACCTACGAGCCCGACTTCCTCCAGCGGCTGCCGCTGGTCACCTACGACGACACCGCGGTGGACACCCCAGCCGCGGAGCCCTACAGCAACCCGTTCGAGAACCTGTTCTTCGTGCCCCGCATCGCCTTCGACTACGGCACCTTCAAGCCGGGGGTGTACATCTTCAGCAGCGACTTCCTCGAGAAGCTGAACCTCTTCGCCGGGTTCGACCTGAACACGCGCGGGGAGTTCGACATCCTCTCCCTGCTGGAGTTCCGCGCCCTGCGGCCGACGCTGTTCGTCGAAGGCTATTTCCTCAAGCGCGTGGACGACGAGCGGTTCAGGGACCCCTACGTGATCGTCGGCGAGACCCCGGACGGGCGGCCGATCTACGACACCTACCGGATCGACTACAGTTTCCACCTGCTCGAGGTGGACGGTGGGGCGAGGATGCGTCTGAGCACGCCGCTGCAACTGGAGCTGCGCGGGATCTGGAGCCGGTACCAGGCCTTCCAGACCTTCGAGGACCACTCGACCTTCAACTACACCTACTTCATCGGCCGCAGCGTGCAGGCGCGCCTCGACGCGGACTTCACCCAGCGCCGCGTCGGGGGGAACGTCCACCCCCGCGGCGGCTGGCGCGGGCAGGTCACCGCCGCCTGGGAGAACAACAAGTTCATCGAGGGCTTCGAGATCAACGCGGACGCCTTCACCCTGCAGGAGGTGTACACGCCGTACCGCTATTGGCGCTTCGAGGGGGACGCGACCACCTGGTGGAACCCGCTCGGGCGGCTCGTCTTCCAGCCGCGCCTGCGCGGCGGTTACCTTGACCGGCAGGTGGACCCGTTCATGCACCTCTACGCCGGTGGCCTGCACGGGATGCGCGGGTACAGCTTCTACAGCCTCGGCGGAACGCGTACCTTCATCCTCAGCCTCGCCCTGCGCCACCCCCTCTGGCGGGCGGGGCACCGGCGCATCGGTTGGCTGCGCCTCGACGGGATCTGGGGCGCGCTCTTCGGGGACGTGGGCGACGCCTGGCGCGAGCGCGGCTTCACGCCGGAGCAGGCGAAACGCGACATCGGCCTCGAGCTGCGGGCGAAGTTCTACTCCTGGTACGGCTACCCGACGGCGGTTACCTTATCCGCCGCGCGGGGATTCGACACGTTCTCCATCACCGAAAACCTGCGCACGACACGGTACGAACCGCAGTGGCGGTACTACCTGACCGTGCTGTTCGACTTTGAAACCATCTTTCCCTCTGCACCGTTTGCGAGGAGGTAGAGAATGAAGCGCTCATCCCTCACACCCGCGGGACTCGTACTGGCGGCACTGCTGGCCGCCCCCGGGGCGTGGGCCGCGATTCCCACCGACGGGCCGGCGACGGACGGCCGCGGAGTACAACCGGCATCACCCGTCCTCGACCCGGCGGCCGCCGGGGAAACCCTGCCGGACGCCCTCGCGGACGCGGGGCCGCTGGCGGTCTCGCCCCGGTCGTTCGAGCTGGCGAGGAAACTGACCTTCGACCTGCAGGCGGAGCCGGACGCCTCCGGCGTTGAAGCGGTCGCCGCGGAAGGGGACCAGGAAAAGCTGAACCCCGGCCGGGCCGTGCTCCTCTCGGCGATCATCCCGGGCGCGGGGGAGATGTACGCCGGATCGACCATCAAGGCCGTCTTCTTCTTCGGTCTCGAGGTGACCAGTTGGGCGATGGCGATCAGCTACGCCCAACAGGGGAAGGACAAGCAGGACGAGTACCAGGCCTTCGCCGAGTCGCACTATCTCGAACTGAATTACCGCAACAAGGAGTACGAGTTCGCCGGGATCTACCGTTCGAACGACCCCTTCACCGGCACGCAGGCGGACTGGGAGACGCTGCCCTGGGACCAGAAGATCGAATTTCTGCCGCCGAACTTCACCCACGAGCTCTCGAAGACGCACAACCAGTCCTACTACGAGAACATCGGCAAGTACACGACCCAGTTCGGCTTCGGCTGGGACGACCAGACCGGCGACGACCAGAACACGCCTTACGTTTGGGACGGGAAGAGCCCGCGGATGGAGCAGTACATCGACATGCGCTACGACTCGAACCGGCTCCTCGACCGCAGCGCGACCTTCCTGATGGTCGTGATGGCGAACCACGTCGTCAGCGCCCTCGACGCCGGCTTCACCGTGCGCGCGAAAAACCGGAAACTGGCCGAGGTAGAGGTGGGGATGCGGGCGCCGGTGATCAACGATATCCCCGTGGCGATGGGGAGCCTGCGTGTCACCTGGTAGGTATATGAAAAGGACTCCGGGCAAGTGGGCCGCCCCCCTGCTGTTCGCCGCGGCGGTCCTGCTCGCCGTCACCCCGCTCCGCGCGGAGGAGCCGGCCTCACCGGAGGAAACCGAACCGGCCGGGGCGGCCGCCGCACCCGCGAGGCTGCTCCCGGTGCGGGCGGGGCACCCCATGGCCGGGAGGGCGTTCACTCCCACCTCGCCCGGCGCTTTTCTCCGCGCGACGGCGGGTTCCGGCCCCGCTCCCACGCCTTCGCCCGGGTCCGGGAGCGAGTCCGACCTCCTGCGCAAACTGCCGCAGGAGGCGTTCATCCGCAGCATCGCCCTGCCCGGCTGGGGGCAGCGTTATGCCGGCCGCCCGGGCCGCGGCACCTTTTTCACCGTGCTCGAGGCGGGGCTGTGGGCCGGGCTGGTGTTCCACTGGGATGACTGGCGCAGCAAGCGCAGCGAGTACGAGACCTTCGCCAGCGCCCACGCCGGGGTGCGGGGCGACCACGAACACCAGTACTACGTGGACATCGGCAACTTCGACAACCGCGAGGAGTTCAACGATTTCCAGCGGCGGCAACGCGAGTTCGAGGACCTCTACTCCGGCTCCGGCACGGAGTGGCAGTGGGACAGCGGCACGAACCGTGAGCGGTTCAAGTCGACGCGCATCGCCTCCGACCGCAGCCGCAACCGGATGTATTACCTCATCGGCGGATTGGCCCTGAACCGCCTGCTCTCCGCCGTGGACGCCGGTCGCGGGCTGGCGAAGCGGCAGCGCGAGTTGCGCCGGTCATCCTCCCTCTCCCTCGAGTTCGATCCGCGCTCCGGCGGGCCCGCCCTGGTCTGGCGCGGAAACCTCTGAAACATGTTGCTCCTCATCCGCTTGTTGAAACACATTCCATTGTGATCCTGAATGCCTCCCGTTGTCATCCTGAACATGGTGAAGGATCTCAAACGAAACAGTTCGGATGGAGTGGATATATCACGTTATAGATTCTTCACTGCGTTCAGAATGACAGTTTGTGCTTTATATAAATGTTATGCGAATTATTCCAAAGAAAGGGTGGCTCTACTGACTTCGACAGCAGGGCCGGGGAGATGACAGGGGAGATGAGACCCGGGACTGAAGTCCCCGGGCCACCCAACCGGCGGGCCCGCCCCGGTCCGGCGCGGAAACCTCTGATACCGTTCTCCCCCCATCCACCCCTCGACCCCTTCGCGCGTCCGGGGGGTGGAGGCAGGTGCCGGAAAACACTACCTTTCCGCTGAACATTTCACCTCCGCGGCGCTTCAACACCTGAGCGAAGGGGAACTTCGTGCGTCCGATCCTGATCACCGGCATCAGCGGTTTTATCGGCGGCCATGTCTGGGCCGCCCTCGCCTCGCGCGATGATGTCTGGGGGGTGCACGGCGCAACCGGCAAGGTGCCCCTTCGCCCCGACCGCCAGTTGAACGCCGATTTCAGCAACCCGGATGAGCTCGCCCGCCTCGTCAAGGAGCTTTCGCCCAGGTGCGTCCTGCATCTCGGCGCCATCTCGCGTCTCGACCTCTGCCGCCAGCACAGCCTCCTCGCCTGGAAAATCAACCATGCGACCGTGCGCGAAATGGCCCGCGCCGCGGTGAAAACCGGCACGAGGGTGATCCACATCTCCAGCGACCAGGTCTTCGACGGCACGCACGGCAACTACCGCGAGGGCGACCCGCCGAACCCGCTGCACGTTTACGGGGAGACGAAGAAGGCTTCCGAGCGGGCGGTGTTCGCGCAGCTCGAGAACAGCGTGGTCGTGCGGTTGAACAGCGTGTACGGCCCGCCGCGCTTCCGCGGCGGCTCCTTCTCCGAGTGGATCCTCGAGAAGGAGGCGCGGGGCGAGACCATCCCCCTCTACCCGGACCAGCACCGCAGCCCGATCGATGTCCATACCGTGAGCCGGGCGCTGATCGAGCTGCTGGACCACTCGTTCACCGGGCTGCTGCACCTCGGGGGGGCCAACCGGGTCAGCCGGGTCACCTTCGGCGTGCTTCTCCTGCGCCACCTCGGGCGGGACACCTCCGGGATTCTCGAGATCTCCATCGCCCGTCACGATCCGGAGGGACATCTCCCCCGCGATACGTCCTTCGACATCACCCTCGCCCACCAGGTGTTGACCACACCCATCCCGGGCGTCCAGGAGGGTCTCGGACTGGTGTACGGCCCCCCGAAAACGGGAACGCAGCGGGGGCTCCCATCGTCCGCTTGACTCCATTTTACCCCGGGCGTACTTTTTCCAAACCTTGCCTTTTCAAGGAATCCGGCCTGTGACTGCACCCCTGGCGAATGCGAATTTCATCGAAGCCCTCGATGACTGTGTGCGCAAGCTGCACGGGTATCTCCTCGCCCCGCGCTACGCGGATCGTTTCCGCCCCACGGACGCGGCGGAGGCCTCGCTGCTCTATGTCAATTCCGGGGGCAAGCGGTTGCGGCCGGCGATTCTCCTCTGGAGCTGCGGCGCCCTCGGGGGAGACCCCGACACCGCCCTCCCCGCCGCCGCCGCGGTGGAGATGTTCCACACCTGGACGCTGGTTCATGACGACATCCTCGACCACGACCCACTCCGCAGGGGCGATGACACGGTCCACGAGCGTTTCCGCCGTATCGCCCGGGAACGCTACGGGGAGATCTCGGACGCGGAGGCGGACCACTACGGCCTGAGCATCGCCATTCTCGCGGGCGACGTGCAGCATGGATGGAGCATCTCCCTGCTCACCGAATTGACCCGGGAGCGCGGTCTCCCCGCGGATCTGACCCTGTACCTCATCGAGCGCCTCGACAACGAGGTTCTCAACCGCCTGCTCGAGGGCGAACTCCTCGACGTCCAGTACGCCCTCACGCCGCTCGGAGAGCTCACCCTCGAGGCGATCGAGGACATGCTGTGGAAGAAGACCGGGATTCTCTACCGATATTGTGCCGAGGCGGGCGCCCTGATCGGCCTCGGGCGGGTCGAGCCGGACCATCCCCATGTCAGCCATCTCGCCGAGTTCACCAGCCGTTGCGGCATCGCCTTCCAGCTCCAGGACGACCTGCTCGGTGTCATCGGGGACCCCGACAGCCTCGGCAAACCGGTGGGAAGCGACATCCGGGAGGGGAAGCGGACCGCGGTGGTGCACTACGCCTACGAGGAGGCGTCGCCGGGCGAGAGGGAGCTGCTCGAGCGCACCCTCGGCCGGATCGATGCTTCCGAGGCCGACGTGCGCGAGGTGATCGAGATCCTCACGCGCCGCGGCGGGGTCGAGAGGACGCGGCGGCGCGCGGGATTGCATATCGAGGCCGCCCTGCCGCACCTTGATGCGTTGCCCCCCAGCCGTTGGCGCGACCTGCTGCGTTCGTGGGCGGATTACATGATCCGGCGCAACAACTGAAGTGGAACACCTCCGGCTCGCCGTGCCGGTCGGAAGAGGGGAACGAACGGGGATGATCAGCGAAACGGTGGTGCTGAAGAACAAGCTGGGGTTGCACGCCCGTCCCGCCTCCCACTTCGTCAAGATCGCATCGAAATTCAAGGATACGACCGTGGAGATCGCCCGCGGCGGGGAGATCATCAACGGCAAGAGCATCCTCGGGGTGATGATGCTCGCCGCCGGGCAGGGCGCGGAACTCGAGATCCGCGTGGACGGCCCCCAGGAGAAGAACTGCCTCGAGGAGCTGATCGAGCTGATCAACAACAGGTTTTACGAGGAGTGAGCCCGGAGTTGAATGCAGCCGGCCGTGGGAGCCCGTTTTCGCGGCGGATCGCGGCCGGCGCAGCAGGCGGATCGAGAGGGGTGAGTCAGGCGACCCACCCCGCCGGCCGCCCTGTCCGGCAACCGACATGGCACGGACGAAGACACTGCACGGCCAGGCGGTAGCGCCCGGGATCGTCATCGGACCGGCGCTGCTGCTCCGCCGTGAGCGGCGCGAAATCAAGCCGGAAACGGTGAGCCCCGCGCAGGTGGAGGCGGAGATCGCGCGCCTCGACGAGGCCATCACCCGCACACGGCACGACATCCAGGGGCACCGGCGGAAGGCCACCCGCACCCTCGGCGAAATCGTCGCCCGCATCTTCGACGCCCACCTGATGATCCTCGAGGACGAGCCCACGCTCGACACGGTGCGGAAGAGCATCGCGGAGGAGGGCTGGGCGGCGGAATACGCCCTCTACAAGACTCTCAGCTCCGTCGCGGCCACCCTCGGCTCGCAGAAAGAGGATCTCTTCCGCGACCGGGCGCAGGACGTGCGCGATGTCTGCGCGCGGCTGCTCGGTCACCTCACAGGGCAGGAGACGGACGCCGTCCTCGAGGTGAAGGAGCCCTCCATCCTGCTCACCAGCCAGTTGACCCCCTCGGATGTGCTGCAGGTCGATCCGAACCTGATCCTCGGCGTCGCCACCGAGGCGGGCGGGGCGACCAGCCACACGGCGATCCTCACCCGCTCCATCGGGGTGCCGAGTGTCGTCGGCCTGGTGGACATGCTCGGGGAGGTCTCCCCCGGCGACCTGGTCGTGATCAACGGCAATTCCGGCAAGGTGGTGCTGCGGCCCGGCAAGTCCCAGCTCGCGCGGTACCGGGAGAAGGAGGCGCAGTACCGCGCCTTCGTCGAGTCCCTGAAGGACATCCACGACCTTCCGGCGGAGACGGTGGACGGCCGGCGGCTGGAGCTGGCGGCGAACATCGAGTTGGCCTCCGAGGTGCCCAAGGTGATCAAGTACGGCGGCGAGGGGGTCGGGTTGTTCCGCACGGAGTACCTCTTCCTCGCCCGCCGCTCGCTCCCGTCGGAGGAAGAGCAGGTGGCCGCCTACCGGGAAGTGGCGGAGACTCTCGCCCCGAAAACCGTCATCATCCGCACCTTCGACATCGGCGGCGACAAACCGGTCAGCGGCCTGACCCGCCCCGACGAGAGGAACCCCTTCCTCGGCTGGCGGGCCATCCGCATCGGGCTCGACCGCCCGGACCTGCTGCTCACCCAGCTCCGCGCGATCCTGCGCGCGAGCGCGACGGGCAACGTGCGGATGATGTTCCCGATGATCAGCGACCTCGGTGAGCTGAAACGGGCGAAGGAGCTGCTCGAGGAAGCGAAGCGCGAGTTGCGGGAAGAGGGGGTGAAGTTCGACGAGTCGCTGCCCGTGGGCATCATGGTCGAGGTGCCGGCGGTGGCCATGCTCGCGGAGCGTTTCGCCCCCCTGGTGGACTTCTTCTCCATCGGGACCAACGACCTCGTGCAGTTCGCCCTGGCGGTGGATCGCGGCAACGAGTACGTCGCGCACCTGCACACGCCCTTCCACCCGGCGGTTCTCCACCTGATCCGGGAGACGGTGAAGGCGGGGCACGCACACGGCATCTGGGTCGGTCTCTGCGGGGAATTCGCCGCCGATCCCCTCGCCACCCTGCTGCTGATCGGGTTGGAACTGGACGAACTCTCGATCAGCCCCGCCCAGATCCCCGAGGTGAAGAAACTGATCCGCTCCACGACCTTCGAGCTGGCGCAGAGGATGGCCCGAAAGGCCCTGCGGGCGGAAACCCCGGGCCAGGTCCGGGACATTCTCCTCCGCGAGATGAAACGCCGTTTCGCGGACATGCCGATCTGGTTCAGCCGGACCCGCTGAAAGGACCGAACAGCGTGATTCCGAGGTCTCGAACGGATCCTGGTGAACCGGTCCACTAGTATATTTCGTATATTGACAGACTTGAGCGGAGCGTTTACGGCCGAAGACGGTACCTCCTCGCGCGGTCATCGTGCCCGACATGACCCCGTCCAACCGACACTGGGCTGATCATCGAGCCATGAGTTCCATGCGCGCCATCATTCCCGCGGCGGGAGTCGGAACCCGGATGCGCCCCTTGACGCATTCCCGTCCGAAAGTGTTGCTGCCGGTCGCCGGACGGCCGATTCTCGGCCACCTGATCTCCGACCTGGCGGCCGCCGGCATCCACGAAATTACGCTGGTCGTGGGGCATTACGGCGAAATGGTGGAGCAGTATTGCCGGCGGTCCTTCCCCGAGGTGAGGTTCCGCTTCGTCTGGCAACACGAGCGCCTCGGGTTGGGCCATGCGATCGGCGAGGCGATCTCCCCCGACGACGAGGGTCTCCTCGTCGTGCTCGGCGACACACTATTTTCCGGCGACCTGGGCCAGTTTACCGGTGAGGAAGCCGCTGTCGGCGTGGTCGAGGTGGAGGATCCCCGGCGTTTCGGGGTGGCGGTGGTCGAGGAGGACCGCGTCATCCACCTCGAGGAGAAGCCGCAGGAACCCCGGAGCAACCTCGCCCTGATCGGGATCTATTACTTCCCCGACGCCGCCGCGGTCAAGGGCGCGGTTCAGCGGCTGGTGAGGGAGGATCGCCGCACCCGCGGCGAATACCAGATCACCGACGCGATGCAGTTGATGATCGAGGAGGGGCTACCCTTCCGCGCCGTGAAGATGGACGAGTGGTTCGACTGCGGCGTGCCGGAGATGTTGATCGAGACGAACCGGATCCTCCTCGAGGGACGTCCCGGGCTGCAGAATATCCCGGAGGAGGTCCGCAACGGAAACGTGATCGTCCCGCCGGTGGCGATCGGCCCCGGGGTGAAGATCGTCCGCTCGATCATCGGGCCGAATGTGCATATCGGGTCCGGTTGCACGATCGAGGAGAGCATCATCGCCGAGAGCATTCTGGATGATGAATGCGCGGTCGAGGGGGTGCGGTTGAGGGGAGCGGTGCTCGGTGTCGCGACAACCCTGCGCCGGGAACCGGTGATGGTCATGCTTGGAGACCACAACCAGGTCGCAAGTAAAAGTGAATAACTAACAAAGCGAGGAGAAGGATTTTCGCGATGACAAACTTCCTGTTTTCTAGCGAGTCGGTCACCGAGGGCCACCCGGACAAGATCGCCGACCAGATCAGCGACACCGTTCTCGACGCGATACTGGCCGAAGATCCGTTCGGCCGGGTCGCCTGCGAGACCTTTGTCACCACCGGCATGGTGCTCGTCGGCGGCGAGATCACGACCACGACCTACGTGGACATTCCGACCCTGGTGCGGGATGTGATCCGCGACATCGGGTACACCAATTCCGACCAGGGCTTCGACGGCGACACCTGTTCCGTGATCACCACCATCGATCCGCAGTCGCCCGACATCGCGATGGGCGTGGACAAGGCCGGCGCCGGCGACCAGGGGATGATGTTCGGCTTCGCCTGCACCGAAACGCCCGAACTGATGCCGCTGCCGATCATGCTCGCCCATCGTCTCACCCGCACCCTCGCCAAGGTCCGCAAGTCCAAAAGCGGCCTCCCCTGGCTGCGTCCGGACGGCAAGGCGCAGGTGACGGTGCGCTACGAGAACGGCAAACCGGCGGCGATCGACACCGTCGTCGTCTCCACCCAGCACAAGCCCGATGTCACCCAGGAGCAGGTCCGCGAAGCGGTGATCGAACACATCATCAAACCATCCCTGCCGGAGAAGATGGTGGACCTGGAGAAGATCAAGTTGCACATCAACCCGACGGGGAAGTTCGAGAAGGGCGGTCCCCTCGCCGACACCGGCCTGACCGGGCGGAAGATCATCGTCGACACCTACGGCGGCTATGCGCCGCACGGCGGCGGGGCCTTCAGCGGCAAGGACCCGACGAAAGTCGACCGGAGCGCGACCTACATGGCCCGCTACGCGGCGAAGAACGTGGTCGCCGCCGGCCTGGCGGAAACCTGCACGCTCCAGTTGGCCTACGCCATCGGCCTCGCCGAGCCGGTCGGGCTTTTCGTCGACACGAAAGGCACCGGCAAGATCGAGGATGAGCGCATCGCCGAGCTGCTGAAGAAGAACCTCGACTTCAGGCCGAGCGGGATCATCGAGCGGCTGGACCTCCGCCGCCCCCGTTACCGCGCAACCGCGGCGTACGGCCACTTCGGCCGCGAGGAGGAAGGGTTCACCTGGGAGCGTGTGGATCTCGCCCCCGAGCTGAAAAAGCAGGCGTGAGGCGGCGCCTCCGCGCACCCTCCACGCACGGATCATAACGGCCTCGGAGCGCGGAATCGACAGCCGCGGACGGGGTTGTACGGAACGATTTTACCCTATTCACGACTTTGGAAAGGAAGAGTCCTTGAAACCGACAGAATGCGAGATTCGCGACCTGGCCCTCGCCGACGAGGGGCTCCACCGCATCCGCTGGGCGGACAACGACATGCCTGTGTTGCAGCAGGTCCGCGAGCGGTTTCGCAAGGAGCAGCCCCTCGCCGGCATGCGGATGAGCGCCTGCCTGCACATCACCGCCGAGACCGCCAACCTCGCGCGCACTCTCAAGATGGGCGGGGCGGAAGTGGTGCTCTGCGCCTCCAACCCCCTTTCGACACAGGATGATGTCGCGGCGAGCCTCGTCCGCGATTATGATATCCGCGTCTATGCCATCCACGGGATCGACAACGCGGGCTATTACCGCCACATCGCGGCGGCCGCGGAGTTCAAGCCCCACGTGACGATGGACGACGGGTGCGACCTCGTGACCTACATCCACGACAAGCTGCCCGGGCAGACCGCGGAGATGTACGGTTCGATGGAGGAGACGACCACGGGAGTGATCCGTCTGCGCGCGATGGAACGTGCCGGGGTTCTTAAGGTTCCGGTGATCGCCGTCAACGACGCGAAGACGAAAAATATGTTTGATAACAGGTACGGGACCGGGCAAAGCACGATAGACGGGATCATTCGCGCCACGGACATTCTCCTCGCGGGAAAGACCGTCGTCGTCGCCGGGTACGGCTGGTGCGGGCGCGGATTCGCCGACCGTTGCCGGGGGATGGGCGCCAATGTCGTCGTCACCGAGGTGGATCCGATCAAGGCCCTCGAAGCGGCGATGGACGGCTTCCGGGTGATGCCGATGAGCGAAGCCGCTCCGATCGGGGACCTCTTCTGCACCATGACCGGGAACAAGCACGTGATCCGCGGCGAGCACATGGTGAAGATGAAGGACGGGGCCATTATCGCCAACAGCGGCCATTTCGACATCGAGATCGACATCCCGACCATGGAGAAGCTGGCGAAGCGGGTGAACCGGGACGTGCGGAGGAACGTGGACGAGTACACGATGAAGAACGGCCACCGTCTCTTCCTGCTCGCGGAGGGTCGGCTGATCAACCTTTCGGCGGCGGAGGGACACCCGGCCTCGGTGATGGACATGAGCTTCTCGACCCAGGCGCTCGCCACGGAATTCATGGTGAAGAACGGGAAGACCCTCGAGAACAGGGTCTATGACCCGCCGACCGAGATCGAGGACCGCGTCAGCCGCCATAAACTCGCGGCGATGGGCCTCGAGATCGACACGTTGACCGAAGAGCAGATTTCCTACCTGTCCGAGTGGCAGGAAGGCACCTGAACCGTATAATTCGGCGGCGACGACCGGTGCAACTTCCTTCGCCGTGCAGCGGGCCCGGGGAGGCCGGCGATAGGACAGACGGAGGATAGCTGGTGAAACGGGATGCAAGAGGAAGTTGGAAGCGCGGCGCTGTCGCCCTTTTCGCGGCACTCACCGCGCTCGGGGCGTTGCGCTGCAGCATGCCGGACAACCCTGGCCTGCCCTCGTGGGATGTCCCGCTGGTTGTCACGCTGAGCGCGGAGCGCTACGGCCTCGACAGCCTGGTCTCCCGCCCGGGCGCCATCCAGGAGAGCGGCAACGGCATCGACACCTCCCTCGGGGGGACGCTGCAATTCGTCTATACGGACAGCATTCCCGAGAAGAAGGTGGGCGACCAGTTCGTCTTCAACCCGGAACAGGAAATCTCCTACATCAACTCCACCGACACGCTGTTCGTCGAACCGAACGAACAACGCAGCGAATCCATCCCCCTCGGTGACCTGCTCGATGTGCCGTTCAACGACGGCGACACGGTCCCCCTGGACACGATCTTCATCCCCGCCAGTTCGCAGGTGATCGAGCTGGAGCAGTTCGACAGCCTCCGGGTGGTGCACGTCGTCACCCCGAACGGGGGCAGCCTGGGGATGACCCTGAACAACGACACCGAGTTCTTCTGGAACGAGATCCAGATCCAGGTGCTGCTGGATGAACCGGGCAACCCCAGCCTCGGCGCGGCGGTCTTCCAGAACGTCCAGCCCCGCGAGACGGTCACGACGTCCATCGACCTCTCCGGGGACAGCCTGAAGCAGAACCTGATGCTGCGCGTCGAGGGGAACGGTCCCGACCAGGGGATGGTGCAGCTCTTCCACTCGGACGCCCTCACCTTCACCGTTTCCGTCACCCAGATCTCCTGCGACTTCGCCGAGGCGATCATCCGCCGCCAGGAGCCGATCTTCAGCAGCAACGACCTCGTGCTCGACCAGGATGACTGGATCTCCTCGGCGCAGATCGACTCCGGGTTCCTCTATTTCGAGATCGAGAACCAGACCGATGTCGAGGATTCGATTTACCTCGACTTCCTCGACTTTTTCGACACGGAGACGAATGACACCCTGAAGCTGGCTTTCCACTTCGGGCGCGCCAACAGTTCGGAGAACCCCTGGGTGCTGGTCGATTCGATCAACCTGGCCGGCAAGGAACTCCGTCTCCCGCTGCCGTCCGCGGACGGCGAGCCCCAGAGGCTGCACGCCCGCACGAAGAGTGTCATTCTATCCAGCGGCGAGGATCTCGACGGCAACCCGCGCTTCGCGCGCATCGCAGTACAGGATTCGGTGATCACCCGGTTCTACACCGGCGCGATCAAGTTCGGCCGCATCGAGGGGGTGCCGAAGGATGTCACGGTCGAAATCGAGCTGCAGAGTCAGCCGATCGACATCTGGAACCAGCAGCCGGACATCCAGGCCGACCTCGCCGGGAGTCTCCTGCTGGAGGATGCCTCCTTCGTTGTCAGCCTCGGGAATTCGATCGACTTCCCCGCCCGCCTGATCCTGGATTTCACGGCGGTCAACAGCCGGGCGGACCCCCCGATCCGCACCGAAAAAACCTATGATTTCTGGCTCGCGCCGAGCCAGGACGAACTCGTCATCCCCGATGTCGAGGAGCTGATCAACGTTCTCCCCGACACGATCCTGTTCGAGGGGCGGGTTCTCGTCGGGCGGGACCACCTCGTCGGCGGGCCGTTCGATCCGTACGAGCCCCACGGGATTTCGCCCGAGGACAGCGTGGTCGGTGAGATCAACCTGACCGCGCCGTTCCAGCTTCGCATCACCCGGTCCACGCCGGTGCGCCCGGCGCCCATCCAAATGCAGGAGACCTTCGAGGCGGACATCACCGAGATCACCCTGCTCGCCGAGATCAAGAATACGGTTCCCCTCGGCGGAACGGTGTATCTGCTCGCGGGACGGTTCGACGACGAGGCGACGGCGCGCGACTCACTGGTCGCGGCGAACGTCGGAACCTACGGCGTGATGACACCCCTGCACATCCCCCTGCCCCAGTTGGATCCGAACACCGGCCGCGCCCTGTCGCCCGCCCTGGACACCCTGCGGGCGACGATCACCGGCGAGGGGGTGAGCATCTTCTCGCAGGAGGGGGTGTGGGTGCGCCAGATCCTGTGGCTGGATCCCACGCTGGACAGCAACGGCAATCCGGTCGCCGTCGCCGTGCACCAGGATGATTTCATCGAGGTGGGGATCACCGCAGAGGCGGTTTACCGCTTCAACGAGGGGGACTGAGCCATGCGCACACCACATGCACGCGCGCGCGCTGCGGCCCTCGGCCTGGCGGCCACGCTGCTGCTTGCCCTCCCCCTCTCCGCCGATGCGTACAACCTCGTCCATGCGCGAAACATCGCCCTCGGCGGATCCTATGCGGCGACGACGCGCGGGGTGGAGACGGTCGGCGTGAACCCGGCGTTCCTCGCCTTCCGCGACAACCCCTCCTTCTCGCTCACCCTGCCGCTGCTCAACGCGGGGTTCCGCTTCTCCAACGACTTCCTGAACATCAACGCGGTGAACAACCATTTCGTCGCCGGGAAGGTCTGGGACGACGCGGAAAAAGCGCAGATCCTGAGCGAAATCGAGGGGAACGAATGGGACTTCAACACGAACCTGATGTTTCCCCTTTTCGGCGTCAGTTTCCCCTCCCCGTATCTCGAACTCGCCTTCACCCTGGACGGCCTCGCCAACTATAACATGAAGCTGTCCAACGAGTTCGTGAACATCGCTCTCAACGGGTACAGCCTGGACGACCTCGGCACGCGGCGGGACTTCGGGGACACGGGCGCGGACGGCTACACCCTGTTGCGCGCGGGGTTCACCATGGCGAAGGCCTTCCACAACTTCGAATCCGACGTCATCAGCGAGCTGACCACGGGCTTCACCTTCAACTACCTGTACGGGTTCGCCTTTTTCGACGTGTCCAAGGCGGAGGGTTCCCTCCTGATGGACATCGGACGCTTCGAAGGGTCCGGCATGATCGAGCTGGTGAGCGCCTCGCCGGTGGCGGTGAACGGGTCCGGCGGCAACGGGTCCGGGAGCGGCGTGGGCCTCGACTTCGGCCTCGGCGCCAAGGTTTTCCAGGGGCGTGGGGTGGCCGGTCTCAGCTTCCTCAACCTGATCAACAGGATGGAATGGACCGGCGCGGAGCGCCGCATCTTCAGCTACGACCTGAGCACGGCCCCCTCGATCTCCGGCATCCAGCAGGGCGATCGCTGGCTTGAGGAGAACCTCGCACTCGTCGACTCCCTCGTGGAGGATAACGCCTCCGTGAGCAGCAAGCTCCCCTCGACGATGCTCCTCACGGGCGGATGGTACCTGCAGCGCAGCCTGCTGTTCACCGCGACCTGGCGGCAGGGCTTGAACAACGTCCCCGGCGGGACGACCACCCCGCTCCTCGGCATGGGAATCGAGTACAGCGGGCTGGGCGTGTTTCCCGTGCGCACCGGCGTCAGTTTCGGCGGCGAAGGGGGGTTCACCCTCGGCGGCGGATTCGGGCTGTATTTCGGCCCCTGGCGCACGGATATCGGCTGGGCGATGGAGCGGGGGGTGTTCAACACCGCGAAGGGGATCTACCTCGGGCTGAACACGACCCTCATGTTCGGCTTGCCCAAGCGCGGCGCCGGCAGGGACGAGTGGATCGGCAAGGGCAAGGAGAAATACCGCGGCCGCGGGAAGGCCCTCCGCCGCAAGCCGCCGAGGCGGAAAAAACTGTAGCGCCTCGCAGAGGGAAAAAGGACGAACTGGTAAACCCGGCGTTCACCGCGCCGGGTTTTTCCTTGGATGCAAGAGTCCCGGTCCACCCGCTGACGTTCGTCGCGGACACCCTCATGAAACCCGGGACTGAAGTCCCGGGCCACCCGCCCGCGATATGAATCAATTATTGAGAATCAATACACAGGAGTAGAAGAAGTGCGTGCTTGGGTTTACATTGGTGAACAAACCTATTATCCTGTTATCTATCATGATGTGTATTTTGAAAATGGACCTGCGATAGCAGTGCAAAGCAAGATTGTTGAGTGTGATCTGTTGGGACTTCCAATGTATCGAAACACGACTTCGATAGCACAAACAACGGATCCTGTTGTGAAATACAGTTTTAGATGGCCCATCTTTTAAAAAGTTCAATGTAAGATCATAACCTGAAGGCCTTTGGCCATGTATCGTTTCCTCGTCGTGAAAAGCGGTCGATTTATTATATTATGTTTCGCATTCATAGCGCTTTTACAGTTGCCGCCTCATGCAATCGCAAACATCATCCGTGTACCGGAGGATTACCCGACGATTCCGGGTGCGATTGAAGCGGCTGCTTCCGGTGACACGATCGTTGTAGCGGAGGGGGTATATGAAGACAGCATCGGAATTGAGAATCGCAGCCTTACGATCGCCAGCCAGTATATACTCGATGGTAACACCAGCCATATCGAAGCGACGCGTCTTGTGCGTCCGGGCAGGCGCGTGCTCTATGCGACCAGCGATCAATTCGATCGTTTTGAGTTGACAGGATTGACTGTCACCGGAGGAGCATTGGAACTGGGTGGAACGAACGCTGCAAGGCTTGAGGGTTTGGATGTTAAACTGAGCAATAACCGTTTCACAAATTGTCTTTCTGTTTCTGGCGGCATTTATTTTCATTATTGTTCTATCGAGCTAGATAACAACCTTTTTAGGGGTGATAGTGCATCAAACGCTGGAGGTGCCCTATCACTTATTTCTTCTCGAGGTCTTATTAGGGAAAATCTTTTTATAGACAATTCAGCTCCCTTCGGAGGAGCGCTGCATATAGGGTCGGGTCAACCAGATAGTGCAGCGCGATGGGATATTATCGGTAATTATTTTGAAAGCAACACTGTATCAGCATTGGGGGGTGCTATCTCGGTCTTCAATGTTGATTCCATTCGCATACAAGACAACCGTTTTATCAGGAATCGCGCTGAGGGTATGGCGATCGGGGGTGCCATCGATGTGGGGAGCTACATCGACTGGTGCGAGATCTCCGGCAACCGTTTCGAGGCGAACTACGCGGGTTGGGTCGGTGGGGCCCTCGCGATCCACAGTCCTACCACCTTTTCCAACAACCTTTTCCTGAGGAACATCGCCAATTTATCAAGCGCCGTTGTAGTGCAGGATGTCAATGCAACCGGGCCGTTTGCCGCTTGGGGGACGAACAACGCGTTCATCAACAACTTCCCATTGTCCCGCGAGACGGTTAGTTATTCCGTTGTCACCGCGGCCGGGCAAGCCACACTGGTGCTGGAGGAGAACGATTTCTTCAACAACGAGAAGGATGCTGTTCGGCTGAGCGCCGTAATCCCCGGAACGGTGGAGGTGACGAACAACTACTGGGGGTACGCCTCGGGGCCCTACCAGATGGCGCAGAACCCCGATGGTGAGGGGGATACGGTTGCGGTTGGAATCGACGTGCTGCCGTTCGCCGAGGAGCCGTTCACGGACTACCGCCGGCCTGAGCCGTTCAACCTGGTCTCGCCGGAGGACGGCGCCCGGCCGCCGCTGTGGGTGGTGACCTTCCGGTGGCGCGCGACCACCAGCCCGAACCCCGGGGGCAATGACAGCCTGACCTACCGGGTGGAGACGGCGCTGGACTCGGCCTTCGCCTTTCCGGCGAGCCGCCACAACGCCGGGCGCGACACGACGCTTACCGTCGAGGTGGACCCGGATTCTGTCGCAGTGCTGTGGTGGCGGGTGTACGTGGAGGACGCGCTTGGCATCCGCCGGTATTCGAGCGAGGTGCGTCGGCTGGACTGGACAGACGCCGCGCCGGAGCAGGGGCAGCGCGGCCCGCCGGAGCGCTGGGAGGTGCGGCGGGTGTATCCGAACCCGTTCAACAGCGCAGTGCGGGTGACGGTGGCCCTGCCGCGGGCTGGGCCGCTGCGGGCGGCGGTGTACG
>CAYOKT010000025.1:0-17804 GCA_964404605.1 uncultured bacterium
TGCCGTGCCCCTGCGGCATGCTGAGGGCGGCCCAGTCCCGAAGGGTGGCCCTGTCAGCTTCGATGACAGGGTTTGAAAGGTTTCTATGGCGTTATAGGATAGAATAAAGGATATAGCGCGACAAAAAAGGCTATAAGCAAGATACTCTGCCGTCAAAGCCGGCAGGGCCCAGGACAGGCTACTTTCCACTCATTACGTGCAGAAATGTGTCACTCTGACCCGTCCCGAGGGGTGGCCCGGGACTTCAGTCCCGGGTTTCATCTCTTTGATTCATAGGAAGTTGTCTGAGTGCCGCAGCCCGAGAGCGCCCGCCCACTATGCGCAATACTATGTCACTCTGACCCGTCCCGAAGCGTCGGGACGAGGGAAGAGTCTCGAAACGCCACGCTTCCGTTGGATGCGAACCATTTCGTTATGAGATCCTTCACTGACGTTCAGGATGACAGTGGGAAGCGTTCAGGATGACGGTGGGAAGCGTTCAGGATGACAGTGGGAAGCGTTCAGGATGACAGTGGGAAGCGTTCAGGATGACAGTGGGAAGCGTTCAGGATGACCGTTTAGCGTTTCGTTTGACGCACGCCTTATGAAACCCGGGACTGCCCGGCTTCGCCAAGGCTACGCCGCGGTGAAAAGTTCCGGGCCACCCGCCCGGGCTCGGGCTGCCCTGCCCGTTCAGAACAGGAACCGTCCCTGCGGATTCTCGATCGCCTCGATGGCCTTCACATGGGCCCGGTGGATGGGGAAACTCTCCCGGTCGTCCCGGGAGACCCAGGAGAAGGGGAGAAACTCCGGGAAGGGCGCGGGCAGGTCGCGGGTGGGGACGACCCGGTAGACCCGCAGGGTCAGGGTGAAGTGGGTGTAGGTGTGGGTGACGGTGCAGAGCTGCTCGCCGATCTCTCCGCGCAGGCCGTACCGCTCGCGCAGCAGGTTGCGCAGGGCTTCCTCGTCTTTTTCCCCCTCCTCGATCAGGCCGCCGGGCAGCTCCCACAGGCGCGCGAGCATCCCGTCATCCGGCCGCCGCGCGAGCAGCAGCATCCCCTCGCGTTCGATCCACGCCGCCACCGCGACACGGTGGGGCACCGGTTTTTTCGCCACCCGTTTCGGCAGCAGGGAGGTGCGCTTCTCGGCGAACGCGAGGCAATAGGAGCGCATCGGGCAGGCATCGCAGCGCGGATGCTTCGGCAGGCAGACGCGCGAGCCGAGTTCCATCAGCGCCTGGTTGTGGTCCCCCGGGGCTTCCGGGGTGAGCAGCGTCCCGGCCAGCTCCCAGAGCAGCTTGTCGCCCTCGCTGCTCCCGATGGGTTCATCCACCGAGAAGAGGCGCGCGAGGACCCGTTTCACATTCCCGTCGAGCACCGCCACGGGCTGGTCGAAGGCGATCGATGCGATGGCGGCGGCGGTGTAGCGTCCCACGCCGGGCAGTTTCTGCCACTCCTCGGCGGTTCGGGGCCACTGCACGCCCTCCCCGCCGGTCCGCTTTACGAGTGTCTGCGCCGCCTTGTGGAGGTTGAGCGCCCGGCGGTAGTACCCCAGCCCCGCCCAGATGACGAGCAGCGCCTGCTCGTCCGCCTCCGCGAGCGCCTCGACGGTGGGGAACATCGCGAAAAACCGCTCATAGTAAGGAATTACCGCCTCGACACGGGTCTGCTGCAACATGATTTCCGCGACCCAGATGCGGAAGGGATCGCGGGTTTTTCGCCACGGCAGGTCCCGCGCGTTCGCCCGGAACCAGCCGAGGAGGCTCCGGCGAAGCTCCTTGATCTTTTCGAGATGTTCCTGCATGACGACCCATGTTTGAAGCAAACTGAAATGTAGCGCATTCGCGGCGGCCCGAGGAGAGCGAGGACACACTTTCAACGCCGTCTGCGGCACATTTGGAGCCGCCCGGGGCGGCGGGCGGGCATGGTACCGGATGGGCGCCGCGCGGTGCTCCGGGGCACGCGGAGGGGGATTCGTCCACCTTCTTCGGGCCCTTGATTCGGTGCGGCGCGGGCCTATATTGGGAGCCGATTCGCGTCGCAGATTCAGCCCGTCCCGGCCGTCCGGGAGGATCGACTGGAGGAACCATGGCCGTCGCTGCAGCCGCGGTGGGAGGCAAACGCAGCCACCCGAAGGGTCTCCCGGTACTCTTTCTCACCGAGATGTGGGAACGCTTCAGCTTCTACACCATGCTCGCCATCTTCGCGCTCTACATGATCACTCCGAAGGAGGATGGCGGGCTCCAACTGGGCACCTTCTGGACCACCCAGATCTACGGCCTCTACATCGGCCTGGTCTATTTCTCCCCCTTGGTCGGCGGCTTCCTCGCGGACCGTTTTCTCGGGATCAAGCGGTCGGTGGTCATCGGCGGATTCGTGATGATGCTCGGTCACTTCCTGCTGGCCTTCCGCCCGCTGCCGTTTTTCTTCAGCGCGCTCGTCTGCCTGATCATCGGGAACGGCCTCTTCAAGCCGAACATCTCGACGATGCTCGGTCACCTCTACCGGGAAGTGCCCGAGCGGCGGGATGACGGCTACAACATCTTCTACATGGGCATCAACCTCGGCGCGTTTTTCTCGCCCCTCGTCGCGAGCACGCTGCGCGCGCTGGATCCCATCCACGGCTGGCATTATGCCTTCGCGGCCGCCGGTTTCGGGATGATCTTCTCCGTGATCATCTTTCTCAGCCTCCAGCGTTTCGTGAAAGCGGGAGACATTCCGCCCCAATCCCGCAGGAAGCCGGAAGATACCGCGGCCTATCCGGTCGAGGCGATCGACCCGGGCAAGGCGCGCCGGCGCACCGGGGCGCTGCTGATCATCTTCCTCGTCGTCATCTTCTTCTGGATGGCGTTCAACCAGCAGGGGCTGACGCTGACCTTCTGGGCGAACAGGGTCACCCGCACCACGCTGCTGCCCGAGACCTTCCAGTCGGTCAACCCGGCGTTCATTCTGCTCCTCACCTTCCCGCTGCTCACCTTCTGGAGTTTCCTCCGGGCGCGGGGCAAGGAGCCCTCCACCGCGGCGAAGATCGGCATCGGGATGCTGCTCACCGCCGCCGCGTTCACCATCATGGGCGTCGGCAGCCTCGTCGGCGGCGACAGCGGCAAGATGAACGTCGGCTGGCTGCTGGCGACCTACGGGACCATCACCATCGGCGAGCTGTGCCTGTCACCGATGGGACTCTCCCTCGTCTCGAAGCTCGCCCCGCCCGGACGGGTGGGGACGATGATGGGCGCCTGGTTCGCCTTCACCGCCGCCGGCGGCTACCTCGCCGGACTGGTCGGGGGGCTGTGGAACATCCTCGACCACAGCGCCTTCTTCTTCCTCCTCGTCGGCACCTCCCTGCTCGCCGCGCTGGGTCTCTTCCTCCTGCTCAAGAAGCTGGACCCGGTGATTCACGAGGCGGAGCAGGAAGCGGAAAGGGGGCATCCCGCCGGGGCGGCGGAGGCCGCAAAGGCCGGTCCCACCACGCGCCAGTTGCTGACCACCGGGGCGATTCTCTTCCTCGCGGCGGGATTCATCAGCATCTATGTCACCCTGAGCAAACAGGACCGCATCGCCGAGGTGGTGGATGCCAACGAGGTGCGTCTGCGCCGGGGGCGGACGGTCCACCTGATCGGACTGGCGCCGTGGCCGAAGGAGGCGCTTCCGGACAGCCTCGCCGCGGCGAGCCCCGGGGACACCACGGCCGCCGCCGCAGTCCCCCGCGACCTGCTTGCGGAGGCGGAAGCGCTCGAGGACCATTCTCCCGTCCGGCTGGAATACCTGCCCGGGTTTCCGCAGGACAGCATCTCCGTGGATCTCTTCGCCTACCTGCGCCTGAAGGATGGAACCGATCTCAACGCCGAGCTGATCCGCCGGGGTCTGGCCGCAGTGGACCCGGAACACGTCCACCCCCGGCGGGCGGACTACCTCGCCCTCGAGCGGAGCGCCCGGGAGGAGGGGAGGGGACTGTGGAGAACCGCGCCGCCGTCCGAGTCGGGTCCGGCCGCGGACCGAGTGGAGGAGTGAGAGCGGCGCATGGGTTCTTTCCGGTCGGCATGTCCGGTCCGATGGCGGCCGCGCCGTGCGGTGTTCGCGGCGGCCCTGCCGGTTGTTCTCGCGCTCCTGTCCCCCCGGCCCGCCGCCGGCGCGGTTGATATCCTCTACACCGCGCACACGGACGGCCGTCTCGAGAACTGCCGTTGCCCCAATGACCCGTTGGGCGGCCTCGAGAAGCGGCTGCCGGAGGTCGAACGAAGGCGTGCGCTCGGTCCGCTGCTGCTGATCGACGGCGGCGACTTCTCCCCGAACACCCTCGACTCCCTCGGCACGGCGGCGATGATCGAGGCGATGGCGCTGTTCCCCTATGACGCCGTCGCCCTCGGGGTGCAGGAACTCCTCCAGGGGCGCGACCTGGTCCGCGCCGCCGCGAAACGCCTGCCCCTGGTGACGACCAACCTTTCGTTCACCGGGGGCGGACAAATCGGCGCGAGGGTGCGGCTGGTCGAGCGCGGGGGGGAGCGATATGCCGTGGCGGCCGTGATCCAGCCGGCCCTCATCGCGGAATCGCTGCCGAATCAACCTGGTTGGCTGGCGATAAGCGACCCGGATTCCGCCCTGCGAAGCGCGCTCGCCGAAGTTCCCCCCGGCGTGAAGGTGATCGTCATCGCCCAGGCGGAGCGGCGGTGGCTGCGGGAACATGTGGGCGGCTGGAGCCGGGCGGATCTCGTCGTTTCGGCTCATCAAGGCGAGCGGATCGACGGGATCGAGCACCTGAGCGGGACGCCGGTGGTCGCGCCGGGACGGTTTGGACGATACTTCGGCGTGGCGCGCATCCACGGCGGCCGCGCGAGGGCGGAGCTGGTCCCCGTGCGCCAGCAGATGCCCGATTCCCCGGAGATCCTCGACCTGGTCCTCCGTCTGCGGGCGAAGCGGAAACGGCTCCGCGCTCCCTGACCGCCGCGCTGTGCGTTGCCCCGGGCCGCTACACCTTGGCGGTACCTCCGGGCGAAGCGCCTGCACGGTTTGCTTCCTGCCGTAAAGAGGCTGTACTTTTGCCAACCATCTTCCCGCGCAGACACTGCGGGAAACCGCTTCAACCAGGGAGACCTCGATGCTGAAATCCCGCATCTTCTCCATCATCGTTCCGCTCCTCGCCGTTCTCCTGTTCCTGGGAGTGTCGCAGGCTGTTATCGCCGGGCAGGAACAGGGCCGGGGGTCCGGTGATCCGCAGCAGGAAGCCGTCGGCACCGCAGATGACATCCAGGGCGGACAGCACGCCGCCGCCGTCCCCGCCGCGGAAGCGGAGACCGCCCCGGGCGAAAGCGAGTCCGTCGGCACGGGTCATGGGGGTCAGGCGGCAGTGACCGGCGTGGAGCACGAGGGCTTGGGAACCCGCCTGCCCCTGTGGAGCGGGCTCCCCTTCGTCGGCATTCTCCTCTCCATCGCCCTCTTTCCCCTCTTCGCCCCGCGTTTCTGGCATCACCATTTCCCCAAGGTGTCCGCCTTCTGGGCGCTGGCGCTGGCGGTTCCCTTCATCATCGCGTACAAGGGGGAGGGGGTGCAGGAGATCCTGCACATCTACATCACGGATTATATCCCCTTCATCGTCCTGTTGTGGGGGTTGTTCGCGGCCTCCGGCGGGATTCTTCTCAGCGGCACCCTGGTCGGCACCCCCGCGGTGAACCTGCTTCTCCTGGTCATCGGGACGATTCTCGCCTCGTGGATGGGGACCACCGGCGCCTCGATGGTGCTCATCCGGCCGGTTCTGCGCGCCAACCGCTTCCGGAAGAACAAGATGCACGTGGTCATCTTCTTCATCTTCCTCGTCAGCAACATCGGGGGTTCGCTGACACCGCTGGGGGACCCCCCCCTGTTCCTCGGCTTCCTCCACGGAGTGCCGTTCTTCTGGACGTTCAATATCTTCAGTGAATTCCTGCTGGTGGCCTTGATCCTGCTGGGTTCGTTCTTCCTCATCGATACGGCGATGTACCGGCGGGAGCGGACCGAGGTGGAAGCGCGGTTCTCCGAGGCGGAGCACGTTCCGTTGCGCCTGCAGGGACTGCACAACCTGTTCTTCCTCGCGGGCATCATGGGCGCCGTGCTGTTCAGCGGGATGGTCAAGCTGGGGGAGGTGAACCTTTTCGGCGTGCATACCCCGATCCAGAACCTGATCCGCGAGGCGACCATTCTCTTGATGATCTACCTGTCGATGAAGACGACGAGCAAACAGATTCGCCGCGACAACGAGTTCACCTGGTTCCCCATCAAGGAGGTGGCTTACCTTTTCGCCGGGATTTTCATGACCATCGTCCCGGCCCTGGCGATGCTGCGGGCGGGAGGCGAGGGCGCCCTGGCGGGCATCGTGGAGTGGACCCGCGAGCCGGCGCAGTTCTTCTGGATCACCGGGTCGCTGTCCAGTTTCCTCGATAATGCGCCGACCTACCTGACCTTCTACAATCTCGCCCAGGGGCGCCTCGGGTTGACCGACACGATCGTGCACCAGATGCTCACCGGCAACGTGCTGCATGGCAGCGAGGCGGTGTTCATCCCGATCCTGAAGGCGATCTCCACCGGGGCGGTGTTCTTCGGGGCGATGACCTACATCGGGAACGCGCCCAACTTCATGGTGCGCAGCATCGCCGAGGAGAACCGGGTGAAGATGCCGAGCTTCTTCGGGTACATGCTCTGGTCCATCGGCATTCTCGTTCCGGTGTTCATCATTGTGACGTTCGTTTTCTTCCTGTGAGCGGAGAAAGGGTTGCAGGGCCGCGGTTGTGAAGCGGGCACCGACGGGAGGGAGTTTCGGGCTATGGTCCCGCTCCGCGGCCGGGCTCAGGAAAGGATGACGGGATGATCAAGCATATTCTGTTTCCCACGGACACATCACGGATGTCGGTGGCGGGCTTTCCCCTCGCGGTGAACCTGGCCAGGAGGTATGGCGCCAGGATCACCGTGCTGAATGTGCACCAGGAGTTCATGAGCAAGGAGGAGATGCTCACCCTGCGCGTCAGCCCGTCCCACTTCGAGGAGATCATGCGGGAAAAGGCGCTCGCGAGCCGCGTGGAAATCGACAAGATGATCGCCGCCGAGGAGGCCGGGGATCTCTGCACGGTCATCCTGCGCGAGGGCCATCCGCGCAAGAAAATCATCGAGGTGGCCGCGGAGCTGGAGGCGGATATGATCGTCATGACGTCCAACGGCCGCTCGAACCTGAGCGAGGAGATCCTCGGCTCCACCGCGGAGTATGTCATCCGTCACTCTCCGATTCCCGTGCTGGTGGTCAAGGTGAGGAAGTAACGGGCTTCGATCGGGCATGGCGAATCGGGAGCGACCTCTCCCGTTTATTGTTGACTCACCTGAACCGTTCCTCTATATTCAGGCTCGCTTTCCGGGCGGGGGGAATTGCGTCTTTTTTCCTTGCCGGAAGGGCGGAGTTCAGGCGTAACGGCCCGGGGGATGGAGAGCCGGCGCGGCCTCCGCTTCCCGTCCATTCCGAAAGCATGATCGGGGCCTTAGCTCAGCTGGGAGAGCGCCTGAATGGCATTCAGGAGGTCAGCGGTTCGATCCCGCTAGGCTCCACGCGGACCGCCGCGGATCGGGGGCGGCGATGAAGCTGCTGTTGGTATTCATCCTCTGCGCCATCCTGTGGTATGCCTGGCGGTTGGGGCAGAAGCAGCGGAGCCGGACCCGGCAGTTGCGCCGCTCCATTCGTGACCGGGCGATGGAAAACGTCGTCCAGTGGGCGGAGGAGAAGCGGCCCGGCACGGAAGAAGAGGGGGAGGGGGCGACCCCGGAAACCCCACCGGGAGGGGCGGCTGATTCTTCCTCTCCGGCGGCTCATTCACAACCTGGAAAGAGTGCAGAGGCTTCGGGAGGCAATGGGGAGAGGGATTGACTGCCGGAGCGGATGATGGCATATTTTTCCGGATGCCGGATCCGAAAGCGCGAGAGTAGCTCAGTTGGTAGAGCTCCACGTTGCCAACGTGGTTGTCGCGGGTTCGAGTCCCGTCTCTCGCTCAATGCCTTGACGAGGGCGTCGGCTATGCCGGAACGCCGCAGAAGGTTCGTGCCCGGTACCGGCCGGGGGCCTGTCGAAGGGCACGGCGAGCGCCGCGCCTTTTCTGTTCACGAGGCGCGAAACAGGCGGCGTAGCCAAGTGGCTAAGGCGAAGGTCTGCAAAACCTTTATTCGCCGGTTCGAATCCGGCCGCCGCCTCCACCAACCCGTCAGATCCCCCGCGGCGGGGTGTTGCCCCCGGGTGCCGGCGGCAGAACCCCTCCGGTTCGCCGGGGTGGTGGAATGGCAGACACAGGAGACTTAAAATCTCCCGGGGCTATGCCCCATGCCGGTTCGAATCCGGCTCCCGGCACGGCGGGATGCCCGGGTGCGGTCGCGGGGCGGAGGGGAATCGCCCAAGTTCGCACCCCGGCATCCTCATGAGGGGTTTGCAGGGCCGCGGTGGCGGCATCCCACCGGGTGCCGTCTTCTTTATGCCGTGTCCCGCTTGCGGTCCAACGGGCGCTTAGCTCAGCTTGGTTAGAGCGCTGTCTTGACATGGCAGAGGTCACTGGTTCGAGTCCAGTAGCGCCCACGGCGTCTATGGAGAAGGACAGGGAGTAGGGGGTTTCCCGATTTGGCGGGCCGGTTCAGGCGAATCGATCCGCCGGGATGATTCGCTGGAAAAGAGGTAACGGAGGAGAAGCCGCTCATCGCTTTCAGACGGGGTTTTATCAAACCGACGGTTGTGGAGCCGCAGCACCGGATCAACGATCAGATCGAGGTGCCGGAAGTGCGCCTGATCGATGCGGAAGGCAACCAGGTCGGCATTGTTGCGATCGAAAAAGCAAAGGAAATGGCCGAGGCGGCCGAACTCGATCTGGTGGAGGTTGCCCCACAGGCCACTCCCCCGGTGGCTCGCATCCTCGATTATGGCAAGTTCCGGTACGAACTCGCCAAGAAGGAGAAGGAGAGCCGCAAGAAGGGGCACCAGAGCAAGATCAAGCGGATTCGAGTCACTCCGAAGGTTGACGATCACGATTTCCAGGTGAAGCTGCGTTCGGTGCGTCAATTCATCGAGGACGGCGACAAGGTCAAGATCACCGTCGTTTTCAAGGGCCGGATGGTGACGCACAAGGAACTGGGCCGCAGCGTGATCGATCGTTTCATCGAAGAGACGCAGGATATCGCGAAGGTGGAGGGCGATATCCAGATGGAGGGGAATCGCCACATGGTGATGACCCTGCAACGCAAGTAATCCTCACGGCGTGGGGTCGGCGGGGAGAGCAGCCGGTGCCGACCGGGCCGTGTTGTGGAAGGTGACGGGAACAGCATCATGCCGAAGATGAAGACCAACAGGGCGGCGGCGAAGCGCTTCCGCCGGACCGGTTCCGGGAAGCTTCGCCGGAATCGCAGCTACAAGAGCCACATCCTGACGAAGAAGTCCCGCGACCGCAAGCGCAAGTTGAGCAAGGCGGCGCTGGTGTCTTCCGTGGATGTGAAACGTGTGACCAGAATGATTCAGGGATAAAGAGATGCCTCGCGCGACAAACAATCCGACCTCGCGGCGCCGCAGGAAAAAGGTGCTCAACCGCGCCAAGGGTTTCTTCGGCCGGGGAAAGAACACCATCCGCGCCGCCAAGCGCCTTACGGACAAGGCGGCTCAATACTCCTACATCCACCGGCGCCAGCGCCGCCGCGAGTTCCGCAGGTTGTGGATCACGCGGATCAACGCCGCCGTGCGCGACCACGGCATGAGCTATTCCGTGTTCATGCACAAGTTGGATGAAAAGGGGATCGACCTGGACCGCAAGGCGCTCGCCCACCTGGCCTTTCATGACCCGGAGGCGTTCGCCCAGGTGGTCGCCCGGGTGCAGGGATAGCGCGGCCGGAGGGGGATCGATCGATGACGTTTCGGGGAACCCGGGTGGTTCCCCGTTGTTCTCTGCCGTCACCGCGGGGTCGGTACGCTGTCGGGGGAGGCGGGTCTGTGAGGAAAAATCGCCCCCTGTCTCCCCTCATCCATGGATGGGACCTATATTATACGGCGAGGTTGGGTGGAACGGCCGGGTTGAGCGCTTCTGGCCGAATCACGATACACGTGACGGGGTGCTGCTTCGCGGCTGTCGATCGGAGCGGTGTTGCAGGGAATGTTTGGGGATCGTCTGAGGGGCTGGAGTCCGCGCCGTGCAAAAGCGGTAGTGTCAGGGACTTCGCCCCTTGTGGCTATTTCAGGGGATAGACTTCCTGCCGGGGTTCCGGCACTCCGGCAGGTTAACAACAGCGAAAAATGAGGGAGCCGGCGAATCCGGGCGAAGTTGTCCTGCGAGCCGCTTCGCTCACCGCAAAAGACAAGGGGGTCTCATGACGGTATTCTTGAAAAGAGGGTTGTTGATCGCCTTTGCATTATTGCTGGCGGGCATAGCCGGCGCATCGGTGCCCATCTCGCCGGTTGTGGAACAGCCCGCGAAGGCCGTGGCCGGTGATGAACCTGTCCACGCGACGGGTGTTCCCGGTCCCTACGCCTTCTCGAGCGAACTCGACGAGCTCATGGGCGACACGATCGCGGTGGGAACCACGTGGCGCGACATGCAGCACAACGGCACCATCGGACGGATGATCGGCCTGGACATGAGTGACCCGGAGAACCCCGAGGTCAAGGTCGTCTGGTGCTACCGCTCGTCCGCGGACGGCACATCGCAGGTCCGGTACACCAATGTCTTCTTCGATGACGACGGCAATCCGCAGGTGGAGCTGTTCAACGGCTACCGCGAGGACACCAACTGGGGTGCCTACAACGTTATCTACGTGGACCAGGAGACGGGCACGCCGTTGATCGCTTTCCACGGTCCGAGCGATGACGCCGCCTACACCTACAGCTCCATCCTCGGCGCGGAGACGATCTTTCTGCCCGGGTTCTTCACCCTGTACTACATCCCGCACTACCCGGACGTGGAGGGTCTCTGGCCGCACATGGACATCGGGCGGTACAACGAAACCCTGTATCTCCATACCATCATCAACGGCTATGACACCAACGACAACAACCTTTACTACCATCGCGCGATCTACGATCCGGTCACTTCCACCTTCAGTAACGCCACGCCCGGCGACGTGGAGCAGCTCTTCATCACCGACGTGGCGATGAACCTCTCCGGGACTGTCGCGGTGTCCCATGACGGCAGCAAGGTGACCATCGGCCAGACCGTCAGCCGCTGGCTCATGGGCGAGGGTCCTCCCACCTGGGAAGGGCTGGCCCTGTCGCAGCAGAACAACGACATCTACCTCTGGACCAGCACGGACGGCGGCGAGACCTGGGACTGGGACAGCCCGGTCAACATCACCAACTGGATCGCCCCGGACGAGTCCTATTTCCCCGACAGCCTCGCGGCCGACCGGGATACGATGCGCGCGTACACCGAAATCGAGCTGATGTACGACGAGGACGATGTCCTGCATGCCGCCTTCAATACCCCGAACTTCTACTTCTGGGAAGAGGTGACGACCTACACGGACCGTCTCTTCTACTGGAACGATGACACCGAGGAATACACGATGATCGCGGACGGCACCTTCTGGAACTACGCCCGTCCGGGGGTCTGGGAACGTGTCGTCGGGCACTGCAACCTGTACAAGGACGAGGAGACCGGGGTTCTCTGGGCGATGTGGCAGCAGTACGGCGAGCCGGGCGATACCATCGTCGTGGACGACCAGGTGATGGGCAGCGATGCCTCGGATGACGCCTATGCGAACGCAGACATCTTCGTCTCCGCCTCGCCGGACAACGGCCGCCACTGGGCGAAGAGCGTCAACATCACGGACACCAAGGGAACCACCGGCCAGCTCGCGGCGGGCGAGTGCCGCAGTGAACGCGAGCCCAGCCTTTCGCCGAACAATGACGGCGACTACCTGCACATCTTCTACACCCTCGACATGGATGCCGGGGTCGCCGTCCCGGCGGGGAACGACGCGGAGGGAGAACCCACCGAGAACCTCCAGATCTACCACCGCGTCTCCAAGGCGGACCTGATCGCCCAGTTCGAGACGAACGCCGAGTGGGTGCGGAACTACCCGATGCATGTCGACTCCTCGGGCTTCTACCAGGATCCGAACGATTGGGCCTGGAACGGGTTCTGGATCGATGCGGTCGATGACGGGGGCGAAGCCCTGCTGCCCGACCAGTTCGACCTCGAGCAGAACTATCCGAACCCGTTCAACCCCTCGACCCACATCGGGTTCACCCTGCGGCAGGCGGGCAAGGTCAAGCTGGCGGTCTACGATGTCCTCGGCCGCGAGGTCGCCGTTCTCGTCAACCGCGGCCTCAGCGCCGGCCGTCACGAGGTCACCTTCCGTTCGGACGACCTGCCCAGCGGCGTGTACTTCTACAAGCTCTCCTCGGGCGAGTCGAGCCGCGTGAGGAAGATGGTCGTGCTGAAGTAACCCGCCCCTGCGGATTGAAGTGTCAACATCGGCCCGGAGGCTCGCCCTCCGGGCCATTTTCATTGCAAGCGTTCCGGGTTTCAGGGAACGCCGCGAGGGAACGATTGCACCCCTCGCGCATTGTATACTACTGTTCCGGGAAACGGGAGCCGCGCGGACGAAAAAGCAACGGAAGTGCCGGGTCATGTTCAGCAGGCTGAATACCATCGGGTTCAAACTGTTCGGGACCAGCGCCCTCATCATCCTGCTGGCCGCGTTCTCCGTGGCCGCGCTGGGGTACCGTCAGGCGAGGCGGGCGATTCTCGCCGAGGCGCAGCGCCACGTGCTCGGTGTCGTCCGGGAGCGCTCCGCGCGGCTGGAAATCTGGCTGCGGGAGCGCGGGAACGGCGTGCAGGCGGCGGCGGACGCCGGGGAGATTCTGCAGGCGTTGGGGGGCGCGAAGTCGGGCTCCCCGCAGGGGCGGGCCCGGCTCCGCGAGGCGGCGGAGCGGCTCGTCGGACGGCTGCGCCGGGAGCAGGACATCCGCTTCGCGGCGCTGCTCGATGCTTCGGGGGACACCCTCGCGGCCTTTGGCGAGGGCGGTGAGCGCGGCTTCCCGGCGGATGTTCCGGCGGTGCGTTCGGCCCTCGCCGGCCGGGTTTCCTGGGGGTCGATTCACCTTGATCTTCATGGCCGGGCGGTGATAAACCTGGCGGTTCCCCTCCATGACAGCCGCGGCGGCACGGCGGGGGTCTTCTTCGTCCAGTACCCCACCGCGGCCGGCATCGACCCGATTCTCGCCGACACCACCGGGCTCGGGATGCGGGGGGAGGCGTTCCTCGTCGGGCGGGACACGACGATGCTGACCCCGTCCCGCTTCCATGAACATCCCCGCCCGTTGACCCACAAGATGCCCATTCCCCCGGTCCTCGCGGCGCTCGAGGGCGGGAGCGGGGTGATGATCTACCGGGGCTTCCTCGGCCGCGAGGTGCTCGGTGCCTACACCTTCCAGCCTGAACAGGGCTGGGCGGTGATCACGGAGATGGACCTGGAGGAGGCGTTCTCTCCGCTTCGCACCATCATGATGAACACCCTGCTCGCCGCCGGGATCGCTCTCCTGGTGATGTTGGCCGTGGCCCTCGCCCTGGCGCGGAGCTGGACCCGCCCCCTGGAGCGGCTGGCCGCCGCGAGCGAGGGCGTCGCTTCGGGTGACTATTCAATCCGTGTCCCCGAGGGGAGACGGGGCGATGAGATCGGTGTCCTCCTGCGCTCCTTCAACCGGATGGTGCACGGGCTGGAACAGGCGCGGGAGGAGCTGAACCGCTCCCACGAAAGACTCCTGCAGGCGGAAAAGCTGGCGGCGGTCGGGGAGCTCGTGGCGAGCATTGTGCACGAGATGCGCAACCCGCTCTCCTCGGTCAAGATGAACCTGCGCCTCCTCGACCGGAAGATCGACTCCGGATCTCCCGAGGCGGAATTTGTCTCCCTCGCCTCCGGCGAGGTGAAGCGGCTCGAGACCATGCTCAGCGGACTGCTGGATTACAGCAAGCCGCTCAGGCCGGCGTCGGAACCCGTGGAGGTGGAGGAGCTGGCGCGGCTCGCCGTGCAGGGGGCCGAAGAGGAGGCCCGGGCAAGGGGGGTGGATCTTCGTTTCGAGGTCGCCGGCACCATCCGGAGGCTGGAGGGGGACAGGGAGTTGCTGCTGAGAGCCCTCGCCAACCTTCTCGCCAACGCGGTCGAGGCGTCCGCGGAGGGAAGCGAGGTGGTCCTCGCGGTCCGCGACGACGGGGGCGACCGGCTTGTCCTGGAGGTGCGAGACACGGGGCGCGGGATGAGCCGGAAGGTGCTGGAACGCCTGTTCGACCCCTTCTTCACCACCCGCGAGGAGGGGATCGGGTTGGGGATGGGCAATGTGAAAAAGATCGTCGAGGCGCACGAGGGAAAGATCGAGGTGAGCAGCAGGGAGGGCGAGGGTACGACCGTGCGGTTGTACCTGCAGGCGAGGAGAGGCGATGGCGAAGCTTCTGGTGGTTGATGACGACAGGGCGGCGAGGCGGACCCTCGAGCTTGCCTTCGGCGAGCTGGGGTTCGATGTCTTCACCGCCGGAACGGTGAAGGAGGGCCTTGCGGCCTGGCGCGAGGAGCACCCCGACTGCATTCTCCTCGACCTGATGCTGCCGGACGGCGACGGCCTCGAGGTGCTCGAAGCGGCGCGCGGGGAGGGGCTCGGCGGGGTGGTCATCATGATCACCGGCCACCAGGACCTCGACCGGGCGATCACCGCCATGCGCGCCGGGGCGCAGGACTACATCCACAAGCCGCTGAACCTGGACGAGCTGGAGCACACCGTTCAGAACGCCCTCGCCCTCGAGGACAGCCGCCGCAAGCCGGCCCTCATCGCGGACCTCGCGCGCGGCGAACCCGGCGAGAAGATCATCGGGCGCAGCCGCGCGATGGTCGAGGTGCACAAGCTGATCGGCCTCGCCAGCCGGGGACGGGCGAACGTTCTCATCACCGGGGAGTCGGGCACGGGAAAGGAGCTGGTCGCGCGGGCGATCCACCGTTACACCAGCCCCGATGAGCCCTTCATTCCGGTGAATTGCAGCGCCCTCGCCCCGACGCTGCTCGAGAGCGAGCTCTTCGGCCATGAGCGGGGAGCGTTCACCGGGGCGACACAGGGCAAGCCGGGACGTTTCGAGCTGGCGGGCTCCGGAACGCTCTTCCTCGATGAGATCGGTGACCTCGATCTCTCCCTCCAGGTGAAACTGCTCCGCGTGCTGCAGGAGAGATCCTTCGAGCGCGTCGGGGGAACGAGAAGCCTGAGTTTCGATGCCCGCGTTGTCTGCGCGACCCATCGCGACCTGCTGGCGATGGTCCGCGAGGGAACCTTCCGCGAGGACCTCTACTACCGGCTGAAGGTCGTCGAGATCCCGCTGCCGCCCCTGCGGGAGCGGAGGGAGGACATCGAGCTCCTGGTGGAGCACCTTCTCATCCGGATCAACCGTGGACTCAGGCGCACGGTTGTCCGCGTGCCCGAGGAGTTGATGGAGCGCCTTCGGCGCTATGACTGGCCGGGGAATGTGCGCGAGCTGGAGAACCGCCTGACCGCCGGGGTGATGCTCTCCCCGGGCGACACGCTCCAGGTCGAGCTGCCCGAACCGGCGGACGTCGGAACCGACCGCCTGAAAGAGGAGGGGGAACGCATCGAAAAGGACCCCTGGAACCGTTCCCTGGCGGAGGTGGAGCGGGAGCACATCCGGCGGGTTCTCCGGGTCTGGGGCGGCAACCTGGGCAAGGCGTGCGAAGTGCTCGGGATCTCCCGCCCGACCCTGAGGCGCAAGATGCAGGAGTACGGCCTGGAGAAGGGATAAACATTTCGTTCACCCGCCTGGAACAGTTCGTTCAACGCGTCCCGGAGGGGGAAGGGGGAGCTCGAACGGTGCTCCACCCAAGTAGATGAACCGCTTGCACTTGCAAGCGGTTTTTCTTTTGGCATCCCGTTTGCTGAAAGGTTGGCTGACGAAAACAACGGAGAGTGCAATACGGTGGGTATTTCTCGCTATGCCAGATTGAGAAGCTCAGGCGGTGGGCCATTGCGGATGGCGGTGGTCCTTTTTCTCATCGGCGGTCTGCTTCCGCTGTCCGGCCTCGCGGACGCTTCGGGAGGGGTGATCGAGCCGGACCCG
Source organism: uncultured bacterium (assembly GCA_964404605.1). Taxonomy (GTDB): domain Bacteria; phylum Electryoneota; class Electryoneia; order Electryoneales; family Electryoneaceae; genus CAYOKT01. The sequence goes on from CAYOKT010000025.1 coordinate 16,064, forward strand.
CAGCTCGCCCGTCACATCGCCGAAGCCGTGGACAACAACCCGGATCTCGCGGGCCGTCGGGCGGAGGAGTCCGCGGCGCGCGAACGGATCCCCCAGGCCGGAGCCTGGTCCGACCCGATGGTGACCTTCGGGCTGATGAACCTGCCGGTGAACAGCTTCGACCCGGCCCAGGAGGCGATGACGGGAACCTGGGTGACCCTCAGCCAGATGGTGCCCCTCACGGGCAAGTTCTCCGTGAAGCGGGCTGTCGCCCGGCGGGAGCTGGAGCGGATCACGAGCGGGCGCAGCGAGGGCGAGTTCCAGGTCGCCGAGGCCGTGATGGAGGGCTGGTACGACTGGGCCTACCTGCGCTCGGCGACCGCCACGCTGGACACGACCATCGCCCTGCTGGACGACCTGCTCCGTATCGCGCGGCGGAAGTATGAGACCGGCAGGGGGCTGCAGCAGGACATTCTCCGCGCCGAGACAGAGAGGACCCGGCTCGAGGACCGCCGCGCGGAACTCGCACAGCGAACCCTCACCGCGGGGCGGCGCTTCGCGACCCTGCTGGGGCGGGAGCCTGGTGAGGCGCCCGACCCGCCGGCGGGGATCGACGTGCGGTTCACGCCGCTTTCGCTCGAGGAGCTCGCCGAGAAGCTCACCGGGGGCAATCCCACGCTCGAGAAGGTGCGGGCCGCCCTGGCCGCCTCCGAGGAGAAGGTGGAGCTGGCGGAGCGCCTCTGGTGGCCGGACCTGAAGCTGAGCGCCGGGTACGGCTATCGCCGGCCCGCGCCGGGCGGCGTGGAGCGGCCCGATTTCTTCACCGCGACCGCGGGGATCACCCTGCCGATCTTCGGCGCCAGCAAGCAGGCGCCTGCGGTGCAGGAGGCCCGCGCCCTCGCCCGCCGGATGCAGGCCGTGAAACGGGACGTGGAGCTCCGGCTGCGCCTTCGCCTCGAATCCCTGTTGGATGAAGATACCCGGCTGGAGCGGCAGATCGAACTCTACACGGGGGGCGTCCTCCCGCAGGCGGAGGCGACTCTCGCCGCCGCCACCGCGTCGTACACCGTGGGACGGGCCGATTTCGAGGCCCTGTTGATGGCGGAGACGGCCCTGCACAACGCGCGGCTCCAGCGGCTCGCGCGGATCCGTGACCGGGCGAAGGTCAGGGCGGCGCTCGCCGCCCTGGTCGGAGAAACGTGGATGACCGGAAAAAACGAACCTTCAGGTGAATAGGACGAAGCGATGAGACGAAAGACGAGATTCCTGGTTCCCGCGGCGGGCTTGCTCCTGCTGCTCTCGGCGGTGGTGGTGGGTTTCACCCTGTCGGCCGGCAACGCGGGGGAGGCCGCTTCCGCCCCGGAGGCGAAAGCCATTGACAACCCCTACGTCTGCGCGATGCACCCCTACGAGGTGCAGGAAGGCCCCGGGGAGTGCTCCCTCTGCGGAATGACCCTGAGCGAGGTGGTGGGGCACAAGCCGGGCACCCCGGCCCCGGGCGTGGACGACCTCTATGTCAGCAGCGGGAACCCCCTGTTCGTCCATGAGGGTCCCGGCACGGATCCGAACGACGGCTCTCCGCTGGTCCCGATCACCGAGTCCCCCTATTACCAGCCGCCCGCGGGTGCCGCCGAGGCCGGAATGGGTGAAATGCCCGGCATGGCGGATACCCCGAAGACGGAGAACGACCACGACGCCATGAGTCATGCGGCGGGCGGCGCTGCGGCGGGAGGGGGAAAAACCCTCTACACCTGCGGCATGC
>CAYOKT010000025.1:17904-36155 GCA_964404605.1 uncultured bacterium
GCGGCGGGCGGCGCTGCGGCGGGAGGGGGAAAAACCCTCTACACCTGCGGCATGCACCCTGAGGTCATCCAGGAGGAACCGGGCAACTGCCCCCTCTGCGGGATGAAGCTGACCCCGGTCCGCACCGGTGGCGGCACGATGTCCGGGGGCTCCACGGCGGCCGGAGGGGGAGAGCGGGAGATCGCCTACTGGGTCGCCCCGATGGACCCCAGCTTCGTCTCGGACAAGCCGGGGAAATCGCCGATGGGCATGGACCTGGTCCCGGTCTACAAGGGGGACCTCAACACCGGCGTCGTCCGTATCGACCCGGTGACCCTGCAGAGCATCGGCGTGAAGACCGAGATCGCCCGGCGCCGCGACCTCGCGCGCGAAGTGCGGTCCAATGGAACCGTCGCCTACCCGGAAGACGCCGAGGTTCGTGTCAACTCGAAGATTTCCGGCTGGGTGGAGCACCTCTATGTCGACCGCACCGGTGACCCGGTGGAGGCCGGGCAGCCATTGCTCGACATCTACAGCCCGGAACTGGTCGCGGCCCAGGAGGAGTACCTGCTGGCGCTCGAGAACGCCGAGGCGCTGGCCGGCGGCGGGCTGGAACGCGTGGCGGAGAGCGGGCGGAAGCTGCTCGCCGCCGCACGCCGCAGGCTGGAGCTGTGGGACATCTCGACCGGCCAGATCGACTCCCTCGAGAAGAACCGCCAGGTCCGGCGGACGATGACCCTCTACAGCCCCGCCGGCGGGATCATTTTGCACAAGAACGTGGTCGAAGGCGCCGCGGTGAAGCCCGGAATGGACCTGTTCACCATCGTGGACCTCGACACCGTGTGGGTGCTGGCGCAGATCTACGAGTTCGAGCTGCCCTGGGTGCGGGTGGGCGACCCCACGGAGGTGAAATCGCCCTATGACCCGGACTACGGCTCCCGGGGAAGGGTGGAATATGTCTATCCGACGCTCGATGCGAAGACCCGCAGCGTCCAGGTCCGGATCGTCCTGCCCAACCCCGGCTTGCAGCTCCGCCCGGACATGGTCGTGGATGCCCGCATCGCATCGAACCCGCGGCGCTCCGTCCTGGCGGTGTCCAAGGAGGCCGTCGTCCGCTCCGGGGAACGGGACCTCGTCTTCGTCTCCCTCGGCGAGGGACGCTTCGAGCCGCGGGAGGTCAGGCTGGGCGTGGAATCCTCCCGGTACTACCAGGTCGAAAGAGGGCTGAACGAGGGCGAGAGTGTCGTCACCTCCGCCCAGTTCCTGCTGGACAGCGAAGCCAACCTGCAGGAAGCGATTCAGCGTCGCCTGCGAAAGCGGATGGTTCTCGCTTCGGAGGGCGGCGCCGGCGGCGAAACCGGGAACTGAACCTGCGGCGAAACACGGCGCTCCCTCCCCGGGGAGGGGCGCCGGAACGGCGAGGGGGGCGTGGTAAACAGCCTCCGCAACCTCAGAAAACGGAATTGAAACGAATCTCATGAACCCGATTGAACGCATCATCGACGGCAGCATCCGGAACCGTCTTCTTGTCATCCTGGTGACCCTTGCGGTGGTCGCGATGGGGGCCTATGCGCTGTTCACCATGCCGGTGGACGCGATCCCGGACCTCTCCGACGTGCAGGTGATCGTCATCGCCGACTACCCGGGGCAGTCGCCCCAGGTGGTCGAGGACCAGGTGATCTACCCCCTGACCACAGCGCTGCTCTCGGTGCCGTATGTCAAGGATGTCCGCGGTTACAGCTTCTTCAACTACGGCATGGTGTACCTGCTGTTCGAGGACGGCACCGACCTCTACTGGGCGCGCAGCCGGGTCCTGGAGTATCTCAACCAGGCGGCGCAACGGATGCCGGAAGGCGTCACCCCGCGCCTCGGACCCGACGCCACCGGCCTCGGGTGGATCTATCAGTATACCCTCCAGTCGGACCGCCACAGCCTGGCCGAGCTGCGCAGCCTGCAGGACTGGTACATGCGCTACGAGCTGCAGACCGTGCCCGGTGTCGCGGAGGTCGCCAGTGTCGGCGGGTTCGTCAAGCAGTACCAGGTGGTCGTCGACCCGGACCGTCTCGCCTCGTTGAACATCCCCCTGCGCAAGGTGAAGATGGCGCTGAAGGCGTCGAACAACGATGTCGGCGGCCGTCTCATCGAGATGGGCGAGACGGAGTTCTTCGTCCGCGGGCTCGGCTACCTGAAGGGGCGCGATGACCGCGAGATCATCTCCCAGATCGAGAAGGTCGTCCTCGGCCTGGGGCCGGGCGGGAAGCCCATTCTCCTCAAGCAGGTCGCCGACGTGCGGGTCGGACCCGAACTGCGCCGGGGCATCGCGGAGTGGGACGGCGAGGGCGAGGTGGTCGGCGGGGTGGTCATCCTGCGCTACGGCGAAAACGCCCTCGCCACCATCGAACGAGTCAAGGAACGGCTGGAGGAGCTGAAGGCGGGCCTGCCGGAAGGGGTGCGCATCGTCCCGGCCTATGACCGCTCCGACCTGATTCATCGCGCCATCGACACCCTGAAGGGCAAGCTGACCGAGGAGATCATCGTCGTCGCCCTGGTGACGATCCTCTTCCTGCTCCACTTCCCCAGCGCCCTCGTCGCCCTCTTCACCCTCCCGGCCGGGGTGTTGATCGCCCTGCTGGTGATGAAGTGGATGGGGATCAACGCCAACATCATGAGCCTCGGGGGCATCGCCATCGCGATCGGCGTGATGGTGGACGCCTCGGTTGTCCTCGTCGAGAACGCCCACAAGCACATCGAGCGCGACCGGGGGAGGAAGAACCATATCCAGATCATCTCCGAGGCCTCCCGCGAGGTCGGCCCGGCGCTCTTCTTCAGCCTGTTGATCATCACCGTCAGCTTCTTCCCGGTGTTCAGCCTCCAGGCGCAGGAGGGCCGCCTGTTCAGCCCCCTCGCGTACACCAAGACTTTCGCCATGGCCGCCTCGGCGATCCTGGCGATCACCATCGTCCCGGTGCTGATGGTGCTCTTCGTCCGCGGCGGGATCATGAACGAGCAGCGCAATCCCCTCTCGCGCTTCTTCATCGGGACGTACCGCCCCGTGATCCGCTGGGTGTTGCGACGGCCCGCGGCGGTGATCGCCGCCGGGATCATCATCTTCCTGCTCACCCTCTGGCCCTGGAGCCGCCTGGGCAGCGAGTTCATGCCGCCCCTGAACGAGGGCGACCTGCTCTACATGCCGACGACGCCCCCGGGCCTCTCGCCGGCCAAGGCGCGCGAACTGATCCAGCAGACCGACCGGATTATCGCCTCCTTCCCCGAGGTGGACCATGTCTTCGGCAAGATCGGGCGAGCGGAGACCGCCACCGACCCCGCACCCCTCTCGATGATCGAGACGACGATCACTCTCAAGCGGGACCGGAGCGAGTGGCGCGAGGGGGTGACGTTGGACTCCCTCGTCCGCGAACTCGACGCCGCGATCCAGTTCCCCGGCCTGACCAACGCCTGGACGATGCCGATCAAGACGCGCATCGACATGCTCTCCACCGGCATCAAGACCCCGGTCGGAATCAAGATCATGGGCGAGGACCTGAACGAGCTGGCCCGCGTGGGCGAGGAGGTGGAGGCGGTCGTCGCCGGGGTGGAGGGGACCACCTCCGCCTATGCCGAGCGCGTGGTCGGGGGCCGGTATGTGGACATCGACATCAACCGTGACTGGATCGCCCGGTACGGGCTCACCATCGATGACGTGGAGGATGTGATCAAGTCCGCCCTCGGCGGGATGAATGTCACCTGGACCGTGGAGGGCCAGGCGCGGTACCCGGTCAATATCCGTTACCCGCGCGAGCGGCGGGATGATCTCTCGGACATCAAGCGCGTCCGGGTGCCGATCCCGGGCGGGGGGACCGCGCCGCTGGCTCAACTGGCGGAGATTCGCATCGTCGATGGTCCGCCGATGATCAAGACGGAGAACGCGCGCAAGACCGTGTGGGTCTATGTCGATACCCGTGACAGCGACATCGGCGGGTTTGTCGCCCGGCTGCAGAAAGCGGTCAGCGAAGAGGTCCGGCTCCCCGCGGGGTACTCCCTCGTCTGGTCCGGCCAGTTCGAGTACATGGAGCGCGCGAGCCGCCGCTTGCGGCTGATCGTCCCGCTCACCCTGCTGGTCATCTTCTTCCTGCTCTACGTTCACTTCCACAATGTCACCGAAGTGCTCGTGGTGATGCTCCTGCTGCCCTTCTCCATGGTCGGGGGGGTCTGGCTGATGTACCTCCTCGGGTTCAACACTTCGGTGGCGGTGGCGGTCGGCTTCATCGCGCTGCTCGGGCTGGCGGCGGAGACCGGCGTGGTGATGCTGGTCTACCTGGACGAGGCCTTCGGCCGCTTCAGCCGGGAAGGAAAGATGCGCACCCGCACCGACCTGCGGGCGGCGATCATGCAGGGGGCCGCCGAGAGGGTCCGCCCGCTGCTGATGACCGTCTCGACGACCCTCATCGGCCTGCTGCCGATCATGGTCGGCACCGAGACCGGCTCGGAGGTGATGAAGCGCATCGCCTCGCCGATGGTCGGGGGACTGATCTCCTCGACGATCCTGACCCTGCTGATTCTCCCGGCGGTCTACTACTACATCAAGCGCGGCAAGGTCGAGCCGGACCCGCCAGAGCCGGCCGGGGGGAACGCCCCGGAGGGGGAACCGGAGCCCGCGGTGTGAACGCGAGAAAGTTCGGGGGGAAAGGAACTTACGGGAAGTTCGGGCTTATAAACTCTGTCAACTTTGCCATCACAAGGAGAAAACGATGAAGAGCAGAATCGGTTTGACCCTCGCGATCACCCTCGCGGTGGTCCTGACCCTCGGTCTCGGCATGCCCGGCCGGGCGCAGGACAAGGAGGAGATGCACGGCAAGGAGATGAAGAAAGAACAGATGCACGGCGAGGGGATGATGATGATGAAGGACATGAGCTTCATCTTCACCGCGGATACCCTCTACACCTGTCCGGAGCATCCGCAGTTCGTGACCGACAAGCCGGGGCGGTGCGGCATCAGCGGATGCGACGCCGAACTGGTCAAGATGAGCGAAGAGGCGGTGAAGAAGCTGCGCGAATCGCACCCGAAGGCCTGCACGATGTGCGGCCTGGTGTTCCCCGGTGATTCGAAGGTGGATCGCTGCCCCTCCTGCAACATGGGCCTGAAGCCGGTGCAGAAGCCCGCCGAAGAGGGCGCGAAAAAACACGAGATGCATTCGCATTGAGCGGGATGCAGGCAACAGTATAAAGAGAGAAAGGGGTATTGCCATGAAACGGGTGGCACTTGTGATCGTCTTCTCGCTGCTGTTTTCCGGTGCGCTGCTTGCGCAGGACGGGGCGGTCACGGGGACGGTAACCGATGAGGACGGCGCTGCGCTGCAGGGCGTTCGGGTGGTCCTGCACGGCGAGCATCACGGCGGCGGCCACGGCGGGATGATGGATTCCCAGGCGTGGACGGACGAGACCGGCGGCTACCTGGTCGACGGGGTCGCGCCGGGAACCTACGAAGCGCGCGCGATGCTCTTCGGCTACGAGATGGAGGAGCAGGAGATCTCCGTACAGTCCGGCGAAACGGTCACCGTGGATTTCGTCCTCGCGGCGAACGACAGCGGTGGCGGCGGCGGGCATGAAGGCGGCCACTGGCGTCACCAGTGGGAGGAGGTCACCCTGCACGGGTGGACCATCGTCGAGGCGGAGGACGATGAGCACCCGATGATGGACTTCTACTACCTCGACGAGGACAATGACGGTGTGGCGGAATACCGCCTCGGCTTCGGTCCCCCGTGGTACGAGCCGGAATCCGGCGCCCAGCGGCCGGAGCAGGGCGATGAGATCGACGTCGCCGGCGCCCTGGTGAGCATGTCCGGCATGGGCGGCATGCACTGGGAGGACGACCAACCGCTCGTCATGGTCTGGGAGTTGAACGGCGAGACCTGGTTCGAGCCGGACACCTCCGGGCATCACGGCGGCCATGGTGGCGGCTGGCATGACGGCCACGGCTGCTCCTTCGAGGAGCCCGAGATCGCCGCGGCCGAGGGATACGTGATCGAGGACGACCTCGGCGGAATGCACGACCTGCTCTGGCTCGACACCGATGACGACGGCGGGATCGACTTCCGCCTCGACTTCGGCGCCCCGGACTACGACCCGGGGAACGGCGCGGTACGGCCTGAGGACGGCGACTGGGTCGAGGTGCTCGGGGGACTCATCGAGGGCTGCCCCATCGCCCCGACCATCGTCGTGTACGAGCTGAACGGCATGTTCTGGCGCGAGCCGGGCGACACGACGGGCCTCGGTCCGGCGACGACCTCGGTGGGCGACGAGATCGAAGTCCGGGTCCTGCCGGTCGAACATATCGTGGTGAAGGCCTATCCCAATCCATTCAACCCTTCCACCACGCTCAAGGTCGCACTGCCCGAAGCCGGGAATGTGCGGGTCACGGTGTACGATGTGATCGGCAGGCAGGTGGCCGTGGTGTATGACGGCGCCGCTTCCGCCGGTGTGAACACCTTCCCGGTGAACGGCGGGAACTGGTCCTCGGGGGTCTACTTCGTCCGCGTCGAATCTTCCGCGGGCACCGCGGCGACAGCGATTCATCTCATGAAGTAAGGTCGTGTCCCCCCCACGGCCGGGCCGGTGTCCTGTCTTCCACGACGGGGCGCCGGCCTCTTTCGTTTAGACGCCGGAGAGCAGGGTTCCTCCCCAATCTCGGGTTCCTCCGAGAGTGAGTACCAATCGCGAGATTGTGATCACCATCACCTGCCGCGAGAAAAGGCGGGAGAACATTATCACGTACAGGGATAGTGTCATTGCGCGTGATGGGGTTGGAGGCTCCCGTTGCGCGGAAACGGGAACACGGGGAGAGCACGGGTAACATCTTCGAGGATCGAGATTTGCGGTAAGGATCGGAGGGGCAGCTGGAACATGAATAAATAGTTTCTACTCGTATTTCGACAGTCTCGTTGAAGCCCGCACCGTTTACGCGGGCACTCCTCACTGTGTACCCGCCCCCGAGGTTTGATCGCAGTCGCGAACCACTTCAAGTACCCCTGCACTCGCCTGGCGGATTGATGCCAGGGTTCTTCTTGACGCGTGAACAGGCCCATTTTTCCGTAGATTTCCGATGGAAGGTCCGGGTGCGCGGAGATACTCACCGTGACTTCTGATGTGATTCAATTCACAATAATGTTGGTATTCTTCGGGTGATTCGCAGTGGTTTGGAAACCGCAGGGCGGGTTTCCAAGCGTACATCGGTGCATACAAGGAACAAGTGCGATAGAGGCGGGAGGAGAAGACCATGAAGCGGCATGGATGGAGTCTCGCATCGGTTCTGCTCGCGGCGATGCTGGTGTTGGCCGCGGGGGGAACGGCTGTGGGGAGCACGATCACACCCCTCGAGCCCGGCATCGCTCCGACACCGGAGCAGAGGGCGTTTCTGGAGAGCCTGCCCTACCCGGTCATCGGGCGCGGTGAGGGGGACGTGGGTGTGAATACCGGCGCGCAGGACGCGGCCCTCGATGTCTACTTGCAGGACCAGGACACCAACCCGGTCGCGGACGCGTTTGTCATGGCGATCAACGGCCCGGACACGCTGACCGCCACGACCGGCGCCGACGGAATCGCCCACTTCGACACCGTCCCCGCCGCTGTCTGGCTGGTTGACGCCTGGGCCCAGTTCTTCGTCGAGGTGTCGGACACGGTGATCGTCGATGACGACCAGGACCGCACCGGACCGGACCAGAAGGTGCTCACCGTCGACCTTCCGCCGCGCCCGGAAAACGTGCAGGTGACCACGGACCAGCCGTATCTCCACCTCACCTGGCCCCCGGTGGCGCCCCCTCCCGGGTACAGCGAAGTCCTCTATCTCGGCTACATCCTGGATGAGGAGGGGTTTCCGGTTCCCGAGCCGTTGACCACGGCCGATACGGCGATCGTCGGCCTTCTCGAGGAGACCGGGGTGCTGTACGGCTTCACCATCCAGGCGATGTTCCTGCCGGAGGGCGGCGGTGAGCCCTTGATGAGCGGCGGGTCGGACCCGGTGTACGGCGGTATCACCCCCTTCCCCGGCTACGAATGGATGCCGACGGAGTTCGACTGGGTGGAGCTGGCGGACGATCCGGACGCCCAGTACTGGGCGTTCAACGATTCCTGGGATTCCGCCTGGATCGAATTTGTCGACACGACCGGCCAGGAGATGCTCTTCTACGACCACTATGTGCCGGGGATCAACATCTCGGGTGCGGGCCTGCTCTATTCGGGCGGGGAGGTCAATTTCCCGTTTTCGGAAGCCACCATGGAAGAATTGATCGCCCCCTTCGGCTCTGAACTGGAGTACAACCGGCAGGACGCCGCCGTGTACTCGGCGTTCAAGCCGGATCTCGGCTGCTGGGTGTTCGAGTGGTTCAGCCCCGACGCCCACGGCTCCGCGGAATGGCCGGTGGTGTTCGAGATCAAGTGGTTCACCACCGGTGAGATCGAGTTCCACTACCAGGTGGTGGGTGACCGCGTGCCCGGCGATCTCCTGATCGCCCTCGCGAGCGCCCAGATGGAGGGCTCACCGGGGTATGAGCCACTCGCGATTTACTGGGAAGGCAGCGGCTGGGTGCCGGGGGACGGAACCGCCCTGCGCTTCGAGCCCGGTGCCGGCACCTGGGCGAACCTGGAGGTGAATGTCACCGACGACCAGCTCGGGCTGCCGGCGACGGGGATCGAGGTGCTGCTCTCCACCGGGCAGGTGGACACCACGGACAACAACGGCGTCGCCCGCTTCGAGTGGATTCCCCTCCACCTCGGTTCCGATGTGGAGGTCTCGATCGACAACCCGAATTACGAGCCCTTCAGCGAGGTCTTGCCTCTTGTCGAGGGAGAGAACTCCTTCGACGCGGTGCTCACGCCGATCATCGGTCCACCGTCAGGACTCGACTTCGACGGCTGGAGCAACGACAGGATCATCCTCTATTGGAATCCTCCGAGCCACGCGGTGAACGAAGCGGACTCCTGGGCGCTGCATGATGGAATCGAAGCGGGATTCAACGTCGATGACAGCCAGGAGGAGGTTGCCGAAGGGGTGCAGTACTCCGATTTCGAGATCGACGGGACCTACGACATCAACGGTGTCGAGTTGTACATCGGGCAGGTGAACCAATTCAACCAGGCGGAGGCCCGTCTCGACATCTGGGATATCACCGATCCGCTCAACCCATTTCCACTCTATAGCTATTCCTGGTTTCCGACGAATGTGAACCAGTGGGAATACGTCCCCGTCGGGTTGAACGGACTGACCCATACCAACATCGCGGTCACCCTTGCCACCCCCGGCATGTTCGGTAGAGACCGTTACGATGTCATGTGGGACAGTTATAACGACTACAACTGCGCAGTGAAGGTATTCAACGCGGATGGAGAGGGGGCCTGGGCCGACCTGAGCCAGGGGGCCATGGCGTGGGGCGATCCGCTGGTCACGACCTATGTCACGCTCCACGGCTCGTACATCAACGATCCGCGTGATCAATTCAACGGCGGGGATCTCCTGCCGAAAACAGGTTCCGCCGCCGACGGACCTCTCTCCCGCCGGGAGCAGTTGATCGCCTCCGGCGCGGCGGTGCAGGATGCCTGGGGCCGGTGGGCGCCGGTGGGCCGCTCCGTGCGCGCCGCCACGCCCATGCGCCCGGAGACCGCGCTGTCCGCGCGGCCTCATCTCACCTTCAACGGAGCGGGCGAGGGCGGCCTCGAACTCGACGAGTACACCCAGGACATCGTCTATTACAACATCTACCGGGACGGCCTGTTGCTGGATACCACGGCGGCCTACTCCGGCGACCTCAACTACGTCGACTCCACGATCGTCGAGGGGCAGGAGTACGAGTACACGGTCGCGGCGGTGTACGATATCGAGGGGGTCCTGTCCGAGGGACCGCCCAGTGATCCGCTCCTCGCGATGGCCGCCATGCCGCCCGAACCGCCCACGCTCCTGCCGTTCAACATCAACGAAGTCCTGTTGCAGGTGATTGTGAGCTGGGATGCTCCACTGCTGAACGAGGACAACACTCCGCTGACCGACCTCGCCGGCTACCGGGTCTACCGGAACGGCGAACTGGTCCAGGATATGCCGGAATCGATCACCACCATCACGGACGTTCTGCCCTACGGCGGATTCTTCGTCTATTCCCTCACCGCCTACGATGACGCCGGCATCGAGTCGGCTCCCGTCTTCGGCGAGCCCCAGTTCATCGGTGAGCCGGACACCTTGTTCGATTTCGAGGCGGATGACGGCGGGTTCATCCCGGACGGTTTCGAGTGGGGCGCGCCGACCGCGGGACCCGACACGGCTTACAGCGGCGACAACGTCTGGGGCACGAACCTCGACGGCGATTACGAGGATAACACCCTCTATACCCTCACCCTGCCCTCGCTCTACGTCGAGAACACCGATGCGATGATTTCCTTCTACGAGTGGCATGCCTTCGAGCCCTACTTCGACGGCGCCGCGGTCTTCGTCTCCACGGATGAGGGGCAGTCCTGGGAGTTGCTGGACTTCGATCCCGAATCCACCGAAGATGAGTGGTCCATCTACCATGATGAATACTGGGGCGGTCCCTACGGGAACCCGCTCTCGGATTACGGCCTGCCCGACAGCAGTTTCTTCCTCAGCGATTCGAGTCACGACGGTGACTGGGAGTTCCTGGGCGTTCACCTGGGCCGGTATGCCGGGCGCAACGTCCTCGTCCGTTTCGCCGCCGGCACCGACATGGCGAACCACCTCTACACCGGGTGGTACCTCGATGATGTCGGGCTCTACAGCCTGTCGTTCAGCGGGTACGGAGACCTCTCCGGCGTCGTCACCCGCAATGACACCGGCGAGCCGCTCGAGGGAGCGGTCGTCTCCATCGTCGAAATCAGCCGGAGCACGACCACCGGGGCGGACGGCAGCTACGAGTTCACCGGCGTGCCTTCGGGCGACTACACCGTGACGGCTGAATCCGACGGGTTCAACGAGGCCGAGGCATCGGTGACCATTCCCACCGACGGAACGGCCACGCAGGACTTCGCCCTCCTGCACCCGGAGATCGCCGTCGATCCGGATCACCTCGACCTCTATGTCGTGCCCGGCGTGGAGGGGACCTTCGACCTCACGCTGACGAACGACGGCGACGGTCCGCTCCATGTCGTCTCCTGGGTCACGGACAACGAGCATGGAGCCCCGGTGATGAAAGCCGATCCACCGGCTCGCCGCGAACCGGGCGAGTCGGATCTCGGCGCCCTGCGGGTGGTCGAGAAGAAGCCCATCCGTCCCTACGCCGGCCCGAGTGTGATGCGCTCGATCGCACAGCGCACCTCGGGTGAGCCCTTCGGGTATACTGTGGACGAGACGGTTGGAGAGGGTCTTTTCCTGAACACCTGGTTCCCGCTGCCGGGCGAAATGGGCGACTTGTTCGGCGTGGCCTACATGGACGGGTTCCTCTATGCGACGGATCCGGAATTCGGCGGCATCTTCATCATCGACCCCGAATCGGGCAACGTTGTCGGCGAGATCCCCACGCCCTGGGCGCCCGGCTACGAAGAGAATGGAGATATTTACCCGATAGGCCTCGAAGTGCACAACGGGCAACTCTGGATGGCGCAAGCCAACTGGGGCCAGAATGCCGGTGAAGTCCTGCGCCTCGATCCCGAGGGAAATCCTGACATCTGGTTCTATGGCCAGCAGTACGGCTGGCCGCAAATGATCTTCGACATTGCCATCCCGCCGGATGCTTCCTCGATGTATTACACCTTCGGCATGGAGGGTTTCTTTTCGATCGGCGTGACGGATGCGCCGCTGTTCGAACATGGCGGCCCCGGCCAGCCATACCCGAGGGATATCATCATGCTGCCCGGGGCCACCGGTTTGACCTGGCATAACGGTTACCTGTGGGCGACGCAGTCCGTATTCATGCATGGAGAAGGGCAGGGGGCGCTGTTCAAGGTCAGTCCGGACGGGATGATCGTGAAAGGCTACGAGTTGCCTTTCCAGAGTCCCATTATCGGCGGACTCACCTTCGACGATGAAGGGTATATCTGGGTGCTGGATGGGATGAACTTCATCTTCTATCGTCTCGAGCTGCAAGATGAGCCCGACTGGCTCTTCAGCATCACCGGCGAGCTGGAGGTGGATGCCGGTACTTCGGATGCCATGTCCTTCGGGTACAGCATCCCGGGAGAGACGCCGGAGATGACGGACCTCTTCGGCACCATCACCCTGATGAACAACTCGGCGGATTCGCCGCTGGATGTCCCGGTCGTGATTCATGTCGGCGCCGACTTCACCCACCGCGAGATGGTGCTCGAGCCGGGGTGGAACCTCGTCAGTCTCGACATGGCTCCGGTCGACCCGACCCTGCCCGCGATCTTCGCGGGGGCGCCCTCGCTGGTTCTCGTGAAGGACGGCGAGGGCCGGTTCTATGACCCCGACACGGGGATCGACCAGATCGGGGAGTGGGATCCGCTCGCCGGGTACAAGGTGAAGGTGCTCGATCCGGAGGTGCTGCCCCTCGACGGCCACGAACTTAACGAGCAGATTCCTATCGGGCTCGAAGACGGCTGGAGCATGGTCGCCTACCTGCCCGATGGTCCGATGCCTGCGCCGGACGCTCTCGAAAGCCTGGGTGAGGCGCTGATCATCGCCAAGATGGGCGATGGCCGGTTCTACCTGCCGGAATGGGGGTATGACGGCATCGGCGAGATCTGGCCCGGCGATGGGATCCAGCTCAAACTCGACGGACCGGCGACCCTCGTCTACCCGGAGGGCGGTGTGGCTCTTGCGAGTGCACCCGGCCGGGGCGGGATCGCCGCGCGCGTGGCGGCGGCGGTGCCGCGCCACTTCGAGACGGCTTCCGCGACGGGCGGCGACATGAGCCTCCTGCTGGCGGGCGTCATGGTGGACGACTCACCGCTGTCGCCGGGTGACGAGGTGGAGATCCTCGATCCCCGCGGTGTGGTGGTCGCCTCCGGCGTCTGGAACGAGGAGGGCAGGCTCGGTCTCGCGGTCTGGGGCGATGATCCCGCCACAGAGGAGGTCGAGGGGCTGCAACCCGGCGAGCCCTTGAGCGCGCGGGTCTGGCTGGCGGAGGAGGATCTCGAGCTTCCCGTTTCGCTCAACGCGGGCGGTGAGCCGGTGATCTTCGCGAAGGACGGCATCGCGGTGGCGTCCGCCTCCGGCAGCCGGAGCAGCGTCATCCCGAGCGACTACTTCCTCGCGGCCAACTACCCGAACCCGTTCAACCCGACGACGACCATCCGGTACGGCCTGCCGCAGGCGTCCAATGTGCGCCTCGAGGTGATCAACCTCCTCGGGCGCCATGTCGCCACGCTGGTCGACCGGCGGGAGAAGCCGGGGTACCACGCGGTGGTCTGGGACGGTCGCGATGATCGCGGCGAAACGGTGGCCAGCGGCGCCTACTTCTACCGGATCATCGCCGGCGACTTTGTCCATATCCGCAAGATGGTGGTGATGAAATAACTCCCGGTTCGGCGGGGCCGCGCTTGCGGCTCCGCCGAACCGGCTGGGAGTGTGGAGCGACTGAACGTGTCCCGCGCCAAGCATACCCGAGTCCATCGAGCCCGCCGCGCCGTGCCGCCGGTGCTGGTCGCGGTGCTGCTCATGACCGCGACTCCACGGCTTTTCGCCCAGCACTGGACGCCGCCCGAGCCGACCGGCGTGGACCACTCGCTGGCGGTCACGGCGGCCACGCTGGACGATCTGCCGTTGCAGCCGGGCGACGAGGTGGGTGTGTTCACCCCCTCGCTGCTGCTCGCCGGGGCGGGTGTCTGGCCGGCCGAGGGGGCGCTCGGAGTCGCCGTGTGGGGCGACGACCCGTTGACCACGGATGTGGTCGAGGGGTTCGCCGCCGGTGAGGCGATGACCTTCCGCGTCTGGATCGCCGCGGAGGAGGCGGAGCTGGCGGCGGAAGCCGCGTTCACCTCCGGCCCGGAGACCTTCCAGCCGGACGGTTATTCCACGCTGACCCTCGCGGCGCAGCATGTTTCCGCGCCGGAGCGCTCCGCCGCGCCGCTGCCGGGTGAGTTGCGCCTGGCCGCCTGGCCCAATCCGTTCAACCCGGCCGTGACCCTCGCCCTCCGGGGCGGGGAGGAGGGTTGGCGGGCGAGGGTGGTGGATCTCACCGGCCGCGCCGTGCGGCTTCTCCACGCGGAGGGGACCGTTGCGGTCTGGGATGGCCGGGGGGAGGATGGGCGGCCGGTCGCCTCCGGGGTGTACCTGGTGCACGGGTTGGGGCGGGCCGCCGGGGCCGCCGTGCGAATCGTGAAACTTGAGTGAGCCTGCGCGCTTCTTTCAAGGGGTGAAACGATGAAACGAGCGAACGCTTTCCTGTTGCCGGCCGTTGCGGCGGGGCTCTTGCTGCTTCCCTGGGCCGTCCGGGCGCAGACCGAGCACTTCTCTTTCACCGCCACGGATGCCGGGCACAGCATCGTCCTCGTCTATGCCGCCGTGAACGAGATCCCGCTCGCACCGGGCGACGAGGTCGGTGTGTTCACCTCGCAGGGGCTCTGCGCGGGGGCGGTCGTCTGGGACGAGGCACCGATGGGTCTGACCGCATGGGGGGACGACCCGATCACCCCGGAAGTGGACGGCTTCGCCGAGGGAGAACCGCTCGAGCTGCGCATCTGGGACCGCTCCACCGGGTTGGAATGGATCGCCGAGCTCGTCTACCAGGAGGGACCGGTCACCTGGACGATGGACGGGATCACCCAGCTCGCCCTGAACGCGGTCGATGAAGGGCTGGAGACCGGCGATCCGCTTCCTGTGGTCGATATGATCCACTTCGGCACCGTCGGTCCCGGCCGCTCCTGGGTGCGAGATGCCTATATCGCCAATGTCGGCGAGGGCACCCTCGCGCTCAACGATGTCGACCTGGGTTCACTCCCCCTTTCCCTGGTGAGCGACCTCCCCCTCTACATCCCGCCCGGGGAGATGGGCGGCGTAGAATTGGCCTTCGATGGCAGTGCCGCCATCGATGACAGCATCGTCATCCAGACGAACGGCGGGGATGTGACCTTCCAGGTGGTGGCGAATGTCCACCCGGACGGTGCGGAAACCCATTTCGCCCCTCCGCCGCAGACGGGAACCAGCCACAGCGTCCTCCTCGACAGCGTATCGTTCAATTACGCTCCCCTCCTTGAAGGCGACGAGATCGCGGTGTTCGGTGCGGACAGCGGCGTTCTCGCCGGCTGGGCGATGAAGGAGGCGGGGAATGACGCACTCGGCATCGCGGTCTGGGGCGATGACCCGACAACGCAGGAGGTCGACGGCCTGTCGAACGGAGAGGAGATGCAATTCGTCCTCTGGCGTCGCTTCGAGGCGGTCGAGGACACGGCGACCCCGGAACTTCTCGTCGGCGGCACCCAGTGGTCCGCCGATGCGATGACGGTGCTCAATCTCTCGGTGGAGGATGTCGCGGTCGTCGGCGAGGTCGAGCGGGATCTGTTCGATATGGATGTGAATTTCCCGGATACGCAAGTAGGCCGCAGTTCAACGCGCTTCAAATCGATCGAGGAGACCCTCGGTGGATGGGTATGGGTATTGAGATGGGACGGTGATCCGGAGGGCGTGTTCAACAGCAGCGAGTTCTGGGAGCCTGGATTCCTCCCGCCGGGCTCGACGGGTCATATCCCCCTGTTCTTCACCCCGCAGGAGCCGGTGGCGTACGCCGGGTCGGCATCCACCCACTTCGTGACCCGCGCGGGGGGAGTTACGCCCAGCGTCGAGATCATGAGTTGGAACGCCTACGGCACGGGGCTGGCGGAGCAGATCTACCAGCCCACGCCGTCGGACCGGAACCTGTCGCTGATCGTCACCCAGGTGGACCTCGATGGCGCTTGGCTGCATGAGGGCGACGAAATCGGGGTCTTGACCCCGGAGGGGGTCGTCGCCGGCGGCGCGTTGTACAACGGCGTGACTCCCCTCGGGATCACCGTCTGGGGAGACGATCCGACCACGCCGGATGTCGTCGAGGGCTTCCTCGAGGGCGAACGGATGATCTTCCGCATCTGGGACAGCATGCGCGCCGTGGAGCGCAGGGCGATGGTCTCCGAAGTCCAGTCCGGCGATACGCTCTGGACGGCGGACGGGATCACCACTCTCTCCCTGCATGGCATCGTCCCGCCGTGGGATCTGTCCCTCCTCCTGGACCAGGAGGTCGATGAGGGGAAATCCTTCGGTGACATCGAGCTGGATGAGGCGATCACCCATCGTGCCACGGACCCGGCGTCCATCCTGTGGGATTGGGAGTGGCTCGGTCCACCCCCCGGCGGCATGGATCTCGTCGATGACTTCGACCCGGAAACGCGGACGATCACGGTCACCGTTCCCGATTCGGAGTGGGTCGGCAGCCAGTACCTGCGGCTGCGCGCGGAGGACGTATACGGCCAGCGGGACTCCGTCGATGTCCTTTTCACCGTCAGCCAGGTCAACGACCCGCCCGAGCCGTTCAGCCTGATCTCGCCGGTGGACGGCGACACGCTGGAGACCAACCAGCCGGCTTTCATCTGGCAGAGCGCGGTGGACGTGGACTGGAGCGGGGATGCGGTCACCTACACCCTCGAGTACATCGTCACGGATCGCCTCGGCAACTCGACGCCGCAGACGGTCGCCGGGATCGCGGACACCCAGTATGTCGCAGCCTGGATCGACGATGACGTTACGGTCGAGTGGAACGTCACCGCGGTGGACGGCGAGGGCGGGGAAACCCTCGCGGATCCGGAGTCGGGCCGGCAGTTCGCCATCTATGTCCAGGAGCCGCCCAACGACTTCGACCTTCTCAGCCCGGTGACCGGCTACATCACGCTGGATGGGAATATCACATTTACCTGGGAGAATAACGGCGATCCCGATCCGGGACAATCCGTCCAGTATTGGCTGGAAATCGCCGATAATATAAACTTTAACGACACAATTCTGCTTGGTCCGTACGTGGAAGGGGAATTCCCGTCGTTCAACATTGAAGATGCGCCATGGATGGAGGATGATACAACCTATTGGTGGCGTGTCTATGCCCAGGACGAGGTGACCGGGCAAATGTATGAATCGACAAGCGACCGTCTCTTCCTCGTGGCCGTCTCCGAGCCTCCCGAACCGTTCGATATGCTCAGCCCCGCGAACGGGGACACCGTCTTCACCCTCGGGCCGACATTGACCTGGGAGC
Organism: uncultured bacterium; assembly: GCA_964404605.1. Taxonomy (GTDB): domain Bacteria; phylum Electryoneota; class Electryoneia; order Electryoneales; family Electryoneaceae; genus CAYOKT01. The sequence continues at coordinate 35,055 of CAYOKT010000025.1, forward strand.
AGGCGCATGATCCCGATCCCAACGGGTTGAACCAGTACTGGCTCACTTGGGCATTGAACCCCGACTTCACCGACAGCCATACGCTTTTGGTGGTGAATGATACGAGCTACACCTTCGAGCCGGAGGACCTGATGGCGGGGATCCACCGGGGGGTCGGCGGGCGCACAACGGATGATCTCCTCCCGGATGACGTGGTCGTCTACTGGAAAGTCCATGCCATGGACGTCAACACCCCGGGAACATGGGCCGGCCCGGATCCCTACTGGTCGTTTACCGTCTATCTCCCGGATCCGCCAAGCGCTTTTTCCCTCCTCTCACCCGCCGAGGGCGAGGTGATGCACCAGTGGGAGTTCCCCCTCATCTGGCAGCAATCCATGGACCCGGACCCGGACAACACGGTGCTCTACGATGTCTATGTCCAGCCCGGCGCGGGGGAGGAGTTCGGCGTCGTCGCGGACGACATTCCGGACACGAGCCACACCTATACCGCCCCGTATGATGACCGGACGTACACCTGGTACGTGCACGCTCTCGACACGAACACCGGCGGCACCCTGTCGGACACCCTGAGCTTCTCGCTCTACATCTACGATCCGCCGGATCCGTTCGACCTCGCCGGGCCGGACAGCGGCGCCACTCTCGGCAGCCGGACGCCGACTCTTTCCTGGCATCCCACTACGGACCCCGACCCGGGCGATGCGGTCACTTACACCGTAATCTGGTCGATCAACGACCCCTCCTTCACCGGGGCGGATTCCGCCACCGGGCTGGCGGACACGTCGTACGTCCTCGACCCGGCCCGGTTGCTGGCATCATGGCGGCAACAGCGTGAGCAGTCCCTGGGCAAGCTCGCTCCTGACCGGGAGAAGGTCCGGCGTGGAGTGGATGAGAAGACCCTGATGGAGCAGGTGAAAAGGGGAGGTCCGGACTCGAGATCGGTGGATGAACTGCCGGATGATGTGACCGTCTACTGGATGGTCCGCGCGGTTGACACGAACACCACCGGCACCCTCTCCCTGCACAGCGTGGCGACGGGGAACCCGTACAGCTTCTCGGTGTATGTCGCCGAGCCCCCCGCCGCGTTCTCCCTCGCCGCGCCGG
>CAYOKT010000026.1:0-35538 GCA_964404605.1 uncultured bacterium
GCCACATCCTCCGGATCACCCAGCCTGCGGACGGCGGTCTCGTTCAGGCTCGCCTGTTTCGCCTCCTCGGGCATCGCCTCCATCATGGCGGTCAGGATCAGGCCGGGCGCGACGGCGTTCACCGTGATCCCGCGCCCGCCCAGCTCTTTCGCCACGGTCTTGGTCATCCCGTGAACCCCGGCTTTCGCGGCGGAATAATTCGTCTGCCCGAATTTCCCGCGGAGGCCGTTGATCGATGTTACGTTGATGATCCTGCCGCTCTGCTGCTCGCGGAACCCCTCCGACACCGCCCTGATGTAGTTGAAATAGCCCTTCAGGTCCACGTTGATGACAGCGTCGAACTGTTCCTCCTTCATCTTCCAGATCACGCCGTCCCAGTTCATGCCGGCGTTGTTGACGAGGATGTCCAGCCCCCCGAGGGCTGCCCTCGCCTCGGCGACGACCTCGTGGGCGCGGGCGTAATCCGAGGTGTCGGCCCTGACCGCGAGCGCCACGCGGCCCATGCCCTTCACCTCGTCCGCCAGGGCGAGCGCCTCCTCTTCGTGCTTGCGGTAGGTGAAGGCGACATCGGCGCCTTCCCGGGCGAAGAGACGGACGGTCGCTGTTCCGATCCCCTGGCTTCCGCCGGTGATGAGCGCTTTTTTCCCTTCCAGAAGCATGATTCCCGATCCTTTCCAGACACCCTGTTATTGCGGCTTCCCGAGCACGGCCTCGAAGAAATCGTCGTCGAACAAGTCGCCGTCGGCGATCCTCCGCCGGAACTCGACGAAGTCGATGACATCCTGCCCCGTGATCTTCTTGGTGTTGAAGGCGTTGAACCCGAGGAACGCCTCGCCCTGCATGTTCGCGGCCAGCCAGTGACGGTGGTCGTGCTTGTTGAGGTCCCAGAAGAAACGCTTCTTCTGGCGGATGCCGTCCACGGATTTCATCAGGCAGCCGGGGAACAGGTTGGTGAAGGTCCAGACGATCTTGTCCACCTCCCGGTCGAGCAGGCTGAAGTCGTATTCCGCCTCCTTGAGAAACGCCTTGGCCTCCTTCGCCTTGTCCCCGCCGACGAATTCACCGTAGACGATCTCCCCCCCCTCGACATACCGGTCGGTGATGATGAGGGGATTGCGCACGAAGTCGCCGCCGTCCTTGAGGACGGGAGCCACCTTCGAGATCAACCCCTTCCTCTTCATCTTGTAGGCGGACCACAACTCGCAGGAGACGCAGTTCCAGAGGGCGTCATCGAAGCTGAGGTACCCGGAGAGGAAGTCCGTGGACCCGCCGACCGGCGCGCTGCCATGACGCGGTCCGGCCTGTCCGAAGATGGCGGTGTCGGCGGCGAGGGTGAGGTCGCAGGCCATGCCGATCTCCTGGCCCCCGGCGATGCGCATGCCGTTCACGCGGCAGATCACCGGCTTCTTGCAGGTCAGGATCGCATCCACCATCGCGTTGAACAGGTCCATGTAGAGACCGTACTCGTTCGGACGCTTGGAATAGTACTCGGCGTACTCTTTCGTGTTGCCGCCGGTGCAGAAGGCGCGGTTGCCCGCCGCGGTGAAGATGACCGCGACGACACGGTTGTCCATGTTCGCCCGGTGCATCCCCGCGATGACGCCCTTCACCATGTGGGTCGTGTAGGAGTTGTACTGCGCCGGGTTGTTCAACGTGACCCAGGCGGAGTAGATGTTCTCGACCGTGTTCCCCTTCGGATCGGTGACGGGTTTCAGTTCGTAGATGACACCCGGCGGTTCCGGGGAGAAGAACTGGTCGCCATACAGATCATGATCCTTCAGTCCCCCCTCACGGGGCAGCCAATCGAGGCTCATCCCTGTGCCCTCCTTAGTGAATCATTTTCAAGAGGTTCAGTGTTTTTTCCTGCTCAGTCGGGATTTCGTCTTACCGTCCTTCGTTTTCGAGGAATGCGTATTCGCACGCTGAGAATTCGAGGAGAGTGGCAACTCGTCGATCGTCTTCGGCTTGAACGTGCCTTCGATCAGGAGCCTTCCGATGGTGGAGGCCAGCTCCACCAGCCTCAGCTCCGTGATGCCGAGGCGGTGATACTCGTTGTAATAGGCTTGGGTCACGTTGACGAAGCTGTCGGATTTCGTCCGTTTCTGGCGGGCATCCTTGACGAACAGGTGGACGGCCTCGATCAGTTCATCGGTGACTTCCACGCCGTCCCGTTCGAGCCCCGCGCGGAACTCCGGCCGGTTCAGGACTTCGCGAACCGCGCTGAGACCGGAGTGCTTTCCGAAGACATACCGGATCCTCCTCCCGAGTTCCTCCGGCGGGATGACCTGGTAGATCTTGGGATGAATCAGCAATCCGGCGGTGTGGATTCCCGACTCGTGGGTGAAGACCCCCTCGCCGATGATCGGCGCATGGGCCGAAACCGGGATGCCGGAAAACTCTTCCAGCATCCGCCGCAACTTGATCAGGTGATCGTACTTGAACCCCGGGATGTCGATGCCGTAGAGGTATTTCAGCGTGCAGACCACCTCGTGCAGCGGGGCGTTGCCGGCCCTCTCGCCCATCCCGTTGACGGTGCAGGTGGGGATGTTGATCCCGTGGCTCATCGCGCGCACGGTGTTGACCCCGGCGAGGCCGAAGTCGTTGTGAAAGTGCACCACGAGATCCTTTCCGGGGAATTCCTTCACAATGCGCGGGATGTAGTGGTCCACGCCTTCCGGGGTGAAGGAACCGACGGTGTCCGGGAAGCTGTACCGTGTTCCGCCCGCGGCGTAGCCGGCTTTCGCGAGTTCGATGGTGTACTCCAGGTCGCTGCGGGAGCCGTCCTCCCCGCCGAACTCGATCGCATTGATCCCCTGGTCCCGGGTGTAGCTGATCGCCTCGCACATCATGCGAATGTTGGCTTCGCGGTAGAACTCGACCGGCAGGTCCAGCCACTCGGAGATATCCCGTCCTTCCCGCCGGAGCAGGGCCTTGCCGATCTTGTACTTCAGGTGCAGGTCCGAGCCGGAGGTGAAGATGAAGAAGGTCACCTCATTGACATCGACCCCGATATCCCGGAGGGTCTTGATCGTGATGTCGATATCGCTCTTGGTGGAGCGGCACATGACGAGCAGTTCGACATCCTCCCGGATTTCCCCGTTGCGCTTGCCCTGCACGATGAGTTGCAGGGCCCGGCGATCGGAGAGCGCCGCGAAGGGGAAACCGAGATCCATGATGTGGACGCCCATGTCGGACAGCGCCCGGGCGATCTCGTACTTCTGCCCGGGTGAGAGCGCGACACCGGGCATCTGCTCGCCGTCGCGCAGCGTGGAATCGTAGATCTTGATTCGCTCCGGCGGGGGAAAATTCAGGTGCTTGGTGAAGTCCGTCGGCTCATGAATGAGCGTTTCCAATGGTTCACGCAGTTCCATCGTGCTGCCTCTCATGCTGCTCGGTGACAGATGAAACGAATCAGCGATGTCTTGACGGGAAATCGTCGTCCGGACGCGCCCGGCGGCGGGCCCGCCGCCGCGGGAACGGCCCGCAGCTTCGGCGAAGAAGCCCCCGGGATGCCCGGTTCGCTCATACCTCCATGATCTTCCGGCGGCTGCTTCCGATGACGCCCTTGACGCATCCGCTCGACACCATGAACCCGGCGGAATGCTTCGCCTGGACGTCCAGCGCCTGCGAGAGGGGGACGCCGCAGGAAGCCCGGATACACTCCATGACCGCCTTGCGCGCGTTTTCCACGCCCGGATCCGCGGAGGCCGGCAGCCCCGGCACCTCCGCCGGGATGTCCAGCGCGCCCTCGCTCACCTTCCGGCGCGGCAGGCCGTGGTCCGCCTCCTCGACGATCGCCTTGATCTTGCGCAGGGACTCCTCCATCGGACCGGCGAAATCGACCAGCCAGCCCAGCGTGTCCCCGGCCTTCACGAACCGGCCCCCGAGCAACAGCCGGGAGAGCTTCGCCCAACCCGCCGGGTCCGCCTTCCGGAACGGCCAGTGGCAGCCCTCCATGCCGGGGATGACCGGCAGGGTCACTTCCGGCATCCCCACCCGGGCGTCCTCGAGGGCGACCAGGTAGTGGCAGTGCATCAGCAGTTCGAGCATCCCGCCCAGGCAGCGCTTCCCGTTGATGAAACCGACCGAGATCTTGAACTCGTCGTGGAAGCGGCGGGCGGTCCGGGACCACGCTTTCGACACCCGGAGGCCCTCCGCCTCGTCGTCCAGCGCGGGGAAGAACTCCGTGGTGTCCGCGCCGACAAGCTGCGTGGTGAGGTGGAAATCGCCGGTGAGGATCACCTTGTCGATGCCGTCCGCCTTGAGCCAGTCGACGGCGCGGTCGAGTTCGAGGATGACATCCCAGTTCAACGATTCGCGGCCGATGGTGACCACCCCGACCTCGCCGTCGTGCTCGGCGTTGACATAGAGCTGCCGCCACTCCGGGGTGTCCATGTTCTCGAACACCTCCGGGTACCAGCAGCTTTCGGCCGCCTCCGGGTGCAGCTCGTGGTACGCCTCGACCCGCCGGATGACATCTTCGGCGCCGGTCTCGCGGATCATGGCGACGATGCCCTTGGTGAACTGCGCACAAAGCTCGCCGATGGCGTTCATGTGGGACAGGTGAGCCCGCTCCTCGTGCAGCATGAGGCTGGTCATCTGGAACAGCGGCCCGAGCAGCCAGCTCTTGAACTCCTCCTCGTCCTCCAGCTCCCAGTCGACGGTCGGCCGGTTGCTGGAATACCAGCTTTCGCCGCTCACCTTGCGCCGGACCAGCTCGGGCGTGGGGCGGAACACCTCACCGTACTTCTCCGACAGGTGGTGCAGGCACGACCAGGTGAGGAAGCTCGCGCCCGGACCGATGGCGTCGTGCGCGCGCAGGGGGTTGGGACCGACCAGCTTTCTCACGTACTTGTCGATCTTCCAGAACGGCATGTTCGCCGCGCGGTGGAACCGGAGCGCCGCGAGGGTGATGCCACAGAAGAGGACATCGAGGATGAAGGACCAGTAATCGCCGACGGGAACGGGGATCAACCCCAGGGCCCAGAACAGCTTCGTGATGTCCGAAGGGGTCTCCTCGACCACCTCCCAGACCTTGTTGATCTGGTGCGGGAAGGAGGGGTGGAGAATGCCGACGCCGAGCTCGGAGCGGGGAAAACCCGAGGTGACGGACCGGATCTCGATGCCCGGGAAACTCCCCCGCATCAACTCGTAGTGCGCCTTCTTGACCGGCAGGATCTCCGGGATCGCCTCGAGAACGAAGCGCGGAGCGAAGCGTTCGAGGGCGGCCGGGACATCTTTCCCCCCGTAGTTCAGCCGGATGATCGAGGACATGACGGCGTCGGCCCGTTCCCGGCCGAAGGACCCCTTCAACCCCTGGTACTGCGGCCCGAGGCCGTCGGGCGCATCCGGCAGGTCCAGGGTCACGATCGGAACCCCGAAGGGCTGCAACCGGGCGCCGAGCTGCATCGCCTTGCCGGAGCCGACGATGCCGTTGCCCCCGGAGATGACCATCGCGCCGCGGCCCTTCTCCGGGCCGAACACCTTCTCCACCAGCGAACCGGGGTCCGCCGGCAATCCGCCGCTTCGGACCATGTCGAGGACGGTTCCGAGGCCGAGTGTTTCGAGCGTGCTTTGCCGTATCGCTTTCATGGTTACTTGCCCCCCCGGCTGTCGGCAACCTTGAAGATGGCGGCGATGCCCACATCTCCGGCGGCGCATCCGAAGACGAGCACGTAGCCGCCGCCCTTGGCCACCGCGTTTTCCAGCGCTTCGACGATCACCCGCACCAGCGTCGGCCCCTGGGGATGGCCGTACACCAGCGGGCAGCCGGTGTCGTTCATCTTGTGCCAGTCATGGTCGAGAAGCCTGGCGAAAATGACATCGTTGACCGCGAAGGGGTTGTGGTTATATACCGACACCATGTCGGCCATGCTCAGCCCGGTTCGCTCGAGCAGGCTCTTGACGGCGAACGCGGGAGCATCGGGCATGAAGCCGGCCTCCGTCCGGTATTCCGCGGAGGCGATCAACTGGATGCTGATTTCCGGGCGCTGGCTCAGCTCGCGGGCCTTGTCCGCCGTGGTCATGATCATGGTGAATATCCCGTCGGAGGCGTGGGTCTGCCCTCCGGCGGCCACGCAGGTGTCCAGTTGACGCTCGCCGAGGAACTGCTCGAGGGAGCGGTACTTTCGCACCCCGTAATCATCGTCCACCACTCCCAGCGGCTGGCCGCGGACATCGAGGATTTTCAGGGGGAAGAGGAAACGGTCGAGAACGCCGGCCTTCTTGGCTTCGTAGTATTGCTGATACCGCCAGTGGGAGAGCTCGGCCACCTCCTTCATGTCGATCTTGTACTTCCGCGCCGCGCGTCCCGCACAGGCGATCATCGAGGTCTCGCCCGTCTCCTGCCGGAAACCGGACTGGCCGGTGGAGGGGTCGTAGCCGAAATTGTCCCAGATGTCGCTGATGACTTCGGTCCGGCGGTAGGTACCCTGGTTCGGGAAGATTCCGGCGGGCGAGTTGCTGGTCTTGTCGAAGGTGAGCATCCCGATGACTTCGTGGGACCCGCCCTGGACGTGCGCGGCGGCCTTGATCACCACCTGCAGGCCCGTCGCGCAGGCCTGCTCGAGGTGAAATCCGGGCAGCCGCTTCCCGAAGCAGTGCGACAGGTACGGCGACCCCCAGAACTTGTACAACCAGGGTATGGTCGATCCGGAGATCAGGTAGTCCAACCGGCTGATGGAGATTTTCCGCCTGGCCAGGATCAGGGGCATCGAATCCGCCGCGAACCGGGCGATGTCGACCTCGGCCAATGCACTCGTGTGCCAGGCGGGAAACCAGCTTCCCCCCCATGCGCCATAGGGTATGAAGGCATCAGGGTAGATCGGGGTCGTCTCTTTCATATCCCTTCCTCTTGTAGATGCCTGATGTTTTTATCCCGCTCACTCCGCTTCACGTCGATGAAGGGGCCCGCCGCCGCGAGCCGACACGCCGCTTCACATATTCCACCAGCCCGCCCAGCTCGATGATCTCCCGGATTCCCTCGGGGAATGGGGCGGCTTTCCACTCCCCTCCCCGGGTCAGGTTGGAGATGGTTCCCGTGGAGAGGTCCACCTCGACCCGGTCGCCGTCCTCGATGCCGTCGACGGCGTCGGGGCACTCGAGGATCGGGAGCCCGATGTTGATGGAATTGCGGTAGAAGATGCGCGCGAAGGATTTTGCGATCACGCAGGCGACCCCGGCGCCCTTGATGGCGATGGGGGCGTTCTCGCGGGAGGAGCCGCAACCGAAATTGCGCCCGGCGACGAGCATGTCGCCCGGCTCGACCCGCCGCACGAAGGCCGGGTCGAGATCCTCGAGGGCGTGGGGCGCCAGCTCCTCGACCGTGTACCCGGTGCAATACCGCGCCGGGATGATCACGTCCGTGTCGACATTGTCCCCGTACTTGAACGCCCTGCCCTTCACGAGACCACCTCCCCCTCCCGGCTGTTGAGATTCTTCATGATCAGGTTGAGGATGTCCATGAACTTCCGGCTGTCCGATTCGCTCAATCCCTCGAGGGCCTGCCGGTTGATCCGCGTCGCCTCCGCGTTGAGACGCGGCAGCAGGTTTCTCCCCTCGCCGGTCAGCTCCACCATCTGGACCCGCCTGTCGTTGAGGTCGCGCATCCGCTGGATCAGGCCCGCCTCCTCCAGCTTGTCGATCTGGCGCGTGATGGTGGCGTTGTCCAGCATCAACATCCTCCCGACCTCGCTCTGGTTCGTCTCCTGCTGCTCCGCCAACCCCAGCATGACGAGCCATCCGGTGGGCGTGACGTTGAAGGGTTTCAACGCGGATTCCAGCCGGGTCCTCATCTCCCGCGCGACCGCGTTGATGACGAATCCCAGGCTGCCGTTCAACCGGTGCTCTTTCACCTTTTCCATCATCTGCGACGCTTCCGGATGGTTATGGGCTTTCCCGGGCTGCAGTTCCGGCTTCGCCTGCGGCTATGCCGTGACAGGCGCTCCCGGGTTACACGACAGGGCCACCCCGTCATCGACACTGCGGGACAGGGCCATCCCCCGATAGATGAGGTTTTCCCGGGACGCGGTCGCTCCCGGGCTGCCCTCGCTGACAGGGCCACCCTGTTCAAACCGAGGCGGTAATTTCCCCGGCGACCGCCGAGGCGGCCGCGACCCGGGGACCGCTCAGGTAGACCATGCTGCCCGGATGCCCGTTCCGCCCCACGAAATTGCGGTTGGTGGTGTAGAGCCCCACCTCCCCCTCGGCGAGCACCCCCATGTGCCCGCCGATGCAGGGGCCGCAGGTGGGCGGTGTGATGGTCGCCCCCGCCTCGACGAATACCCCCGCCAGACCGCATGCGAGCAGCTTCGCGAAAATCCTCTGCGTGTTGGGAATGACCAGGAGGCGCACGCGGGGGTGCACCTTCCGCCCCGCGAGAATCTCCCCCGCCGCCTCGAAATCCTCCATCCGGCCGTTGGTGCACGAACCGATCACCACCTGGTCGATCTTCGTCCCGGCCACTTCATCGACATCGACCGCGTTCGAGGGCAGGTAGGGCTTCGCCACCTGCGGCCGCAGGGTCGAGACATCGAACTGGAGGACCTCTTCATAGGCGGCGTCCGGGTCCGCGTCGAGGAAGCCCGCGTCCGCCACCCCGACCGATTCCAGGTAGTCCAGGGTCGTCCGGTCCGAGGCGATCACTCCCGATTTCGCGCCGGCCTCGACCGCCATGTTGGCGATGGTGAACCGGCCATCCATGCTCATCGCCTCGATCACCTGTCCGTGGAACTCGATGACCCTGTAGAGCGCGCCCTCCACCCCGAGCCTGCCCAGGATGTGGAGAATGACATCCTTGGCGCAGACCCCCTCCGGCAGCCGCCCGTTGACATTGATGCGAATCGTGGAGGGCACCCGGAACCAGAGTTCGCCGAGCGCCCAGGCGGCCGCCATGTCGGTGCTGCCGACGCCGGTCGCGATCGCGCCGACGGCGCCGTGGGTGCAGGTGTGGCTGTCCGCGCCGATGACCAGGTCGCCCGGTTTCACCAAACCTTCGTCCGGGAGGAGCGAGTGGCAGATGCCGGACCGCCCCACCTCGAAGTAGTTCTCCACCCCCTGGGCGGCGGCGAATTCGCGCATGTTCTTCGAGAGCTGGGCGGCCTTGATGTCCTTCGCAGGCACGAAGTGATCGTTGACCAGGGCCAGCTTCGAGGGATCGAACACACGGCCCGCGCCCATCTCCTCGAAGACCTTGATCGAGAGCGAACAGGTGACATCGGTCCCGAGGACACGGTCCACTTTGGCGAAGACCAGGTCGCCGGGGTGCACCGAAGGCCGGCCCGACCGGGCCGCGAATACCTTTTCCGCGATGGTCATTCCCATGAATGACTCTCGTTCATGGAACCGAACCTCAACGTGGAATCAGGGACATGATGACCGGAACACATTGCTTGCGCCTGTTACGGCCCGGTGACGCTTTTCACAAGAGTTTCGCAGATAAAGTCGCCCGTCGCCGAAGTCCCGAGGGTCCCGCCGAGGTCCCTCGTGACCTGCCCGGTCCTCAACGCTTCCTTGATCGCGTCCTCGATCCTCTTCTCCCATTCCGGGTATCCGAGTTCGGCGAGCATGATGCCCGCGGTGCTGATCGCCGCGAGCGGGCTGGCGACATCCTTCCCGGCGTATTTCGGCGCCGAACCGTGCACCGGCTCGAAGAGGGAGGTCCGCCCGGGGTGAAGATTCCCCGACCCGGCGAGCCCCATCCCGCCCTGGATCTGGGCGCCGAGATCCGTGGCGATGTCGCCGAACATGTTGCAGAGGACGATCACCTCGAACTGCTCGGGACGCTTCACCATCTGCATGATGAGAGCGTCGATGTACCAGTGATTGCTCTCGATGTCGGGGTATTCCGCGGCGACTTCCGCGAACACGCGATCCCACAGGTCACCCTCGAAGCGCATCGCGTTGGACTTGTTCGACATGGTGACCTTGGGGCGGTTGTGAGCCCGGGCGTACTCGAAGGCGTAGCGGATGATCCGCTCCACCCCCTTGCGGGTGTTCACCGCGGTCTGGATGGCGACTTCGTCCGCCGTGCCCTTCTTCAGATGCCCGCCGACCCCGGCGTACATCTCCTCCGTGTTCTCGCGGAACACGACGAAGTCGATGTCCTCGCACGTCTTCCCCTTCAGGGGACACAACCGTTCATCGAGGAGGCGGATGGGACGGTAGTTCACATAGAGGTCGAGTTTGAAGCGCAGGCCGAGGAGGATGTCGGCGGCGTGTTTCATGTCCGGAACCCGAGGATCGCCGACGGCCCCGAGGAAGATCGCATCGTAGTTGTCGCGGAAGTTCTCGATCTCCTCGTCCGGCAGGGTGACCCCGGTGGCGAGATACTTCTCCGCGCCGTAATCGAACTGGGTCCACTCCAGCGGCACGCCGGCATCACGGATGACCGTCAGCACCTTCAATGCTTCACGAGTGACATCGACTCCGATCCCGTCGCCGGGGATGACCGCGATCCTGCTCGTCTTCATCGCAAAGAACCCGCCTCTCACGCTTGTCCGACACGATTCCGCAGAAAGCATACTCCGGGAGGTTGTTCCTTGTCAAGAAAATAATTGCGCGGACAAATATTTCTTGCGCAAAGGTCTCCAAGAGGTGATATTACGAGTGATCTGAGGAATGGGAATCTTGCGGAACCCGGCTTCAACGGAACTTAGGCTCGTCAAACTCCTTCAAAGATAGATCATCAGGAGCAGAATGACGTTACCAAGATTCGAAGTCTACTGTCCCTCCACCCTCGAGGAAGCGCTGGACCATCTCGCCCGGGTCGCCGGCGGCGGGGGGAGAATCCTCGCGGGGGGCACGGACCTGCTCGTGGACTTGAAGCGGCCCCTGTACCAGCGGGAGCTCTACCCCGCCGGGGGACCGGCGGACGAAGCGCACCCGGCGGTGCTCACGACGCTGAGGAGCGAGGAGTGGGAAACGGGCGCGCTCCCCGGGTGGGAACCACCGGTCGGCCCCCTGATTTCGCTCCACAAGCTGGTGGAGCTGAAGCGAATCGCGGTGGAGGAAGACGGCAGCCTGCTCGTCGGCGCGCTGGCCACCGCGCGCGAAATCCAGCGTTCGCCGGAGATCCGCGGGCGTTGGACGGCGCTGGCGGAGGGCGCCGATGAACTCGGCAGCCCGCTGGTGCGGGCGAGGGGTACGCTGGGCGGGAACCTCTGCAACGCCCGACCCGCCGCGGACATGGCCGTGCCCTCCTTCGCCCTCGGCGCCGAACTGACCCTGCGGAGCAGCTCCGGCACGAGAACCGTTCCCGTACAGGACTTTATCACCGGGCCGGGCCGGACCGTCCGGAGGCCGGACGAGATCCTCACCCGGGTCCGTTACCCGGCGTCCAATCCGTGGTCCGGCAGCGCCTACTACAAGCTCGCCCAGCGGAAGGCGCTGGACATTTCGGTGGTCGGCGTGGCGGCGTGGATCGAACTGGAGGGGAAGGACGGTCCGGTGCGGGATGCCCGCCTCGCCCTGGGAGCCGTGGGGCCGACGCCGCTCCCGTCACCGGGCGCCGCGGCTCTGCTCAGGGGCGTCCTGCCCGGCGAGGAGGTGCTGCGCAAGGCCGCCGCGGCGGCCGCCGTGGACGCCCGCCCGATCGACGACCACCGCGGTTCCGCGGAGTACCGCAGGCGGATGGTGGAAGTCCTCGCCCTGCGGGTCCTGAAAAAGGCCGTGGACCGGGCCGGGGAGGCATCATGAAGACGATCATCTCCCTGACCGTGAACGGTGTCCCCCGCGAGGTGGCCGTCGAACCGCGGCGCACCCTGCTGGAGGTGCTGCGCGAAGACCTCGGCCTGACCGGAACCAAGCTGGGGTGCGGCATCGGCGACTGCGGAAGCTGCACGGTGCTGGTGGACGGCGTTCCGACCTTCAGTTGCCTCATGCTGGCGGTGCAGGCGGAGGGGTGCAGCGTCGAAACCGTCGAGGGGCTGGCCGAAAACGGCCGGCTCAGCCGGCTGCAGGAAGCTTTCGTGGAAAAGGGCGCGATCCAGTGCGGATTCTGCACCCCGGGGATGCTGATGACCTCCACCGCCCTGTTGCGGGAGAACCCGCACCCGACGGAACAGGAGGTCCGCAGGGCGATCTCCGGTAATCTCTGCCGCTGCACCGGGTACCAGAAAATCGTGGAGGCGGTCCTCGCCGCTTCCAGCGGGGAGGATGACGGAGGATGACCGAGTACAAGGTGCTGAACACCCGTGTCCCCCGCGTCGATGCCGTCGACAAGGCGACCGGCCGGGCGCAGTACACCGACGACCTCGCCCGGCCCGCCATGCTCTACGCCGCCATGCTGCACAGCCCCCTGGCCCATGCGCGGATCCTGAACATCGACACGACCCTGGCGGAGCGGCTGCCGGGCGTGAAGGCGGTGGTGACCTGGAAGGATGCAGGTACCGAACCCTACGGCGTCAGCCCGGCGCGGTACGACGAGACCATCTTCTGCCACGACAAGGTGCGGTACATCGGGGATGAGATCGCGGCCGTGGCCGCCGTCGACCGCGACACCGCCCTCGAGGCCGTCCGCCTGATCAAGGTGGACTTCGAGCCGCTGCCGCTCGTGCTGGACGGCCTGAAAGCGATGGAGGACGGCCAGCCGCAGCTCCACGAACGGTACAAGAACAACATCTGCGCACAGGTGCACTGGAACTTCGGGGACATCGAGCAGGGCAGGCGGGAGTCGCACATCATCCGCACCGACCGCCTGACCAGCAAGATGCAGGACGCCGCCTTCCTGGAGCCGCAGTCCACCCTGGCGGAGGTGGATTCGCACGGCAATTTGACGATGTGGAGTTCCACCCAGGCCCCCCACTACGTGCAGAGAATTCTCGCGATGGCGTTGAAGCTGCCGCTGCACAAGGTCCGCGTCATCAAGCCCGCCGTCGGCGGGGGCTTCGGGCCGAAGGCCTCCTGCTCCACCGCCGAGCTTGCCACCTGCCTGCTCGCCCTGAAGACGGGCAAACCGGTGAAGTTCACCTTCGACCGCGAGCAGGTATTCCTCCATTCCCGCGCGCGTCACCAGTTCTTCCACACGATGACGACCGGGGTTCGGAAGGATGGAACCCTCGCCTTCCTCGAGCACACCTGCGTGCTGGACGGCGGCGCGTACGCCAGCTTCGGCATCGCCACGGTGTATTACGCGGGGTCGCTGCTCGGAGGGCCTTACCGCCTGAAGAACATGAAGTACGACGGCTACCGGGTGGTGACCAACAAGCCGGCCCGCGGGGCGCAGAGGGGTCACGGGGCGGTGATCGCACGGGCGTGCTTCGAAATCCAGCTCGACCGGATCGCCGAAGAGCTGGGGATGGACCCCATCGAGCTGCGTCTGAAAAACGTGATGGAGGCCGGGGAAACGACCTGCAACGAACTCTTCGTCAGCAGCTTCGGCATGAAGGAAGCGCTCGAAGCCGTGCGCGACTCAGCGGCCTGGAAAAAGAAGCGCTCCCTCGGAGGAAGGACACGGGGCTCCGGGAAGGGGATCGGCGCGGCCTGCGGATTCTTCGTCTCGGGCGCTGGGTACTCCATCTACCGGTCCAACACCTACCATGCGACCGTGGTGACGAGGCTGGACGAACTCGGCGGAGGGGTGACAGTCTACTCCGGCGCGGCGGACATCGGGCAGGGGTCGGACACGGTGCTCGCGATGATCACCGCCGAGGAACTCGGCATCCCCATCGAAGATGTGCAGGTGGTGACCGGCGATTCCAAGGCGAGCGTGGACCTGGGAGCCTACTCGAGCCGCACGACGCTCATGGCCGGGCACGCCTGCAAGGACGCGGCGCAGGATGTGAAACGGCAAATCCTGATGGCGGTCGCCGGAAGACTGCACGTGCCGCCCGACACCCTCGATCTCAAGGACGGCCACTTGATCAGCCTCAAGGGCGAGGTCGACTTCAGCGAACTCCGCAAAGAATACCTGTCGGAACACAAGGGCTTCTCGGACCTGCCGGACAGCCCGCAGCTGACCTTCCGCGAGGCCGCCAGGATCGCGTTTCTCGAACTGGGATCCATCGTCGGCACGGGAAAATACAAGCCCCCGCCCCTGGGCGGGTCGTTCAAGGGCGCGACGGTGGGCACCTCGCCGGCGTTCGGGTGTTCCGCGCAGGTGGCGGAGGTCACCGTGGACCTGGAGACCGGCGAGGTGACCGTGGAGCACATCACCGGAGCGCACGACTGCGGGTTCGCGATCAACCGGACCCAGGTCGAGGGCCAGATGCAGGGTTCGATGATGATGGGGATGGGCGAGGCACTGATGGAACAGGTCCTCTACGATGACAAGGGCCGCATCCTGAACGCCAACCTCGCGGAATACAAGATCCCGACCGCGATCGACATGCCCAACCTGGAAGCCATCATCGTCGAATCGCACGAGCCGAACGGCCCCTACGGCGCGAAGGAAGTGGGCGAAGGGGCGATCATGCCGGTGATCCCCTCGATCCTGAACGCGATCTACGACGCCACCGGGGTGCGGATCAACGAGCTGCCCGTGACCCCGGAACGCATCGTGGCGGCGCTGAAGAAGATGGGCGGGGAATCCTGAGGATGCCGGTACTACACCCGCACGCCGCGTGAGATCCAGCGGGGGATCCGATCCGTGATGACGGCGGATGTGAACGCCATCCTCCTCGCCGCAGGAAGGGGCCGGCGCATCGGAATGCCGAAAGCGCTGCTCCCGGTCGAAGGGAAGACGCTGCTCGAGAGGATGGTTGGGTTTCTCCAGCCGTTCGCGTTCCACAGAATCATCGCGGTGATCAACGGCGAGGTCATGGACCGCCTTCGGGCGGAGGGGACGAAACCTCTGCCCGCCGGGGTCACCTTCGTGGTCAACCGCGACCTCGATAAGGGGCAACTGCATTCCACTCTTCTCGCTCTCGACGAGATGGAGGGCGAGGAGCGAAACGTCCTCCTTCACCCGGTCGACCACCCCTCCCTCCGGCCGGAGACCATCGGCCGGATCCTGGATCGCGCGGCGGTGGACAGGATCATCATCCCCACCTTCGAGGGGAAGCGAGGGCATCCCCCCCTCTTCGGAGTCGATACGATCCCCTGTCTCCGGCGGGCGCCGCTCGAGGCCGGTGCGCGATGGGTATATTCCGCACACCCGGACCTGGTGGTCGAGGTCGAGACAGGGGACCGGGGCGTCTTGCTGAATGTGAACACGAGGGAGGAATGGCTGGAAGCGGAAAACAGCGGCCGGTTCCTCCCGCCGGACGGATAAGAAGCGAGGAGCTGACGGGTGATCCCTCCCACTCAGGTGGGGAATACTTCCCAGGGGCACGGCGTGCCGTGCCCACCATGGTTCACCGTTGCTCGCGTGGGGGATACGAAGCTCGGGGTAAGTCCACCGCGGCGGACAAGCCACGGGCCACGTACTGTCCGCAGTGCTCCCCGCCCTCTGCACGAAGTCTTGGGGGCAGCCTTCTAACCAATGGTACCAGCTTACGATTTCTCCTTGCTTTCATGTTGTATCCGGCTAACTTACCATCAGCGCCCGGAGAACAGCACGATGGCAATCACTCCGATTCCCAACACCTTTTCATCATCCTGGCGTCACCTTTGATTCTGGCTGCAAAGAAATACTCGGTCGCATTCCCGCAGTAAAGGTGCCTGTGATGAATCGGGTCTCATTATGGCGGCAATCTGTTGGGAAAGGGGATGATGCGGTTGTTTTCGTTCACGGTAATTCTCTCTCTTCCGAAACCTTTCGCCATCAGATCTCTTCATCTCTTTCCGATCGCTACCGTTGCAGCGTCATCGATCTCCCCGGGCATGGCCATTCACCGTGGGCGGAAGATGCCTCAGAATACACCACGCTCGCGATGATCGAACCTCTCATCGCCACGCTGGGTGAGATGAACATCTCCCGGGCGGTGTATGTCGGCCACAGCATGGGCGGGCACATCCTGATGCAAGCCCTTGAGCGCCTCCCCGCCCCCCAGGGGCTGGCCATTTTCGGGGCGCCCCCGCTCGGCAAACCTCCCCGTTTCGAACGGGCTTTCCATGTCGAACACCCCATTTTACCGGTGCTTTCAAAAGCAGACTTCAACGAGGATGAGATCGCCAGGGTGTCCGTCGCATTCGCCCCGGGCGACGACGAGGCCCGCAAGGTGATCGCCGATGCGATCCGCCAGGCGGATGGACGCCTGCGGGCACCTGTCATCACTTCGCCCGCCCTGCCTGAATACCGTGACGAAATTGCGACCCTTGCGGGAGCCGGGATTCCCGTCGCTATCTTCCAGGGAGAATTAGACGACCTTGTGCGGGCGGACTACTTCTCCACATTCTCCCTCCCGCATCTATGGGGGGACAAGATTCAAATCATCCCAGGCGCCGGTCATTCTCCGCATCTGGAACGTCCGGATGTTTTCAATGATTTGCTTCTCGCATTCCTGGGGGAAATTCATTCCAATGGTGCCATCGACTGACCCATACCTCAAGCGTTTTCTGTCTTCCCGCGACGTTCTCTACGAGAGCCCGCACCACGCGGTCTTCCGAGTCCGACTCGCGAAAGAGGAAGCTCCACGCCTGCTGGTGCGTCTCCCGACACAAGGCTCCGCAGCCTCGACATTGAAGCGCTTCGAAAACGAACTCGTTGGTTTACAAACCGTTTCCAGCCAGATATTACTGCTTCCAGTGGAAATGGAAGCCTCAGAACCTTTTATCTATCTCCTCCATGAGCCTTGGAGCGGAAAGGCTCTGAACGAATCCGTAGTCGAACAGTATACCCTTGAATAAAAAGGTGAGTTGGTTTGTCGAATTGGCCGCCGGCCTGGAGGTGATGCACAGCGCCGGGTTCCTCCACGGAAATGTGTCACCCGCCACTCTGTTCATCGACGCGGAAGCTGCGAAGATCAGGTTGGCCGGACCGGGCAACCTTGTGCACGGACCTGTCCTCGTGCAATCTGCCGAGTTTCATCCGACCTTCTTCGACGCGGCCCAGTATCGTTCTCCCGAGGCATCCGGAAGGACATCCTTCACGATGGATTCCCGCTCCGACCTGTATCAGCTCGGAGCCCTTCTCTATTTCGTGCTCGCGGGCCGCGAACCGTTCACCGCGAATGACCCCCTGGAACTGCTCCACCGCCAGTTAACTGAGATTCCCGCTCCACCCTCCCGGATCAATCCGGACATCGACCCGGTGTTGGACGCGATCGTCCTGCGGCTTCTGGAGCGTACGCCTGAAGAACGGTATCCCGAGGCTTCTTCCCTGCGGTCGGACCTGGTTCACTACCTGGAGCAGAAAAGCCGGGGAGTCGCCCAGATTACGTTTCCCCTCACCCTTGAGAGCGGCGGGGTGGTCCATTGGACCCTGACCCACCCCGTCGGACGGGACGCCGAATTGAAACGGATGAGGGAGCGTTTTCGCGAGGCCCAACGGGGCCGAACGGGATGGATTCTCCTCGAAGGCGAACCGGGGATCGGCAAGACCTTTCTCGTCGAGGAGTTCCGACAGCAATTGTCCATGGGCCCCACCCGGTTTGTCGAGGTTAAATACGAACCGGGAAGCGCAGACCTCCCCTGGGATGGAATGTTGCGCATCGGAACGGAACTGGTCACCTTCGCCCTCTTGCAGGACGCGGAAAAACGAGACGAATTGCGTTCTCGGCTGGAAAATCGGCTGGGCGATTCCCTCGGCCTTCTCACCTCCACTATTGACAACCTGTCCCTGTTGACAGGAAGCCAGGAGGAACCTGTTCAGGTTGACGCCCAGGCCGCCAGCATCCGGTGGAAAAACTGCCTCCTGGCCTTCCTGCGGGCGTTTCAGACAGAAGACCAAACCCTCTTGGTTTTCCTTGACGACTTGCAATGGGCGGACACGGCGACCGTCGAATTCCTCTCCGATGTCACGAATCGCAGCGAGATGGGCAATGTTTTGTTCATCGCCACATTTCGTACGGACGAGTTGAAGGATCGTACCGAACTCGCTTCCCTGGTGGAGGAACTACGCCATCGGGAAACGACTCTCGCGATCAGACTGGAACCTCTGGCAGAGGAGAACATCAGGTCCATCCTGAAACAAGTTGGATGGAAAGAGGAGCCTGGCGAAGACTGGGCCGGAAAGCTGGTCAAGCGTTCGCAGGGAAACCCGCTGTACTTGCGCGAATTCATCCATCTGCGGGAACTGGTCGGACCCGAAATCGAGGAGGCAACCGACAGGATGCCCTCGCGAGGTTCGCTGCTTCGCCTCCTGCAGGTTCGATTCGAACGGCTCTCATCGCATACCAAGCAGGCGGTCGTTGTCGCCTCGCACTTCGGGCGCGTGTTCAACCCGCATCGCCTGGCCGATGTCCTTCAGGCGCCCTGGGTCGAAGTGTATTCCCTGCTGAAGGAAGCCAGTGATACTATGCTGATCCAGCGTCACGAAACCGGCTACCGTTTTGTGCATGACAGCATCGTTGAAACAGCTCTTGCAGAAGCCGGAGCGGACGAAAGCAAACGGATTCATGCTCGCATCGGCAAGGAATTGTTCCGTTCCTGGTCCGAGGATCCTTCCGATACGCTTCTCTTTACCATCGTTTCGCACTGGAACCAGGCCTCCGACCTTCTAACGCCTGCAGAGCAGGGCGATCTTGCGCAATTGAACCGGCAGGCGGGGGATCTGTCCCGCAGTCTACTTTCGTTCGATACGGCTGCACACTATTACCGCGCCGCCCTTGACTTGATGGACGAAGCGAGCTGGGAGAAGGACTACCCGACGCGTTTCGCGGTATCCCTCGACTGCGCCGAGAGCCTCTTTCTCATCGGGGAAGACACCGCCGCGCTCACCCTCCTCGAAGAAGCCCTCGCCCGTTCCGGCTCGTCCGCTGATGCGGCTCGTGTCTACTTCCTTTTCATCGACCTCCACACGGCACGGCACGATTATCTCGCCGCGATCGACTACATCCATGCCGTATTCGCCCTGTACGGGTACTCGGCGCCCAGCGATTCCGAGCATCTTGAAAACATGCTCCAGGACGAGTGGAACCGGTTCCAATCGCTTACTTCGGGCGGAGAACTGGAGGAGATCATCACCGTGCCGTCATCTGAAAACCCCAATCACCTCGCCCTGCATCACGTGGTTGCTCATTCTCCCCTGGCCATGTTCTACCATCCGCATGGAGACAGTCTGTACGCCCTCGCGGCGATTCGAGTGCTCAATCATGCGCTGCTTCACGGGATAACCCCTTATACGTCAGTCGCTTTCGCGATCGCTGCAATGCATGTAAAAACCCGCTTGAAAGACCTGGACAAGGCCGTCGTCCTTGCCCGGACTGCCGTGACACTCGCGGAACAATGCGGCGACGAGATGACCCGGGACAAAGTCCGCACGCTCACCAACCTCTGGATCCTCTATTGGGTTGATCCTTTCAACGAGATCATCCGGCATCTCCGCGCGGGCTTCGAAGGATCCCGGAAAAACGGCGATTTGATCTTCGCCGCCTTGAATTACCTCAACAACATGCAGCTTGAGTTTATGAGCGGCCGCCGCCTGCAACATCTCCTCGACGACTATGCCACTTGGAAGGAGGTTATTCTCGCGATTCGAAACGAGTACTTCGATGCCATGTTCCAGTTGCGCGAGGCCGCGGTCAGGGTGCTCGTCGACCCCGCTGAAGATGCCCAAACCCTATGGACGCGGGACATCCACAAGGACATCATCGGCTCCCAGGAGTCGGGACTCTTCTATGCCACTCAAAACCAGGCCGCCATCTACCATCTCCTCGGCTACGACACCGAGGCGTACAACGCTACTCTCGATGCGGAAAACCACGTCTCCGCCCGTTCCCTGTTTCCCCATTACAGTATGCACCGTCTGTTTCAATCGCTGATCCTTGCGCGGGCGCTCGCCAACGGATGGAGTGAGGACGAAGAGCGCGACCGCACCCGGTTTCGCGCCAACCTTGAGAAGATCGAGGAGTGGGCAGCGACCAATCCCGGCACGTTCCGCCCTTATCACCTTCTCGCCCTGGCGGAAGCCGCTGTGTTGGACGGGGAGAAAACGGACGTGATCCGCAGGCGGTACATCGAGGCGATAGAGACGGCGGTGGGCTCCGGATACGTCTACCTCGCCGCCCTGGCGGCGGAAAACTGCGGGGCATACCTTCTTGACGCCGGCGAACGTGCTTCGGCGCTCGGTTTTCTCCACGCCGCCCGGGGATACTACAGCGAATGGGGCGCGATCAACGTGGTCCGGCGCCTGAACGCCACGTATCCCGAGATCTTCGAGGATGCGGGAGGCGCCATCCCCGTCGTGGGTTCCGAGACCGCCCGGCCCAGCCTCGACCTGCTCTCCATCGTCAAGGCCGCGCAAGTGATCACCCGTGAACTCTCAACCCGAACCGTCATCGATCGACTCCTCCATCTCGCGATGGAAAACGCCGGAGCCGACCGGGCGGCCTGGATCGTCGCCGACACAGATGAAGACCGCCTGGGCATCGCGGCGGAGGTGTACGCCGGGCGGGACCGCTCGCGGGAACCCTCGAAGGGCGGGAACGACTTCGCGCGCAACGTCGTCCATTTCGTGGTGATGACCCTCGAACCCTACATTTTCGAGAACACCCACCCGCAGGTGGATCGCCGCGACCCCTACCTCCAGTCCCGTCGCGAATTCTCCCTGCTGTGCCTGCCGGTTGTGGCGGCATCCCGATTGCTCGGCGTGCTCTACCTGGAGAATCGATCGTGTTCGAACCTGTTCCCTCCGGAGCGGCTCGAACCGTTGGGCGTGCTCGCATCTCAGGCGGCCATCGCGTATGAAAATGCCCAGCTCTATGAGACAACCGCTTCCAAGGAACGGGAGTTGCTCGAATTGCGTGATTCGCTCGAAGCGACCGTGCAGCACCGCACCCGGGCGTTGACCCAGGAAATCGAGCAGCGAAAACTGGCGGAAGAAGGGGCGCGAAAAGCGGAAGCGCACCTGAACGCCATTGTCAGGACGGTCCCGGAGGGGATTCTCACCTTCGACCGGGAGGGCTGTTTGACCCGGGTCAACCCGGCGGCCTGTCATATCTTGACAGCCACGGAAGAGAATCTGCTCGATACACCCATTCGATCAGCCCTGCCGGAAGGATATCAGCAGCTCGGAGAACTCCTTCTCGCCTTTGCCGGTGGAGGGGGACCGAGGGCGAACCACCAACTTTTTCTTCGGACTCCGTCCGGTGTCAAGGTGCTCCAACTCCAGATGGCTCCGCTGGCGCCCCAATCGAAACGGGGGCCGGAATACCTCGCCATTCTCCGCGATATCACCGGGATCCACCTCGTGGATCAAAACGCCGGAGAAGAGTTCGTCTTCGGAGAGATGGTCGGCCGCAGCAGAACCATGCGGGACATCTTCCGGTTCATCGAGGACCTGTCGGAAACGGAGACAACCGTCCTGATCACCGGGGAGAGCGGGACGGGCAAGGGCATGGTTGCAGCGGCGCTTCATCAAGCCAGCTCACGCAACGCCCGGCCATTCGTCTCCGTGAATTGCGCTGCGCTGAGTGATGAACTGCTCGCCAGCGAGCTGTTCGGCCATGTCAAGGGAGCGTTCACCGGTGCGGTGAAGGATCGGATCGGACGATTCGAACTGGCGCAGGACGGCACCCTGTTTCTCGATGAGATCGGCGATATCTCTCCGAAATTGCAGGCCAGCCTGCTCCACGTCATCGAGCACGGCGACTATCAGCGATTGGGCGAATCGCAGACACGGCACACGGATGTCCGCCTCATCGCCGCGACCAACCGTGACCTCCGGGAAAGGGTGAGCCGGGGAGAATTCCGTGAAGACCTGTTCTACCGCCTGAACGTGGTGACCATCCATGTGCCTCCTCTTCGGGAACGACCCGAGGATATCCCGGTCCTCGCCCACCACCTGATCAAGCGCATCACCCGCGCCCAGGGAAGACCGGATCTGTCCATCGCCCCGGAAACCCTCGAGGTCCTGATCGGATACTCCTGGCCGGGCAACATCCGCGAGCTGAGAAATGTCCTCGAGGGAGGCGTGATCAAGTGTCACGAGGAATCCCTCCGCCCGCGCCACCTGCCACTCCTCCTATTCGATACGAAAGCCCGTGTGGGGAAAGCCGCCGTGGACCGCGGGGTTGAAAGTCCGGCCCGGAAGGAAGGGACCGGCCCGTCGGATGCCACCCCTCCCTTAACCCCCTTGTTCCGGCGGGCATTGACTCCCGGCGAAGTCGCCCACGCCCTCCAGGTGACCGAGGGTAATGTCTCGGGCGCCGCCCGCCTGCTGGGAGTCAGCCGCCAGCATGTCCACCGCCTGATCAAGCGTTTCGGCATCAAGCCACAGGACTGATTGTTCTCCCGGAATAGTATCCCCCCTCCTCCCGACTCGATTTCACCCCGGCCACCCCCTCCTGTAACCTACCTGTAATATGCGCGGTTTGTGACAGACAGGAGACAGGTATGTGACAGTCCTGTAGTTGTGCCCTCTCCAGCTTTTTCACGGTGCCGCTCTCCGTAACATTCAGAAACATAAACGGATAGAATCCGTCCCCGAACACGCCCCCTCTTCCTGGCACGGCTGTTGCCAATGACTGGTCAACCGAAAACCCAGCGCATGGCTTTCCATGCCGACACAACAGAGGACCTTTCACATGAAGAAAATTCCTTGGATGATGAATCTCGCGCTGATTCTTGTCGCGGGTCTGTTCCTCGCCACCGGGTGCGATACCACCAGCCCGACAGGCGGCGACGGACCGGGAGGCCAGCAGTCGGATACGACAGCGACGCTGGATATCACATTCACCGATCCGGACGGCGATCTGTCCGGTGCGGCGGTGACCTATACCGTGAACCTGACCATCCAACCCCTCGACAGTGGTTCGACCCAGGTCCAGGGACTGGTGGTCGGCGGCAGCCTGGTGAACGCGATCGAAGTGCCGGACGGGCGGATGTTCTACATCGATGTCACGGCGACCTACCAGGAGGTGGAATACACCGGCCGGTCGGACACGCTTATCGTTCAACTCGGAACGCTCGGATCGACCTCTATCGAACTGACGCACAGTGGCGGTGGCGGCGAAAGTCCGTTCTCCCAGTTTTACCCGATCGACGGAGGCTACAGCATTCTTGAGCCGGTATATCTCGGTTGGGCGTATTCCGGCCCGGAGGTATCCACCTGGGAGATTTACGCCGCGATCAACGACACCTCGCTCACCCTGAGGACCACCTCCACCTCGCACGAAGCCCCGCTCCCCCTCGGAGCAGATGCCCAGGTGATCAACAACGTCCAGTGGATGGTCGTCGGCAAGAACTCCTCCGGCGCCGTGGTGGCCCAGAGCGACCGGATGAGCTTCACCGTGTACCGCAGCACTCTCGAGGTGACCATCACCGGAGATGGCGCCGCAAACACGTACCAGTACCTGCTGGCGCAAACACCTCAAGGGTATTTCACGGTTGCGACACAATTCGAGGCTGAGGGCTGGTGGCTGCAATTCGACAATGAGAATGACGACGACGATACCGTCCCGATCAGTACCATGGGCCTGTCAACCAATGCGACGGGATCGATAACATCCTGGGGAGATTTCCCCTACCAGGCATTCTACTTCTACTGCCCGGAGACCGGAAGTGAATACATGGCCGACATCGGCGGCAATGGATACAACACGGTCATGACCTATGAGCCGCTCCCCGATATCGGATCGTATTACCCCTTTGTACACGTCCGTGCGACGGCTCAAGGGTATGTGCAGGAGTACGATTATGAGAGTGGAGAGCAGGGGGAGATGCGCTACCTCTCCGCGACGTACGACCTGTACACCAGGGAAATCATCCAATGACCCCCCGTTCATTCGTGCCGCCGGCCATCCAACGGCCGGCGGCACGAGTGCTTATACCCGGCTCGCGCCAGACCGGATGAGGGAGGGACGCGCTCCCGCGCCGGATCGTTGAACGGAACCCATGGCGGAGAGGAATCCCATGCTGTCATTGCTGCCTCCCGACAAGCTGACCGATGAGATGCTGCAAAAAAGGGGAGATGTCCTTCTCGCTTTCCCGGGGTACGACGGGATGAGGCGGGAAGTCATTCGGGAATTGGTCGAGATGATTGAGATCCACGGAAGGTCCATCAACGCATACATCCTGTCGCACCACGACGACAAGATGCTGGAACGCTTCCGGATCCAACGTCTCCCGGCACTCCTCATCTACAGGAACGGGGAGGAGTTCGGCCGTTTTGTCCTCCCGTTGGACAGGGAGCGACTGTTGGAAGCCCTGGGGGAGTGAAAACCCTCCCCGGGAAGACTCGTTCCATCGACGAACCAATCAACCGGCAAGGGTCATAGCAAATTCAGGAGAGGAAGATGCGAAGATTTCCCCTGGCAATACTACTGGCGATCCTGCCCGCTGTAATCGCCACCGCCCAGGCGCCGGACACCCTCTGGACCCGGCACGTCGGGGTGAACTTCGACGTGGTAGGGGAGGGAATCGATCTGACGGATGACGGGGGGATTATCCAGTGCGGCCGGATCTACAGCGTCCGAGGCGGCCGGGGTGAATACGACGTGTTGCTCACGAAGTTCAACGATGACAGGGTGATTCCCTGGTCGGTCTCTACCCCCAACGACTCCACCGAGCACCCCCGCAAGGTCGTGCAGGTCGCGGAGAACGCCTATGCCGCAGTCGGCTACTCCGAAGAGAACGGTAGCAAGGACTTCATGCTGCAGTACGCCTCCAGCGCGGGGGTGGACTGGTACGAAGTCTATGACGCCCCCAACGACGAGGAGGCGTTCGACATCGCCCTGACCCCGGACGGCGGCTTTCTCCTCGTCGGCTACCGCTGGATCTCCTCGAGCGAAGGAAATCTGCACATCCTCCGTACCGACGGGGACGGAGGGGTGGTCTGGGAGCGTGACTACGGCATCGGGGTCCAACAGCGCGGCCACACCGTCGCAGTGCTCCCGGACGGCGACTTCCTCGTGGGGGGCGATTACTCCGGGCACCCCACCTTCGCAGGGTTCGCGATGAGACTCGACCCGGACGGGGATGAAGTGTGGACACGGGGCTATACCAATTTCGAGATCCATGACATCGCTCTCCTGCCGAACGGTGGTTTTGCCTTCGCCTCGTCCGGGAACTTCTACGGCGTCGCCGGACCGGAGGGGGAGCTGCTCTGGGCAGCGGCACCCGATTTCGGTACGGGAACCAATGCCCACTTCGTCGGGATCGAACCCATGGCGGACGGCACCTTTGTCGTCGCCGGAAAGGATATCGTCGGGACGGATGAACCTTTCCTGGCGCGTGCAGGCATCCACGGCGAGGTGCTCTGGTCGCAATCCTACGCCTATGCGCAGCACGGCTACGAGGCGGACATCGTCGATCTCGCGGTGACCGCTGAGGGCAACGTCGTCCTCAGCGGGACAGTGACCCAGCCGGGTTCGCCTCGAGGATTGGTCATCTTCACCGAAGCGGTCGACGAACTCCCCGCCTCCGCCGGCATCGTCGCCACCCTGACTGACGGTTCCGGCGAAACGCTCATCGACGAGGGATCCAAAGCAGTCCTGCTGCTGGGCGCCACGGACGAGTACGACCCCGGCCTCGATCAACCCAAACCCGAACCTCCCGTCTCCGACTACCTGTCTGTCGACTTTCCCCACGAGGACTGGGGAGCGCCCTCCGGATCGAGCTTCATGGTGGACGCGCGCTTCGCCCACGACAACCTCTCCGAAACCGCCAAGGTCTGGGAGGTCCGGGTCCGCACGGACCAGGTCGGCGAAACGGTTGTGCTCTCCTTTCCCCTGTCAGATGCTCTGCCCGGGGAGTATCCGGTCACACTCGTCGACCTGCAATCCGGAGACCTGCACGATGTGGTGAATGTCGGCGACCATGCGTTCACCGCCGAGAATGTCGAATCCTACTTCCTGCTGGTGGTCGGCGCCGCATCCGCCCCGGAGGAGTTCTCGCTGCTGGCGCCGGCCGACGGGTCGGTCATCGGGAACCTCTCGGTTATGATGAGCTGGGAAGCGGCGGTGGACCCTGAAGGGGACGATATCACCTACACCCTGTACCTCGGTACGGAACCGATCGATCCGGAGGATCCGCCCGAGCCGCTCGCAGCTGGGTTGACCTCGACCGCATTCACCTTTGAGGGAGAGGACGAAACCGCCTACCACTGGGCGGTCCGCGCCGAGGACGCACTCGGCTTCCGCACCTGGTGCTCGCCGGTGGAGTTCACCTTCACCCTGAGCGCGCCCAACCCTCCCTCGGACTTCCACCTGCTCAGCCCCTTGGATGAGGACTCCCTCGAAGTGGGTTCGACGGGTGGCGTGGTCATCCTGGAATGGGAAGCATCGATCGATCCCGATCCGGACGGCGATGTGCGCTACGAGGTGTTCCTCGACGTGTATGACGAGGCGGGCGGGAACGACTTCTTCTCGGCTGCCGGCCTTTCCTTCCCGACCCGGGAGATCAACCTGCCGGACAGCATGGGGATCGAAACCGGGTCCGAGCTGCTCGAGGTGTGGTGGTGGGTCCGGGCGGTCTCGCAGGAGGATACGGTCGAGTCGGAGGAATACTGGGTGTTCTACCTCCTCCCCTCGCTGGGCCTGGCCGAAAACACCGCGCCGATCCCCTCGCAATGGGCGATACGATCCCTCTATCCCAACCCGTTCAACCCGGCCTTGAACATCACACTCACCGTGCCCCGGCCCGGTGATGCAACCCTGCGCATCTTCGACCTCCTGGGGCGCGAAATCTACCGGAAACATCTGCCCAACCTGCAACCCGGGTATCACCATGCCGTATGGCGGCCCGAAGGGTCGACCGGGGTGTATTTCCTCCGGGTGACCTCGTCGAGCGGTTTCCAGGCGGTCCGCAAGGTGATCTACCTGAAGTAGCACAAGCCGCACAGCCGATTCCCGGTCGGAAACCGATTGATGTGCTGCCGGGGGAATATCGTGCCTGTTTCTGTGTGAAACAAACTAACAAAAGATTGTTAATACTTAGGTTAGGAGATTGATCATGAAACGATGGATGATGGTACTGCTCAGCCCGCTGCTCTTCGCGGCGGCAGCGCCGGCGCAAACGATGGAGTCCGTCTGGTCGTCCATTTACATCGATCCGGGGACGGAGCAGGGATTCTGCATGGCGCTCACACCAAGCGGGAGCGTCATTCTCGCCGGAGAACGCAATTCCCAGGGAGCGATTTTCGAGTTCCAACCGGACGGCACCGGCGCCCTGGTCTGGGAATCGACGGAGTCGGGCGACCGGATCGACGACATCCTGATCGATCCCGACGGCGGTTACATCGTTCTCAGCCAACAGGGGAACGGTGACGACGCCGAGGTGCGGTTGCGGCGGGTCGGCGCCCCCTCCGGCAACTGGTCGCATGTCTATGAGCGCGCCCTGTTTGATGACCCTCTCACGCTTCGCGCCCTGCCGGACGGCGGCTATCTCATCCTCGTCGACGCCGCGGTCGAGCTGCCTCTTCTCAGCGGAATCCGGCTGATCCGCACAGACAGCGCAGGCAACGTGGTCTGGGATGAGCTGTACACGAGCACGGACATAGCCCATCAACAGGAACCGGAAGACCTGCTCGTCCTCCCCGATGGGAACTACCTGATCGCGGGCGGCAGCAGCAACGATACGGGATTGCTGATGTGGGTCGACTCCGCTGGTGACAGCCTGCAGACCCTCGAAGTTCCCACCTCTCTCGATGGAGTCGGCGCGGTGAAGTTCGTCGCCGTCTGCCTGCTCACCAGCGGCCATGTCGGGTTTGCGGGAACAGCGAACGTCAGTGGGGCAGGATACGCGTGGTATGGAAAGCTGACGACCGGCGGCCAGATCGAGGTCGAGGGAGTCGATGAGATCGGCCAATACCCGGAAGGTATCTCACCTGCCACGGATGGGGGTTTCTTCGTCGCCAGCATCGCCAATAACTGGGGCCAGGACGGGTACCTGTTCCGTGTGTCGCCGGCGGGTGTTGTCACCTGGGAAGACCACTACGGCGACCCCACCTGGTTCGATCAGTTCCGGGATTGCCTTACGACCCCCGAGGGTGACGTGTACGCCGGAGGACTGACCTTTTCCCTGACCACGATCACCGATTTCTGGATGATGCGTTTCACGGAGTCCGAATCCTCCGGGCCGCCGACCCTATCCATCAGCGCCACGGTTCAGTCGGCCGCCGCCGGCCTCCTCGCCGATGAGAATGCGATCGCCGCACTCGACCCGGAGGCCACGGACGGCTACGACGCCGGCATCGACATACCCAAACCCGCTCCGCCGGCATCCGATTTCCTCTCGGTTTCCTTCCCTCATCCCGAATGGAGTGTTCCCACCGGTCCCGATTTCATGGTAGACGCTCGTAACGGCAACGACGATCTGAGCGAAGCACTGAAGAGGTGGACCTTCGAAGTAGCCACCGACCAGGTCGATTCCACGGTGAACCTGGAGTTCACCCTTGCCGACATCCCGGCGGAGTACAATGTCACCCTGTACAACATCGCGACCGGGGAATCCCATGACCTCGGCGCTGATCCGAACTACGCCTTCACCGCGGCGGTGGACCCGGCGGAGTTCGACCTGATCGTCGGCGGCGCCACGGATCCCCCGTCCGTGGCATGGGTCTTTCCCTCCCCCGCCGATACCGTGCTCCCGGCGGACGAGACGGTCCCGCTCTCGTGGCTCGCATCGGCGCCGGGCGGACTCGCCACGCTGCGGGTTTACAGCACCACCGATCTCGGGAACACCTGGGACCTGCTGGGTCAGTTCACCGAGGACCCCGTGCTCTTCCCCTGGACAACTCCCGACCTGTACAGCATCTACTCGCAGCTCCGCATCGAGGTAACAGACATCCTCGGGCGCGAGGCGGTCGCCTACACCGACACCCTGACCATCGGCCCCTTCGCATCGGACTATGCTGTCGATGCCGGCTGGAGTCTGCTCGGCCTGCCCCTCTTTTCCCTGGACAACACGATCAGCGGCCTGTTCGGCGATGACCTGGACGGACCGGCGTTTTTCTACGACTACCGTCCCGACGGCGGCTACTCCGTGGTGGACGCCCTCTCCTTCCCGAACGGCCACTGGCTCGCGAACGTGGAAAACCCCGCCACGCTGACGGTGGAAGGGTTCCCGGCATCCCCCTATTCCTACCAGGTGCTGCATACCGGGTGGAACCTGGTCGGCAACGGCCTCCCTGTCGCCACCCCTCTCGACTCGCTGATCATCACCGACGCCGAGGAGGTGGGGTACCAGTATGACGGCGCGGTGGCCGCGGGGCTGATCAGCCCGGCGATTTACGGCTACGACGCGGCAGGCGGCGCCTACACCCTGCCGGACAGCTTTGCCGCCTGGCAGGGCCACTGGCTCTACGCCATGGAACCGGACCTGTACCTCGTCACCTACCAGGCCCGCTGGTGGACGGAGGCGGGGCTGGACGCCGAAGGGACACGGCCTGGAGGCGGCGAACTCGATGAAGAGGAAGAGGGCTGGTTCGTCCCGGTCGCGCTCGAGCAGAACGGCCGCGTCGTCTCAACCGGCGGGTTCGGCGTCCACCCGAACGCCACCGCGGGGTTCGACATCGCCTTCGACCTACCCGCGCCGCCCAATCCGCCCGATGGATCCGTGCTACGATTCGCGGCGGATCACCCCGAGTGGAACAACCCGGCAGGCGAACGATTCGTCCGGGACGTGATCTTTCCCATCGCCGCCGGGGAGGCCTATACCTGGACCTTTATGGTCACCGCGGCGGCTGAGGGCGACATCCAGATCAGCTTCGAAGACCTCTCGGACAATCTCCCGGATGAGTTTTCCCTCCAGGCGACCCTGAACGGAGATTCGTACGACCTGCGGGCGCATCCGGCCCTCACCCTGCCCGGCGGATCCGAAACCGGGATCAGCATCGTCGCCACCTCCGAGGTGGAATCCGTAAGCGAGACCGGCGGCCTGCCGAACCGGTTCGCCATCACCCACTGCTATCCCAACCCCTTCAATCCATCGGTCAACATCACCCTCGCCGTACCCCTGGCCGATCGGGTCCGTCTCCGTGTCTTCAACGTCCTCGGCCAGTTGGTGACCAACCGTGACCTCGGTCGTCTCGCCCCCGGCTACCATACTCTCTCCTGGGAGGCGAAAGGTCCCTCGGGCCTCTACTTCCTGCAGGTCGAGAGTGAATCCGGTTTCATGGCGCGACGCAAGGTGATGCGGCTGAAATAGGCGGAATCAAGCGATCCACCACGATCGATGCAATGAGGAGACAAACATGAGAACAATGCGAAACAGCCTCTTGACCTCCCTCCTCGCCCTCCTCGCGATGGCGGGGATGGCGGCCGCGCAGGACCCGGAATGGGTCGAGCAGACCCTGTTCGACGGCCACCCGACAGACGTCGATGGCATCCGATACCTCGATGTCGGCGATCTCGACGGCGACGGAGACCGGGACATCGCCCTGATCGCTTACGAGTCAGACGAGTTCGGCTGGCTCGAGGCTGACGGGGACGGCTGGACGTACCACTTCATCGCGGAGCAGAGCCAAGCATTTACCATCGCCATGCTGGACGCGGACAACGATAATGATCTGGATATCGCAGTCGGCAGCATCTCGTCCACCGTGGGTCTGCGTTGGTACCGCAACGAAGGGAACGGACTTTTCACCTTTCGGCCGCGGATCGACAGCAACTTTCCCGGCCTCCACAACCTGGTCGCCGTGGACGTGAACAATGACAACCACGTCGATCTGCTCGGCGCGAGTCACACGGGTGATGCCTACGCGTTCTGGCAGAACAACGGTGACGGCACTTTCAGCCAGTCCATCTTCGCCTACCCCATGAACGGCCCGACGAACCCGTATCCGGTCGACATGGATGGAGACAACGATATGGACCTGGTGATCGCATCGGCTTACAACCCGCAGGAGCTGGTCTGGATCGAAAACGAAGATTCCGAGTTCGGAGTGTCAACTGTCCACACCGTGATGACGCCCGGTTCCTTCAACAACATCTGGAGTGTCTGCGCTCTGGACGGGGAGGGTGACGGCGACATCGACATCTTCGCCGCCGGGGCGAATGGCATCCGGTGGTACGAACAGCAGGGCGGGGATACCTGGGTCTCGCATACCCTGACGAACGACAGCGACATCTACCGGATCGTATCGGGTGATCTGACAAGCAGCAACCTGGAGGATTTTGCCATCCTGCGAAGCACGGGTTCGACATTCGTCAAGTGGTACAACAATGGCGGCGGGTGGTACCAACCCCGCCCGAACCTCGGCGACCTGCCTTCCCAGGCGGGCGGGTGGGTGCCGGCACAGCTCATCATGCGCGATCTGGATTCCGACGGCGACCTGGATGTTCTCGGCGCGGGGTACAACGGCAGCTCAGGCGGTGTGGTCAAATGGTGGGCGAACCTTGGCCATCCGCCGGGCGCGTTCTCCCCGGTCAGCCCCGCGGGCGGCGAGAGGGTGGCGGACACCACGCCGACCATCGTCTGGGAAGAGTCCGTGGACCCCGACGGGAACGACCTGGTGACATACGAACTCCGCTGGGACACGGAGATACCCTACAACAACCCTGCGATTGTTCCCGATCTTACGGAGACCACCTATACCTTCCCGGGTCCCTTCGTGGAAGGGACCGACGTCTACTGGCAGATCGCCGCGATCGATCATGACGGCCACGAGACGATCATGACCGGTTCGCACTCCTGGTTCACGGTCCATTTCCCCACTCCACCGGGCCCCTTTTCCCTGCTCACCCCCGGGAACGGCGCGACGGTCGACGGGAACAATGTGCCGATAACATGGGAGCCATCGGTCGATCCCAACGGCGACGAAGTGAGTTATACGGTTTACCTTTCAACCCAGCCGATCGACGAGAATGACCCCCCCGCATACTACCTGTCCGGCTGGACCCAAACGAACATCACATTGTTTAACCTGGAGTTCGGGACGACCTATACCTGGCATATCCTCGCGGTCAACCTGGACGGTTTGGACGTGTGGGCAAACGAATCGTTCAGCTTCACCACCGGGGAGGGCTCCCCGCCGGCACCCTTCTCCCTGCGCGAACCGGCGGACGGCGCCACCTTCGAACCGGGCGGGATCGGGATGATGTGGTGGCCAACCGAAGACCCGGACGGCGGCACGGTCGAATATGACGTCTTCATCTCCTCGGAGCCGATCGACACCGATGATCCACCCGACCCGATCGCCCACGTCGATTGGACCCCCGCCGATTATCTCTACCAGGCCGTTGAAGGAACCTACTACTGGGCCGTCCGCGCCATCGACGACGAAGGCGCAACCACCTGGTCGACAGAGGTGAATCGGCGGTTCCATGTGTCGGTGGGCGGCGGTGATGAACCACCATCGGACTTCTCCCTTCTTTCACCTGAGGATGGGGTGAGTATCACCCTGCCGGACAGCGCAGGGTACTCAATCCTGTTCGCCTGGGAAGAGAGCGTGGATCCCGACGGCGACACGGTCACCTATCACGCGGTCTGGACCTTCTCCCTTCCCGGTGACTCGAGCTTCACGCCGGTGATTGTCTCACTGCAAGGGCTTCCGTCGACTTCCCAGACTCTCGGCGAGATCGATACGCTCGGCTTGCCGGCTGACCGGATGCGCCAGGTCGACTGGGAGGTGTGGGCTCACTCCGGGGACGATTCCACCCGCTGCGAGGAACCCTGGCGGCTGTACCTCACCCCGACCACGGCGGCCGGTGAGACCGAGGCCGGGGACATCCCGCGTGGGTTCGCGATCAGTGAAGTTTTCCCGAATCCGTTTAACTCCACGGTCAAGGTGACCATCGCGTTGCAGCAGTCCGCGGCCGTACGTGCGGTCGTCTACGACATGCTCGGGCGTGAAACGGCGGTCCTGACCAACGAATCCATGCATTCCGGGTTGCATACGTTGAGCTGGTCGGCGACCGACCGACCCGCCGGGCTGTATTTCCTGCAGGTAACCACCAGCCAGGGAGACCGGGCGGTTCGTAAACTCTTGTTGGTGAAGTAGATACAGCCCGAAAGGGCGGTCCCGGATCGTTGCGGCGTCCCGGGGCCGCCCTGCGGGTTCGAAGGGTATGAGGGTTCAAAGGATCGGCTTCACCAAGGGGACTGTTCGAGTCCTGACGGCTTAGGATAACGTGGGCAACGCCTTCCGGATGAACGCGGACAGCAGATTGTTGTAGTCATCCGCTTTTTCCCATTGGGGGCAGTGTCCTGCGCCCGGGATAATCTGTATCTCGCCTCGCCACAGGGTGGGTAACTGAAGGAGGCGCAGGTAGTCCAGCCGGGTGGATTGGTCCTGCTCACCCTGGAGGATGGCCAATGGGATCGATAGGGATGAGGCGACGGCCACCTCGTCTCGCGGAGTCCTATCCTCCTCACTCATGTCCAGGATCCCGGTCCTCAGACCTCCATCGGAACTTCTCACCATTTCCTTTACATCCTGTGGAGTAGGGTAATCCGGCGCGAAGAGGACGCGACAGATAGCCTCGACAGCTTCTTCATCATACACCTCCTGGAACAACGCGCCGAAGGCGGGAAGATCGGTGTGGTAGCATTGGGCAAAATCCACCTGGGTGCCGAGAGGTGCATTCCCTGACAGAACGATCCCGGCCGGAGAGTATAGTCCTTCGAACCCCTCAAGGAGAAGATGCCCCCCAAGACTATGTCCAACATAAATCACAGGGTTACGGCAAACTTGATGTGCGATTGCGGCAACAAGACGCCCGAGGGAAGGCAAGGAGTAAATCGCCATGGGATCCGCGGCGGGAGGCGACTCGCCATGCCCGGGCAAGTCCACTGAGATCAAACGACATTCATCGAACAGGTGGCTCTCAAACTGCTTACCGAAGATGCCGGAGGAGAGGGGAAGACCATGAAGGAAGAAAACGTCGCACCTTGGATGCAGATGCTCCCACACGAACACCCGGCAACCCTCGACAAGCGTCGCCTCACTTTTCCTCATTAGTTTCTCCTCCCTGTCTCCGCCACGGGGGTGTAATGGGATGACACCTGCTGTTTCGAACAAGCGGAAATCTGACTGTATCAGAACCGCACCATGCCTCTTTTCACTCAAGGATACAGCCATGACCCGGAAAGAAGATGGAACAGATTTCACTGCGTCACAAGGGGTACTGATGCGCAAATGGTGATTTTCTTATAGGATCATGCAAGCGGCGCCTCAGCGGCTCCATGACTCGGAGATGATGTCGCAATGGACGCGGGCATGTGGCGCAGGTATAATACCTGCGACTGGTCATAGCGCCGGTGAGGGGAATAGACGACCGGACACCGCTATATCGATCAGGAACTGTGGAGCGATCCTCAACGCGATCTACGACGCCACCGGGGTGCGGATCGACGAGCTGCCCGTGACCATCAGCCGACTCCTGGAACGCGCGGCGGCGGACAGGATCACCATCCCCACCTTCGAGGGGAAGCGAGGGCATCCCCCCCTCTTCGGAGTCGATACGATCCCCTGTCTCCGGCGGGCGCCGCTCGAGGCCGGTGCGCGATGGGTATATTCCGCACACCCGGACCTGGTGGTCGAGGTCGAGACAGGGGACCGGGGCGTCTTGCTGAATGTGAACACGAGGGAGGAATGGCTGGAAGCGGAAAACAGCGGCCGGTTCATCCGGCTGGAGGAACGAGGAAGGTCAAGATGACAGGCGATTCTCTCTGGCAAGAGGCGGGCGAACTCGACCGGGCGGGGCGCGCGTTCTGCCTGGTCACCGTGGCGGAGACGTCGGGTTCGGTGCCGCGCAGGGCCGGTGCCGCGATGCTCGTGCGCGATGACGGCTCGACCATCGGAACCATCGGCGGCGCGAGCATTGAGCGCACCTGCGCGGAGGTCGCGCTGGAAGTGATCGCCTCCGGCAAACCCGTCCTGAGGAAATACAGCCTGAACGATGTCGAGGGGAAGGAGACGGGGTCGATCTGCGGCGGCTCGGTGACGATCCTGTTCCATCCCCGCCCGGCGAGACAGATCCTGCATCTCTTCGGCGCGGGGCACGTGGCGCGCCCCACGGCACACCTCGCCGCGATGGCCGGGTACTCGGTGATCGTCTACGAGGAAAAGGAAGAGTACGCCGACCGGGAATCGTTTCCCGATGCGATGTCTATCCGGGTCGGGGACCCCGTCCGGTCGGCGGAGAAAGCCACCTTCTCCGAACGGGATGCCGTGATCATCATGACAGGTTCGCACAAGGTCGACTTCGAGATTCTCAAGGCGCTGAAGAACCGGAAGGTCGCCTACCTCGGGGTGATCGCCAGCAGGAAGAAGGCGGTTCACATGCGCAAAGAGCTGAAGGCGGCGGGCTGGACTGAGGCGGCGATCGATGCCGTGCACGCTCCCATCGGACTCGACATCCCGGCCCGAACACCCGGGGAGATCGCGATCTCCATCGCCGCGGAACTGATCACCGTCCGTGGACCGGTGGAATAGGGGGAATCGATCGCATTGCAGAGACCGTCCTTGCACAACGGAATACCTCCGCGAGTCCTGATTTTTCACGCATAGGAAATCGTGCTACAAGAGCGGAAAAAAGAGTTGCGAATCGCTTCGCAACCCTTTCTTTTCTCGTAGTACGCCATCCAGGACTCGAACCTGGAACCAACGGATTAAGAGTC
>CAYOKT010000027.1:0-34524 GCA_964404605.1 uncultured bacterium
TCACTCCTCCAGAAAGATGTGAGTAAGAGACAGGACTGAAGTCCCGGGCCACCCGACGATCATATATGGACTGAGACCATGGTGAGTATTGTTGGCGAGTAGTTTATCGAAAAAACCATGAAGGATAACAAGAAGCAAGTCTTGGGGATGAGTTTGGTTATTCCAAGCTGCCTCGAAGATCTCTTGTGTGGCTTCATTGGCTAAGGGGGCGAACTCTTCTAAGTACTCTTTATATATCATAGTTGCGATCCATCATTTCACTAATAATATGCTCGTACTAGCGCTGAGATCCCTCAAAGGGAGCTTCATTTCTCTTTGGCTTCGCTACGCTACGCCGTCACGAGAAACTGGCTACACGTAGCGGGGCCCCTTCGCTGTTTTCGGTGGGGCACGGCACCATGGCTGCGCCAAAGGCTTCACCGCGGCTAGCGCCGTGCCCCTACCCCTTCATCTATCGTCAAACGGGCGGTTTCAGGGACGAGGATCACTTGTCATCATCGTCCACCACCTCGTAATCGGCGGTCTCGACCTCCTCCTCGCCCGAGGGTTCCCCGGCTTCGCCAGCTTCCGCGCCGGCACCGGCTTCCGCACCGCCGGCCTGCTGGTAAAGGCGCGTGGAGACCTCCTGCCAGGTCTTGGCGAGTTCCTCATCGGCGGCCTTGATCTCCGCCAGGCTCCCGCTCTTGAGGGCGTTCTCCACCTTCTCCGCCGCGCTGTTCAGCTTGCCCTTGTCCTCGGCGCTGATCTTGTCGCCCAGCTCCTCGACCTGCTTCCGGGTCTGGTGGACACGGGCATCCGCCTCGTTGCGTGTATCAACTTCCTCGCGCCGGCGGGCGTCCTCCTCGGCGTGACGCTTGGCGTCCTCCTTCATCTTCTCGACCTCTTCCTTGGTCAGGCCGGAGGAGGCTTCGATCTTGATCGACTGCTCCTTGCCGGTGGCCTTGTCCTTCGCGCTCACCGAAAGGATGCCGTTCGCATCGATGTCGAAGGTCACCTCGATCTGCGGGACGCCGCGCGGAGCCGGCGGAATCCCTGTGAGCTGGAAGCGGCCGATGGTCTTGTTGTCCGCGGCCATCTGACGCTCCCCCTGCAGCACGTGGATGTCCACCGTGGTCTGGCCGTCCGAGGCGGTCGAGAAGATCTCCGACTTGCGGGTCGGGATGGTGGTGTTCGCCTCGATCAGCTTGGTCGCCACGCCGCCGAGGGTCTCGATGCCGAGGGAAAGCGGGGTGACATCGAGGAGGACCACATCCTGCACATCGCCCGCGAGCACGCCGCCCTGGATCGCCGCGCCGACGGCGACGACCTCATCCGGGTTGACCCCCTTGTGCGGTTTCTTGCCGAAGAACTTCTCCACCTCTTCCTGGATAGCCGGGATGCGGGTGGAGCCGCCGACCAGGATCACCTCGTCGATGTCGCTGACCGACAGCTTGGCGTCTTTCAGCGCCTGCTTACAGGGTCCGATCGCCCTTTCGATCAGGTCCGCCACGAGGCTCTCGAACTTCGCCCGGGTGAGGTTCATGTCGAGGTGCTTCGGCCCCTCCTGGGTGGCGGTGATGAACGGCAGGTTGATCTGGGTCTGGGCGACGCTGGAGAGCTCGATTTTCGCCTTCTCCGCCGCTTCCTTCAGCCGCTGCAACGCCATCTTGTCCTTGCGCAGGTCGATGCCGGTCTCTTTCTTGAACTCATCGGCCAGCCACTCGATGATGCGCTGATCGAAATCATCCCCGCCGAGATGGGTGTCGCCGTTGGTGGACTTCACCTCGAACACGCCGTCCCCGATATCGAGGATCGAGATGTCGAACGTCCCGCCGCCGAGGTCGAACACGGCGACCTTTTCATCCTTTTTCTTGTCAAGGCCGTAGGCGAGGGAAGCCGCGGTCGGCTCGTTGATGATCCGCTCCACCTTCAGACCGGCGATCTCGCCGGCGTCCTTGGTCGCCTGCCGCTGGGAGTCGTTGAAGTAGGCGGGCACGGTGATCACCGCGCGCTTCACCTCGTGCCCGAGATAATCCTCGGCCGCCTGCTTCAGTTTCTGCAGGATCATCGCCGAGATTTCGGGCGGGGTGTACGTCTTCCCCGAGACGTCGATCTCGACCTTGTTGTTCTTCCCGGAAGTCACCTTGAACGGCACTTCCTTGATCTCGTTGCCGACCTCGTCGAAGGTGCGGCCCATGAACCGCTTGATCGAGGAGATCGTATTCTCCGGATTGGTGATCGCCTGGCGCTTGGCGGGGGCGCCGACGAGACGCTCTCCGGACTTGGTGAACGCCACCACCGAGGGGGTCGTCCGGGCGCCTTCCGCGTTCTGGATGACGACGGGCTCACCGCCCTCCATCACGGCGACCACCGAGTTCGTTGTTCCGAGGTCTATACCGATGATCTTGTCCATCTTGCCTTTCCCTTTCATCCGTAGCAAATCACCGTTGTTGTAGTTCTTCGCACACCCAATCAGCAATCCCCGTGCCACTTCGGACGACGCGTACTCCAAGGGGAGAATCGGGGTGTGAACTGGAAGTGCACGCCGCGAAATCCGCAATCCACACTTCTTATTCTATGGCAACCCGTTGGAAAATCGTCAACAGAAAGCCCCGATTGCGAACGTTGGGAGAATCCAACAGGTTTCACCTCGACCGGTCCTCCCGCCCCGGCACGAAAACTCTTGTGACGATGGGATTCGAGCCCTTATTGCGATGTTTGCGGATCTCTGTCAGGATGGCAGAATATGGCAGAAGTCGGAGAACATCGGCGCAGGAGGAGCATGAGGCGTAAGGTACGGATAAGCCGGCGCTTTAAAGCCGCGTGTCGCCCCCCTTCCCCTGTTGCAGGTCGTCCCAGAGGCGAAGCACCTTTTCTCCCTCGCCGGGGCCGAGGAGAGCGACGATCATCCGAAGAAGCTTGTCGAGGACATCAGGATCGCACCCCACGCGCAGCGCACCCCGCAGGTGGCTGTGAAGCTGGCGCAACCGCGCCTTCGACGCGAGCACCGCCACGGAGATCAGTTCGCGGGTCGTATCCGCCAGCACGCCGCGCGAGAGGACCTTGCCATAGCCTTCGACGATCATCCAGCGGGCGAGTTCCGGGCTCAGGGAATCTACCCTCGATCTCAGCGGTTCGGCGACGGAACCGTAGATCCTCTCGTACAGTTCCCGCCCGCGCCGGTCCCACTCCTCCCAGTTCCCATAGTCGCCCTCTTCCACGGGAGCCGGGTCGCCGGGCCAGACATCGCCGAGCAGAATCATCCCCTCGAGCGCCGTCGGATACCCGTCATGGAGGTAGGTTTGCAGGATGGCTTCACGCACCGCCTCGCGCCCGGTCCCATCGGCGCGAAGCTCCCGGATCGCCCCGGCGGCCTCCTCGTTCCGCTGGAACACCAGCAGGGCGGCGAGACGCGCGAGGGAGAACGCCGCACCCGCGCCGGAATCGTGCCCGTCCGAAGCGGCAACTTTTCTCTCCGGTGCCATCATCCTGTCTCCTCCCCGCCTCGTTTCAGCGCCGTGCGGCACGCCCGGAAACCGCGATTCATCCGGCGATCCCGCGCTTTTTCCCGGTCGCGGTTTCCCTTCCCCCTAGAGGAAACGGGCGCCCGAAGACGCCCGCTTGAATCCATGTTCCCGCGGCCCGCTCAGAACTCCCCGCGGATCGACTTGATCTGGTATTCGGCCGCCTGGCGGTAGTTGCGGTCCTTCTCCGCCTTCTGATAGGCAGCGATCGCATCCGAGCTCTTGTTGAGGTGTTCATACGCCCAGCCCAGCTCGAACCATGCCGGGGCGTAATTCGCGTTGATCTCCGTGGCCCTCGCCGCGGCGCTCGCGGCCTCGCTGAACCGGCTCAGCTTGTTCAGGTTCTCGGCGAGGGCGGTATGGTACTTGTAGTCCTTGGGCGCGTGTTCCACGGCCTTCTTCAAGGCGTCCACCGCCGAGGTATAATCCTTCAGCGCCTCGTACGCCTTGCCCATGTTGAACCACGCCTCGGCATACTCGGGCATCAGGTTCGTCGCCTGCTGGTAGGCGCTCACCGCCTGACGGTCGTTTTTCTGGCGATGGTAGGCAAGCCCGAGTCCGTTGAACGCCTTGGCGCGGTCCTTGGCGGAGGCATCCTGCACCGCGACCGCGGACTGGAACGCCTTGACCGCCTCATCCAGCCGCTTCATCCGGCTGAGGAGCAGGCCCCGCGCGGTGTGTGCCCGGACATAGTTCCCATTCAGCTTCGTCGCCTGCGTGAAGGCGTCCAGCGCGTCCTGGTATTTCTTGAGACGCTGAAATGCGATGCCGAGACTGTAAAAGGTCTTCGGTTCCAGCGGGTTCAGCTTCGCGGATTCCTGGAGGGCGGTGACGGCATCACTGTAACGACGGGCGCGAAGGTTTTTGATCCCCTCATTGTACTTCGTGATCGCCTTGGTGCGAGTCGCCTGGTCCGCTTTCATCGCGTCCATCAGGGACTGGATCTCCGCTTCGAGCGCCTTGTATTGCTGCAACAGTACGTCGTACGCTTCCGGTGATTCGGCGTTCGCCATCTGTTCGCGAAGGGTTTCGAGCTGTTTCATCTTCGCTTCGATTTCCGGGGACTGGGTGATCCCCGCAAGTGCGATCGTCCACCCCACCGCCAGGGCGAGAAACAGCATTGCGATTCGCTTGAACATCGGCCCACCTTGTTTTCGGTACTCTTCCTGTATCGGGGCGGAATATAGAACTCAACCTTCCCACCTGCAAGCGGAAATTTCCTCCTTTTTTCACGCCGGGGGCCGCCCTCTTTCTTTCTCACTCGCGAGTCCGCCGCCGGGTTGCGTGCGCGGCGGGACGCCCGACCCTCTCCACCCGCCGTGCCACGAGGGTCGCCACTCCATGATCCTCCTCCACCCTCCCCTCGATGCGGAACGGGCCGTGCCCGCGGAGGATCGGGGCATACCGCCGGTAGACACGTGGGAAAAGGGTGGCCTCGAACGTGCCCGTGAGGTCCTCGAGGGAGAGGAAGAGCATCGTCTCCCTCCGCGCGCGAGTGGTGATGCGTTTGTGCGCGTACGCCCATCCGATCATCGCCACCTGTTTCCCGATGTTCCCCTCGAGCGCCCGGGCGGGTGAACAGCCATCAGAGGGAAGCGCAAGCAGCGACAGGGGATGCGGACCCGGGGAAAACCCGAGCAGACGCCGCTCGGCGGCCCATTTCTCCTCCGCTGTCCAGTCCGGGACCGGGTTCAGGCCGCTGAACGGGTCCTCGACCCCCGCGGCCAGCGGGCCGGGGCCGACCCGCATCGAATCGAACGCCGCGCGCAGGTTGCGCAGCATCGTGGGGCGCCGCTCGCCGGTGAAATCGAACGCGCCGCAGGAGATCAGCGCCTCGGCCTCGTCACGGGCAACCCGAATCCGCCGGAGAAAATCGCCAAGGCCGGTGTAGGGACCGTTCGCTTCCCGTTCCGCGATGATCCGCCCCGGTGTCTCCTCGCGCAGCACGCCGATCCCCTTCAGCCCGAGCCGGATGCTCCGCCCGGCGCCGCGGTGTTCGAGGGAGCTGCGGTTGACATCCGGGAGCCGGACCGTGAGCCCCATCCGCCGCGCCTCCTCGACATAGGCCGCCTGGCTGTAGTATCCGCCCCCGTTCGCCAGCACCGCCGCGATGAACTCGGCCGGGTGATGAGCCCGGAGGTAGGCGATCTGCATCGACAGCACGGCGAAGGAGGCGCTGTGAGCCTTGCAGAAGGCGTACCCCGCGAAGGAGGCGATCTGGCGCCAGATCTCGCGTGCCGCCGGCTCCTCGATACCGTTGCCCCGGCATCCCTGAAGGAATTCCCCGTGCAATCTCTCCATCTCACCCGGCGAGCGGTGTTTCCCGCTCATCGCCCGGCGCAGGCTGTCCGCGCGGCTGAGACTGAGACCGGCGAGACGGTGGGCGACCTTGATCACATCCTCCTGGTAGATCATCACCCCGAACGTCTCGCCCAGGAGCTCGCGCATCTTCGGGTGGAGATAGACCGCTTTCGCGGGATCCCGCACACACTCGATGTACTGCTGCATCATGCCCGATTCGCTGACACCCGGCCGGATCACGGAACTGGCCGCCGTCAGCAGCTCGAAATTGTCGCACTCCAACTTGCGCAGGAGCACACGCATGCCCGGCGATTCGACGTAGAAAACTCCCATCGTATCACCGGTGCGGAGCAGCTTCCGTGTCGCGGGATCGGTGAAGATGCGCCCGGTGTCCTCCACCGGGGGCGGGGTCCCGGTGTTCTCCCGGACCATGCGTGAGGCATCCTTGAGCACGCCCAGCGCCCGCTGGCTTAACAGGTCGATCTTCACCAGGCCAAGTTCCTCGATACCGTACATGTCATATTGGGTGATAACGAACCCCTTCGCGGCGCGTTCGAGCCCGGTCCAGCGGGTAATCTTCCCGGGCGCGATCACCACGCCCCCGGCATGAATCGACAAGTGGCGCGGCAGCCCCAGGATGCGCTCCGCATCCGCGACGACACCGTTCCAGGGCGGACGGTCCAACGGCAGATCGGCGGTTTCCGGCGCTTCCCGCAGCCGTTCCGCCAGCGAACCACCGTGCATGAAATACGGAATGCGGCGGGTCAGGCGGCTCACCTCCCCGCCCGGGATGCCGCGGGCAAGCGCCGATTCGCGCAGGGCGGAGCGGGCGCGGAAGGTGACATAGGTGCCGATCATCGCCACATGATCGTCCCCATACGTCCGGTAAACCCGCCGGAGCACCTCATCACGGTCCCGCCAGGAGAAATCGAGGTCCACATCCGGTGGGCTGCTGCGCTCCGGGTTCAGGAAGCGCTCGAAGTAGAGGTTGTACTTCAACGGACAGACGTCCGTTAACCGGAGGGTGTAGCAGACGATGCTGTTCGCCGCCGAGCCGCGCCCGAGGGTGCGCACGCCGCGGCTCCAGGCATCGCGGGCGATATCATGCACGATGACCATGTACCCGGAGAACCCGAGGTGCTCGATCACACCGAGTTCGTACGCCAGCCGACGGCGCGCCTCCTCCGGGGGCGCCGGCCCGTAGCGCTCCCGCAGACCGCGTTCGCAGCGCCCGCGCAACTCCTCGAACGCGCTTCTCCCCTCCGGCAGGCGGGGATGCGGAAAGTGCAGCTCGCCCAGCGGCAGGTCGCAGACACACTGCTCCGCGATCACGCGGCTGTTCCGAAGCGCTTCCGGCAGTCCCTGAAACGCGCGCAGCAACTCCGCGCCGTCATGCAGCGATCGCGCCGGCGACTTCCCGCCCGTGCGCTTCGCCTCGGGAAGGAGCACCTGGCGCTGTCCGATCGCCCGAAGCAGGGCCACGGTGTTCCGCTCCTCCGGGGTCGCGCAGGAGACCGGCATCGCCGCCACGACCGGCAGCCGGAGCGATCTGCACGCCTGCCAGACCCGCCTCGCCGCCTTTCGGCCGGAGTCTCCCGCGGGA
Source organism: uncultured bacterium (assembly GCA_964404605.1). Lineage (GTDB taxonomy): Bacteria > Electryoneota > Electryoneia > Electryoneales > Electryoneaceae > CAYOKT01. The sequence goes on from CAYOKT010000027.1 coordinate 7,408, forward strand.
AGCGGAAGCACTCCGTATACCCGGCCCGCCGGGAGCCGTCTCCTCAGAATCCTCAGCAGATCGGGATCCTCCGCCGCGGCGATCATCGACGGGCCGATTCCTCCCGCCGCCGCCTCGAGTGTGAACCCCGGTTCGAGCAACCGTTCGCTCGAAAGCCGGCAGAGTTCAGCGTACCCGTCGAGCCCGACGGCCCACAGGAACATCACGTGCCGTTCATCACGGGGGTCATCGAGGAGGAGACCGAGAACCGGCTGGATCCCGGCCTCTTTCGCGGCCTTGCAGCCCCGGATCAGGCCGCTGACACGGTTGCGGTCCGTGAACCCGATCGCCGCCTGGCCCAACCGGGCCGCCTCCTCCGCCAGTTCCTTCGCCCGTGATGCGCCCTCGTGGAAGGAAAACGGCGTGTGCACGGCGAGGTGCACGAAATCCCGCCAACCCGCGTTGTTCATCTTCAACCCGCCGCACACGCCGAAGCGTACCGGACGATGCGCCTTCCCCAGCGGCGGCGCAGCCCCCGCACCGCGCGGGCCAGCTGCTCGACCTGCACATCATGCCGCCCGCGGGTGAACAGCCCGAGCTGGGCGAAACCGCGGAACTCGTGGCGCAGGGCGATCCGCAGCTCGATGATCCGCACCCGGCGCCGCCAGGTCGCCGCGAGCAGTTCAAGCGCCAGGCGGAGCCAGCGGCCTTCGTGTTCGGCTCCCGGCGCATACCGGCTGCCCGTCGCGCGGCGTCCGTCCGCGTAGAGCAGGGTGAGCGACAGCCGTGTAATCTTCCGCCCCTCACGGTTCACCGCCTCCACTCCCCCGGCGACCAGGTCCGCGAGGGCGTCCGCCGCGCGGCTCATCATGTCCGTGTCCCCCGGGAAACGAAACCTGCCCCGCCACTCCCCCGTGAGCCGCGGGCGTTCTCCTTCCCGCGCGAGCCGCAGCAACGAGAGCCCTTCGTGCCCGAAGAGCGCCCGCAGGACCTCCGGCGGCAGCTCCGCGAGTTCCCCGAAGGTGGTGGTCCCGATGTCGCGCAACATCCGCAAGGGCTGCCCGCGCAAATCGGGCAGCAACTCCAGCGGAAGGGGGGCGAGAAAACCGCGAACCTCCCCTCGGGGAACACGCTTCACCTCGCCAGGACGGGCGATTCGCGCGGCCACTTCCGCGACGGCCTGTTCGGCCGCCAGCCCCCACGCGGCGGGAAAACCGAGGGAGGAGAGCGATCGTCCGGCGGACCGCAGCGAAACCTCGAGAAAACGGCCGCCCCCCTCCCACCGCGCGAGGAAAAAACCGGGAGCGAGGATCTCCACACCGGGGAACCACTCCTCCAGGCTCGACCGGACGCGCGCCGCCGCAGAAATCGTCAACTCCGGCAGCACGGGGATCGTGTCAATCGGCACGCCACGGGCTCCATCAACCCTCATTCCGGGCCTCCACCCGCGAAGGCGGGCGGCTTCGTTGGCGGAAAGCGCCACCGCACGAGCGCCCTCGCCGTCCGTCACGACGAGCGGCCGTCCTTCCCCGAAGCCAAGCGTACGCGCAAGAATCCGGGCCTGGAAACCCGGAATCCGGCAGACGATGTAGGTTGCATCCATGTCTTTATTATACTGTACATCTGTTCAGTTTTCAAGCCGTGTCTCCCCCCTCTCGCTTGTTATATTCCCGGCTGTGAGACAGAGGGAGGTGCGATGAGCTCCGAGAGCCGGACCCGTCTCTTCTGGGTCGGTCTGTACGCCGTGGCGATGGGATGGCTGGAGGCGGCCGTTGTCGTTTACCTGCGGATGCTCTACTATCCCGGGGGATTCACCTTCCCCCTGAAAGTGATGCCATGGTCCGTTGCCTGGATCGAAATCGCCCGTGAGGCCGCCACGCTGTTGATGCTCGTCGCGGTGGGCATCCTCGCCGGCCGCAACCGTCTCGAGCGTTTCGGGTACCTGTTGTACGCCTTCGGCCTGTGGGACATCGTCTACTACCTCGGCTTGCATCTCGCCATCGGGTGGCCGGGCAGCCTGCTGACCCTCGACCTGCTGTTCCTCATCCCCCTCCCCTGGGTCGGGCCGGTGCTCGCGCCGGTTCTCGTCTCCCTCGCGATGATCGCCGCCTGCCTGATCATCGCCCTCCAGGAGGACCGCGGCCGCCCGCTGCGGCCTCCGGTCCTGTTCTGGTGGCTCGAGATCGCTTGCGGGCTGCTCATCATCGCGAGTTTCCTCGCCGGTGCACGTGCCGCTTTTCTTCCCGATGCCCACGTGCGTTACGCCTGGGGTCTTTTCCTCCCCGGGTATCTCGGCGGAGTGGCGCTGCTCCTCTGGACATGGCGTCGTGCGGAAAAGGCGGCGTGAGAAACAACAGGTGTAGACCGGGGTCGCTGACCCCGGGAGCCACTTTCCCGGCGACACATCGCCGGGCTGTATCGCTGCCGAGAGCAGACGGTTCGTTCGTCGCGGAAACCCTTATGAAACCCGGGACACCCCCCTTCGCAGAGCTTCGGGGGGCATGAGTCCCGGGCCACCCACCCGGTGGAGTGGCGCTGCTCCTCAGGACATGGCGTCGTGCGGAAAAGGCGGCGTGAGAAACAACAAAGAGGCAGAGTCCCCTTAAAAACGAAAGAGCAGCCATCCGAGCTGCTCATTCGTCGCATCCCGGCACATGAGGGCCACCATTCCCATCTGCCGGGATTCCGGAGCCGGTGGAGGCCGGCTCCGCCATCCGTTTCACCCAAACAGGGTGGCGGTTGCCGTGCGTACGGTCGCTGCATCCCCGCAACAAAGCGCCGCAGGGCACGGCTCCCGCTCCCCGTCGCAGGGAATAGAGCAAGGGGCGTACCACTCTCCACGCGGTGCCGAGATGTCACCTAAGCCATGCGATTCCATAGCATTATGACAGAGACAGGGAAGCCCCCTTTCCTCCGCCCCTGCCACTCTCGTTCACACTCCTGCGCACGTCGTTCGCACCCACGTGAGCTCAATACGAGCGCCCGCGCTGGCAGGAAAAGCCCGGCTTCCTTGGGGAAGCCGGGCTGTTGTATACCAGCCAAAGCGCCGGGAGGATGTTCCCGTCATGCTCCCACCTGTGTCCCCCGCTCCTCGTGCTTCCTCTCCATCGCGGTGTAGAGCACCGGGATGACGAACAGGGTGAGCGCGGTCGAGACCAGGAGCCCTCCGATGGCGACGATCGCCATCGGGGCCCGGAACTCGCCGCCGGCTCCCATCCCCAGCGCCAGCGGCAGCATGCCGAGAGCCGCGGCGATCGTGCTCATCAGGATGGGGCGCAAACGCACGGGACAGGCTTCGAGCACCGCATCGTGCAGCCCGCGGCCCTCCTTGCGAAGGCGCTCGGTGTAGTCGATCAGCAGGATGCCGTTGTTCACCACGATGCCGACCAGCATCACCATCGACATCATGGAGAGCATCGAGATGGTCTTTCCCGTCATCACCAACGACATCGAGACCCCGATCAGCGCCAGCGGCAGGGTCATCATGATGATCAGCGGGTACCGGTAGCTCTCGAGGATCGCCGCGAGCAGCATGTAGGTGAGGATGACCGCCAGGACCAGCGCTTGCAGCAGGCTGGTGAACGATTCGGCCATCATCTCGGCCTGCCCGCCGAAATAGACCGTGACCCCCTCCGGCAGCTTCGGGCTCGTCTGGGGCGCGGCGCTGCTCACTCCGCTGAGGATGTCCTTGACCATCTGCGAGGCCGGGACGGGAGGCAGCTCGAGCGCCTGCGAGATCACCGTTTGGAGCTCCCCCGAGGTCACATTGACCACGTTCGCTGACACGGTGACCATGCGTTGCTTGTTCTTCCGCGTCACCTGTGTGGGGCCGGCGGCGAAGGTGATGTCCGCCACGTCCTTCAGCGGGACGAACCCCCCGGGCAGGGGAACGAGCAGATCACCCACTCGGTCGACCTTGTCCCTATCCTGCTCGAGGAGACGGACCCGGACATCGTACTCGTCGCCCCCCTCGCGGTATTTCGTCGCCACGGTCCCCTCGAACAGCGTCCGCAGGACCAGCGCCACGTCCCGCACGGATCCGCCGCGGTCGGAGAGGCGGACACGGTCCGGGCGAACGACGATCTCCGGCTTGCCGACCTTCCAGTCGCTGCGCACATCGACCGCGTTGCCCGTGGCGCGAATGACCGAGGCCACCCGTTCCGCCGCGGCCGCGAGGTCGTCCATGTTCTCACCCTGCAGCTCGAGCTGGATGTCGGGCTCGCTGCCCCCGCCGCCGAACTGGCTGACCTCCATGACCACGATCTTCGCGGCGGGCAAATCAGCGAGTTGCACACGAAGCTGCTTCACAACTTCGGATGTCGGGGGGAAGCCGCCTTCGTCGCGCGGGCGCAGGGTGGCGAGGACCGAACCGTACTGTACGCCTTGTCCGCCCCCGAACCCGGCTGTCGTGCTCTTCCCGAGAGAGGTGTAGACCTTGTCCACCTCCGGGAAGGTCGCCAACTGATCTTCGACCTGGAAAAGAACCCGGTTGGTCTCCTCCAGGCGGGCGCCGGCGGGCATTTCCACCGAGACCTCGAGGGCGCGCTCGTCATAACTCGGGAAGAATTCGCTGCCGATGAACCGGAAGAGGAACACTCCGAAAAGGAAGAGCAGGCCCACGCCGGCGAGGAGGCTCTTCCGGTGGCGGATCGACCAGGCGAGCCCCGCTCGGTAGTCCTTCACCACCTCCGCGTACCAGCGGTCCCAGAGTTCCCCGAAGCGCCTGACCCAGCCCAGCCTCTCACCGACGGCAAGAAAGAGGACGGCTGCCAGTACGGAGATCGCGGTCCACATCCCCAGGAAGTTCCATACTCCCCAGAGGGTCACCAATCCGACCACGGCATAGACACCCGTCTTGATCGGGCGGGATGCCATCATCGGCGTCAGGGTGAAGCTGATGAAGAGACTGAAGAGAGTTGCGAACGCCACCGTGAGCCCGAACTGCCGGAAGATCGGTCCGATCATGCCCTGCATGAAGGCCATCGGGGTGAAGACGACGACGTTCGTCAGGGTCGCGGCGGCGACCGCGACGGCGATCCCCGCGGTCCCTTTCCTCGCCGCCTCTCTCAGGCTCATCCCCTCTTTTTCCAGCCTTTCGATGTTCTCCAGCACAACGACGGAGTTGACGACGAGAATGCCCACCGAGATCGCAAGCCCCATCAGGCTCATCATGTTGATCGTGAAGCCCGCCGCGGAGATGAGGATGAAAGTCGAGACGATGCTGATCGGCATGGCGAGCGCCGCGATCACCGTGCCCCGCCAGTTGTGCAGGAAGAGGAACAGGACCAGCGCCGTGAACAGGATGCCGAGGATCAGGTTGCCGCTGACATCGGCCACGGAATCCCGGATGAACTGGCTGTTGTCCCGTGCGACCTGGATCTGCACGCCTTGCGGCACCATGGATTCCAGTTTCCTGACCGTCCGGGAAACGCGGTCGGCGACCTGCACGGTGTTGGCATCCGAGCGCTTGACCAGCTCGAGACCGATCGACGGTTCATGGTTGAACCGCGCGAGTTCCCGCTGATCGGCGAAACCATCCTCGATCACGGCGATCCGGTCGAGGCGGATGGGACCGCTCGAGGTCATGATCCGGGTCGCGGCGATCTCATCGACCGATTCGTATTCGCCCGCCATGCGCAGGGTGTATTCGCTCCGTCCGCGCTCGATCCGCCCCGCGGGCAGGGTCAGGTTCTCCATGCCCAGGGCCATGACCACCTGCATCGGGCTCAGGTTGTACGCCCGCAGCTTGCGCGCGGAGAGCGACACCCGGATCTCCCGCTCCTTCTCCCCCACGATGTCGATGTTCGCCAGGCCGGGAATCTTGCTGAGTTCCGGCTTGATCTGTTTGTCGACGATGTTGTACAGCTGGTCCAGGGGAAGCGGCCCGGTGACGGAAAGGTTGACGATCGGCATCGATCCGATCTCGAACTTCTGGACGACGGGGTCCTCGATGTCATCAGGCAACTCGTAGCGGATGGCGTCGATCTTGTCCTTGACATCGATCGCCCCGATGTCCACATCCTCGCCGAGTTGCAACTCGACGAAGATGATGCTCACCCCCTCCTGGGCGGTCGAATAGACGTTCTTCACCCCCGAGACGCTGGAGACCTCCTCCTCGACCGGTTTGTTGATCAGGGTCTCGATCTCCTCCGGCCCCGCGCCGGGATAGATGGTGACCACGCTGATGAACGGGAAATCGATCTCGGGGAACAGGTCGATCCCCAGGCGAGTCATGCTGAACAGGCCGATGACGACGAAGACGAAGACGAGCATCGTCATCAGCACCGGCCGCTTGATGGAAAGATCGGCAAGGACCATCTCAGCCCTCTCGGAGAGAAGAGTTGTCGTTCACGGTTTCAGGCTTCGCATCAAGACAGTTCATCGCTCCCCCTCCTCGACGATCTTGATCCTGTCGCCCTCCTCCACGTTCGCGTGGCCGTACGTCGCCACGGTCTCCCCGCCGGCCAACCCGTCGAGGATTTCAACGAACTGTTCGCCTTGAAGGCCGATGCGGACGGGCTGCAGGTGGGCCTGGCCGTTCGCCACGACCACGACGAACGGTCCCTTTCCCCGGTCGAGGATCGCTTCGCGCGGCACGGCCAGCGCTTCCTTCCGTTCTCGCAGGGTCACCTGGACGGTCGCCAACATCCCCGGGTAGAGATGGTCGGAACCGCTGACAGTCGCATAGGCGTTGAACAGGCGCGACCCGGGACGCGTCGACAGGCTGACGTGCGTGATCCGGCCCTCCACCACCTGGCCGTCCAGCCTGACCCTCACCGCTTGGCCCCCTCTCAGGTTCGCCCGGTCCTCCTGGGAGAGTTCGAACTCCACCTCGAGGCTGCGGGTGTCGACCAGCTCCATCAGAATGTCGCCGGGATTGACGAAATCGCCTTCGTTGACATCGACCCGGGCCACTGTCGCGGAGATCGGGGCGGCCAGCTCCACGGAGCGATGGGCGTTCAGGTAATTCTCTCGCGCGATGTCGTACCCCAACTTCACCTGGTCCAGTTGCTGGCGGCTGACCGCGCCCTTGTCGTACAGGGTTTGCAGGCGTTCGTAATCCTTGCGGGCGCTCTCCATCGCGAGGCGGAGCTGCACGACGGATGCCTGGCTTGCGGTGGTGTCGAACTTGACAAGGACCTGGCCCTCCGAGACCCGATCGCCAACATGGACGGGGATCTCCGCGATACGGTCCATCAGCTTGGCGCTGACGTTCACGCTCCGGCCCGCGCGCAAGGTCCCGTAGAAGTCGCGCGTTTGGCGGACATCATGCCGCCCAACCGTCGCCGCGAGCACCGGGATTCCTTCCCTGGCCTGGATTTTCGCGATGCTCGGAACCTCTTCACGCTGGCGCGACCGTGCGATACCAAGAACAAGGAAAAGCAGAATGATCCCGCCGATGGTCATGCCGATGATCTTCTTCGTCATCGTTCGTTCCCCGAGGCTACAGTTTCGTCGAAGGGCAGACCGAGTGCCCGGTCATAGGCAGCCTTCGCCATCAACTGGTTGTACTTTGCCCGCAACACATTCACGTTGGCATTGTTCAATTGCAGTTGGGCGTCGAGCACCTCGAGCTGGGTGCCGACCCCCTCGCTGTACCGCACTTCGGCGATCTCCATCCCCCGCCGGGCCTGGTCCTGCGTTTCCAGCGCGGCCTTGAGATCCTCGCTGGAAGTCCGCCAATCGGACAGCGCCCGGTAGATCTCGAGTTTCACCCCGCGCTCCAGCATCACCCGCTGCCGCTGGACGGAACGCATGTTGATCTTCGCCTGCTCAGCCCGATGCCGGCTGGCGAACCCGTCGAACAGGGGGATCTGGAGGATGAGCTGGCCCCCGATACCGTTGAGGAACTCGTAACGGGGGATGTCGAGCTCCTCGCTCTGCGCGAGAGTCTCCCAGCGCAGCCCGGCGAGGAGATTGGGCCAGAGCCAGTTCCTCCGCTCCACCTTGTACTGGATCTCGTACAACTTGCGTTGCAGGTCGAGCTGGCGGAACTCCAGCCGGTTCTGCAGCGCCAGTTGCGAAGCGGAGGTGTAATCCTCCGGCGGCGCCTCCGTCGCGGAATCGAGGTCTCCCCGAACCTCGACGTCCCTGTCCACATCCACCCCGATGAGAATCTTCAGGGCGCGGTAGGCCAGGTCGCGGGACGCCTCCGCTTCCCGCAGCCGCGGCTTGAAGTTCGCCACCGCCACGCGTGCGCGGATCATGTCGTACTCGCTAACGACTCCCTGGTCGTACAGCGCCTCGACATTCTCGCGGTGGCGCACCGCCTGCTCGAGCGCCTCGCGGGTGACACGCACCGCCTCGTCCGCGAGGATGACCCCGTAGAAGGAACGGGTCAGGTTCAGCCGCAGGTCATCCCGGCTCAAGCGTACACCGGTTTCGCTCAACTGTTTGTACGTTTTCGCCGCCTCCAACCCGAGGCCGATCTTGCCGGCGAGCCAGAGCGGCTGGGTCAACTGGACGTTCGCGCTCACGTTGTTCGGGCTCTGGAACTCCGTCTTCATCCGGATCGGGTCCGGCGCCGGGTTGAACGGTGTGTTCGCCGGGATGGTGAAAATGACCTGGGGTACCTTGAAATAGTGATTCATCACCCCGTTGAATTCGACACTGGGCATCGCGGAGGACCAGGCCTCGCCCACCTTGTGCTTCGCCTTGGCCACTTCATCGCGCGCCAGGGCGAGGGATTCATTGTGCTCGAGGGCCAGCTTCCAGGCCGTGTCCCAGTCGAGGTGCAGCGTCGAATCTTCTTGTGCAGGAGCAGGCGGCGCAAATGCCAGCAAAATCACCATCGCCGACATGCAACCGCCGCGCAGCCATCTTCCCATCGGTCATCCCCTCTTCAGGAACAGCAGTGTTGCACAGGCTCCTTCGCGGGAAGGCGCCCGGGAATCGTGATGTTGGGTCATCCCAGCGGTCGTCCCCCCGGCGGCGACCATCCCGCCGCCGTTCATCTCCCGACCGTGTAGGGGTCGAGGAACACGGACAGCACCGCATCCTGGTTGTCGCAAACCTCGGCGCATCCGCTGAACTGGTAGCAATTTTCGAAACTCACCCGGAACAGAAGAAGCAGGGACAGGGCGAGCATTCGGGCCGGCAAAGGCCGCAGTTCGCCCCGTTCGACCCCCTCCTCTAGGATGCGGGTTACAAGATTCACCTGCCTCTCGAAGAACTCCTCCGAATCGGCGCGGATGAGCTCATGGAATTCGTCCAACTCACCGCGGAGTTTTCGCAGGATCGGGCGAAACTCCTCGATCCGGTCATGAATCAGATTCAACAAGGAAGTGAGGCGGGCGCGCACGGATCCCTTCCGGGACAAGATCGAATCGAAGCTCTCGCATTGCTCCTGGTACATCTGGCGGGCGGCCGCGCGGAAAAGCTCATCCTTGTTCTCGTAATAGTGATAGAGGGAGCTTTTCCGCATTCCGACCGCCGCCGCCACGTCGTCCAGCGTGGTCTTGCGATAGCCGTACCGCGCGAACAGGTTCCGGGCCGCGGCGAGTACCTCTTGACGTCTGTCGAGTTGAGCCATGGCTTCTAACAATCGAACAATTCGTTCATTGGTTCGGTGAATATGGACCATCGTGTCCGGCGGGTCAACGGGGTGTTTTCAACTCGTGCTCAGGGAGCCGCAGGAGAGTAGTACTACTGCTACCAAGGAAAAACCCGCCAAAGGCGGGTCGGATCATCCGGTCGAATCGTTGTTCCGCTGCTTCCCTCATCTGGTGCCGGAGGTGGGACTCGAACCCACACGTCCCGAAGGACACCGGTCCCTGAAACCGGCGCGTCTGCCAATTCCACCACTCCGGCAAGGCGACGCCAATTTAGCCCGACCCCCTGTACTTGTCAAGCGCCGTTTCGGCCCCGGCCTCCGGGGCGGGAAAACGTTGTAACATTTTGTGATAAAAGATATTAGCGCCCCGTCAACCCCTTGCGCAGGACCGCGAAGAATTCCTCGCCCAATTCGCTGTGCAGCTCGACCTGGCAACGGAGCAGCTCGTTGGCGATGAACTGTTTCGCGCGGTTCCAGTCCGGAGCCCCGGCCAGCTTCGCGAGAAACACATCGAGAAGGGAAGCATCGCCCTCGTACATCTCCTCGACCACCCGGTCCCGCAACGCCCCCCCGCGCAACGGGGCGAAGGGGTCCGACTCCTCCTCGCCGAGGGCATGCCTCAACTCCGCCGCACTCGGCACTTCCACCTCCTTTTGCACCGGTGGCGCAACCGGTTCCTCCTCCTCAATCTCCTCCGCGGGCGCTTCTTCCTCCGCTTCTTCCTCCTCTTCCCCCTCCTCTTCTCCGGAAACCGGCTCACCCTCCGGCTCCTCCTCCTCTGCCGGTACCTCCCCGGCGAGGGTTTCCTCTTCCTCCTCCGCTCCCGCGGCCCGGTCGGTCTCCTCCTCCGGGACGGGTTCCTCCTCGGCTTCGGATACGGACGGTTCAGGCTCCTCCTCGACCGGGGCTTGCGCCTCCTCCCCGGTCACCTCCTCCTCGGCCGCCGTTTCATCGGGCCCGGATTCGGCCGCACCCTCTTCTTCTTCCTCTTCTTCCTCTTCCCCGCCTGCGGCCTCAGCCGGTTCTTCTTCCTCTATCACACCACTCTCGATTTCAGCCGTCTCTTCGGCGGCTTCGACCGGTTCCTCCCCGGCGGCCTGTTCCCCTCCGGGAATCGAGAGCACCTCGGTGAACATGGTTCTCTTCGTCCGCGGCTCCTCCTCACCCCCTGCGGGCTCTTCCGCGACGGGTTCTTCCTTCACCTCTTCGGTCACGACCGCTTCGCCCTCCGGGGGCTGGGCCCAGGGGACCGTTTCCGCGCCGGTCACCTCCCCGGCGGGCGCTTCTTCCGCCGTCATCTCCTCGATTCCACCCCCGCCGGCGTCCTCTTCCTCCTCTTCCCCGGCCGGGGTCTCCTCCCCGGCACCCTCGGCGACAACGCCCGCTCCGGCCTCCTTCACCGTCGGAGCGGCTTCCGTCACGGCGGGGGCGGCGCGATGCTCCGCCTCGGGCAAATCGCCGCCGCGCTTCACGATGAGCGAATACCGTTTGAAGATGCGCAGCAGCTCATCGCGTGTGGCTTCGCTGACCCCGACCTCACGCTCGAGTTCGAGCGCCTTCACCCAGCTCTCCGCGCCTCTCTGTTCGAGAAGGGGAATCATCTCCTCGAGGGAGAAGATGTCGGATTTCTTCTTCGGGTCGAGGAGGGAGAGCAGCTCCTCGACCGCGTCCCGCGTCTCGTCGAGGGTCCACTGGTTGTACGTCTGCTGCAGGAGCGCCTGAAAGGTCGACTTGTCGTAGGAGGTCTTGCCGTCATCGGTGATCTTCCCGGCGATGGTGGCGACGACCGGAACCTCTTGTTCCGGTTCGAAACCCGCCAGGAGATCACGCAGGGTGCCGGTCACCCTCCGCCGGAAGAGTTTGCGGACGAACTTCTCGAACTCGCGGCCCGGGTCCGGAGGCAGCTCATCGATGTAGTCCTCGACGAGGCTGCACACCGAAGCGGTCGCCAGGGTCCACACCTGGGCCATCGCATCCACGAGCTGTCCGATGGCGTCCTGGCGGTCCAGGTCTACGATTCCATCGCGCGCGAGGGCATCCACCCGTTTCACGGCTTCATCGCGCGCGAAGTTCTCCAACCGCCGCTGCAATTCGTCCGGCAGCGACTCCCACGCGGCGGGCGCCAGCTTGGGTTCCGTGCGATAGGTTTTCAACCACCCATCAAGGGTCTCGATCAGGTTCATCACTGCCCCCGGTCTCCCATGGACTGTTTCCTCACCGGAATATAGTAAGGACTTTCCCGGGGTGTGCCCTATCCGCATCCCTTCCCTGTTTTCCCTTCACCATGAACGGTTCCGGCGGGCGAAAGCGAGGACAAGGCTTCCCCGCAGGGCGGCAAACCCTGCCGGATCGCGCGGTTCACCCGGTACGAGAAGCCCGGAGTACGGGGAATTCCCACTTGGCATGCATTCTGCAAAAGAAGGATTTCGATAGGGAACCTGCGCATTCCCTGATCGACCGTACCTCCTTTCCTCAAGAAAGGAGCCCTTGCTAACGGCATACCCCCTGAGGGTGTGCCGTTTTTCCTCAGCCCGGCTCGGGACGGCCTGACGCAGTCCACGGGATACCGCCGCCGCCTTGCGAGAATTGGGGTCTCGCCCTACATTGGCTTGTGAATCGCAACAAGTGCAGATCCAGCAGGTGGGACGATCATGCGTTCAACCCGTCTATCCGTTATCGCCGCCCTGGCGCTGCTGCTCGCGTTCACCCTGCAGGTGAACCGAGCGGAAGCCCGGCGCGGGTACAAGAGCGCCCTGCAACAGAGATTCGAATCCATCCAGCAGATGCAGGCCGGGGCGGAAAAACAGCAGGCCCTGGAGCAGCTCATCATCGATGACCGCAAGCAGAAGCTTGGCGCCGCGCCCACGGAGGAACTGGTGCGGTTGGTCCTCGACCGGGACAGTGAGGCGGACCTCACGGCCCTCGCGGAAGAGCTTCTGAAGCGCAAGAGCACGGATTACGAGCTGAAGCGCCGCCTCGCCGAGGCCGTGTATCGCAAGGAGAACAACCTCAAAACCTCCTCGAAACTGCTGGATTCCGCCCTCCGCGACCTGCTGAAACAGCGGCGGAAACCGCCGCACGGCACCTATCGGCAGCTCTATATCAGCGAGACTTCCCGGATCGAAGGGAGAATCAACAACCAGTACGGCCGTATGCTTCTTGACGCGGGCGACATCGAGGGCGCGAACCGGTATGCCCTGGCGGCGGTCACACAGCGCGGCAACCCGGAGGACCTGAAACTGTTCGGGGAGATTCTCTTCAAACAGGGCTCCTACCGCGAATCGATGGGCGCCCTGATGGCCTCCCTCGTCCGCGGAGACCTGAAGGATGTCGCCCCCCTTTTCCGTTCCGCCTACGATTCCCTCGGGTGGGATGCGACGCATTACAACAAGTACTTCGACGCCTTCAAGGACCTCTACCTGCGCCATGATGTCGACTACATCCTCAAGCAGAAGACGACCGGCCGGTTGAAGGAACACCCCGCCCTGACGCTCACCGAACTCATCGACGAAAAGGGAGGAGTCCTCGTGCTGTGGGATGACGCGCTGACCGACCCGCAGCTCCGGGCGCTGCAGGAGATCTATACCGCCCTGCAGAGCCAGGGGATCGTTTACCAGATCCTCTACGTCGGGGACAACGGCCTGCGGGCCGAGGAACGGATCCAGAAGCTCGGCCTCTCCCTTCCCACCGCGCCGGCGGGCGATGCGGACCTCCTTCGCATGTGCCATGTGACCAAGCTCCCCACGGTCCTCATCATCGGACCCAACCGCAAGTTCCTCTTCCGCATCGACGGCGGCGACCGCAGCCTGCCGCAGGTGTTCCGCGGTGTCTGGGACCACTACACCTCTTCCCCCGGGGAGCCCGCCGGGAGGGAATCGGCCGGATGAGCGATTCTCCCCGCACCTATTTCCTCGAAGATCTGCTCAGTCATGAAGTGCGGCAGTGGGTTCCGGAGCGGATCCGGCGGGTTCTCGTGCCCTGCGGGGCGCTGGAGGCTCACGGCTCCACCGGGCTCGCCACCGACACGATCATCCCCGTCGGCCTCGCGGAACGCCTCGCGCCCCGGCTTGACGCTTTCATCGCCCCGGCGATACCCTTCGGCGTGCTGCGCACCCTGCGGCGCTATCCCGGCTCCGTCGGCCTGGAGACCGACACCTACACCCGTCTGATGACCGAGGTGGGCGAGGGTCTGCTGGCGAGCGGCTTTCAGGAGATCATCTTTCTCAACGGGCACGCCGGGAACCGGACCCCCCTGAAGGAGGCCGCTTACGAGCTGCATGTGAAGCACGGCGCCTTCGCCCTCGTGTACGACTGGTACATGGAACCCTTCGATGAGTCCGCCGGGGTGTATGACGCGCCGGGCGGGCATTCCGGCGCCGTCGAGACGGGAATGGTGCTCGCAGTTCGACCGGAGGCGGCGCCCGGGGAGCTGTGGCGGCCCGAAGACGCCGGTGTCTTGAACCCCGCGATCAGCGCCTATCCCGCCCCCTACCCCATCATGCTGATGGAGGAGGACAGGGGGCTGCCGGATTTCGACCCGGAGAAAGCGAAACGACTGCTCGACATCATCACCAATACGGCCGCCGAAGGTTTGCGACGGGTTCTCGACCGCTGGGAATCCCTTGGTAAAACCGGTCCTCCCCCGAGAGACATGGAGTAACCTTCCCCCTTTTTCGCTTGCCAGCCCTTTTCCGGGGGCTGTGAGGATTCTATCTTCCGCGAAATTTGCCGGGCCGACCCGGGTGGTCCCCGTGACCAGCCGCGCCTTCGATGATTCCTTTAGAATCACACCATGGGACGCCCGGCAGAGATAACGGGATGGTTCCCGGCGTCGCCCGCCGGGCGCCCGTTTCACCATGCATCCAACCACAACTGCGAGCACGGGAGACAGCACGAGTGCCCTCTTCGAGTTCCCCACGGCAGGACCCATACAGCACGAAGCCATCCCGCCACTCCCCCGGCCTGGAGGAGTACACCCCGGCAGGTACCCTCGATCCGAGGAGCTACGAGGTATTTCTCGGCCGCGAGCGGATCGAGGAGCTCGAACGGCTCGCCGCGCCGCTGAGAGGCTTCCGCTGGGTTCATATCAATTCGGCCTTCGACGGCGGGGGGGTCGCCGAGATGCTCCGCAGCCTCGTCCCGCTGAGTCGTGCACTTGGACTGGACACCCGCTGGTACAGGATTGACGGCGGCGAGGAGTTCTTCTCGGTCACCAAGAGGTTTCACAACACGTTGCAGGGTCTCTCGCAGCCGTTGACCGAACAGGACCTGTTCCGCGGCTACCTGGACACCATCGAGGAAAACGCCGCGCGGGCGGGCAGAATCCGCGCCGACCTGTTCGTCGTCCACGATCCCCAACCGTGCGCGCTCGTGAACAGCGGTGTTCTCGAGGGCAACATCCTCTGGCGCTGCCACATCGACACCTCCACTCCCGACCCGATCGTATGGCGTTTTCTCCTCCCCTACATCAACCAGACCTCCGGGGCGATCTTCACCCTTCCCCGGTTCGTCGGCGGTGGGATCCATGTGCCGCTCTACCAGGTGGCGCCCTGTATCGATCCGCTGGCGGTGAAGAACCAGACCTGCACGGAGACGGAAGCCGCCGGACGCCTTGAGGGGCTGTTCCGGCGGGACGGCATCGATCCACGCCGCCCCATCCTCGCCGCGGTCTCGCGGTACGACCCCCACAAGAACCAGGCGACCATCCTCGAGGCGTTCCACCTGCTCAAGAAGACCGTATCCTCCGGTCCGAAACCGTACCTGGTTTTCCTCGGGAACACGGCATCGGACGACCCCGAGGGAGGCGCGATGCTCGAGCGGTTGCGCGAGCAGGCCGGCGGCGATCCGGATGTGCGTTTCTGGGTCAACGTCGAGGACAACGACCGGGTGGTCGGCGCGTTGATGCGACTCGCCCGGGGCTTCGTCCACATCTCGACGAAGGAGGGGTTCGGTCTCGTCGTCTCCGAGGCTCTCTGGCAGGGGACCCCGGTGATCGGTTCGAACGCCGGCGGGATCGGCTCGCAGGTGCTGGACGGGCGCACCGGGTACCGGGTGGACCCGATGGATGTCGAGACCATCGCGGACCGGATGCGGCGTATTCTCGAGCGGCCCGAGGAGGCAAGACGGCTCGGCCTTCAGGGGCGGGAGCACGTGCGCGCGAACTTCCTGCTCCCGGAGCTGCTGCGCCGCCACCTGCTCCTGCTGCGCTACTACACGGGCGTGGACGCCTCGCCTCCCGCCTTCCGGCTGAACGGCAAGACCCACAGCGAAGTCATCCACGAGCACTACAGCCGCAGGCTGTTCGAACCGGGGACGACCCTCCCGGCCGGCGAAGGGCTCGCCGCGGCCCCGTGAGCGGCACACAGCCATCGAGAGACACCCCGCCATCCGGAGCAGGAAGGCGGGGTGTTTGTTTGTACTGCTGCCACCGGCGAGTCTACCGACTCAGGCGTAGAGCCCCCTCATCTCCCCCGACCGTGTGACTCGCTCGATGGCGACGACGAACGCGGCCGTGCGCATGCTGCAGTCGTAATGTTGCGCGGTCTCGTAGACCGCCGTAAACGCATCGTCCATGAAACGCTGGAGATCCTCGCGCACGCGTTCCGCGCTCCAGTAATACCCCATCCGGTTCTGCACCCACTCGAGGTAGCTGGTCGCCACACCGCCGGCGTTGCAGAGGATGTCCGGGATGACGAATGTGCCCTTCGCATCGAGGATTTCATCCGCTTCGGGCGTGCATGGGCCATTGGCCGCTTCGGCGATGATACGCGCCCGGACCCGGGGGGCATTCTCTTCCGTGATCTGGTTCTCCAGTGCGGCGGGGATCAAGATGTCCACATCCAGTTCGAGCAGCTCCATCGGGTTTTCGAGGCGCCGCACCCCGGAGTCCTTCACCCGTTCGAAGTCTTTCAACGAACCGTTCCGCTGGATGTATTCGATGGCCCGGTTCGGATCGATACCCTCCTCGCCGGTCGCGATGAACGCGCCATCGACATCGCTGATCGCGCGGATAAGGCAGTCATCTTCGCGCAGAAGGCGTGCGGCATGAGAACCGGCGTTGCCGAAGCCCTGCACGGCGACGGATGCTCCCTTCAGGTCCATCCCGAGGCGTTTGGCGGCCTGCCGGACGGTGTAGACCACCCCCTGTGCCGTCGCGGTGATCCGTCCCGCGCTGCCGCCCAGTTCCAGCGGCTTGCCGGTGACCACGGCCGGAACCCAGTCGCGCTTGTGCATCGCGTAGGTGTCCATGAACCAGGCCATCACCTGCGGATTGGTGTTCACATCGGGCGCGGGGACATCCCGGTCGGGTCCGAAGATGTCGATCAACTCAGCCATGTAACGCCGCGCGAGACGCTCCAACTCGCTGCTCGAAAGCGTCCGGGGATCGCAGATGACCCCGCCCTTGCCGCCGCCCATCGGAATCCCCACGACGGCGCACTTGTACGTCATCCAGAAGGCCAGCGCCTTCACCTCGTCGAGGGTGACGTTGGGATGGAAGCGGACACCCCCCTTCGCCGGGCCGCGATGGGTGTTGTGCTGGACACGGTACCCGGTGAAAACTTCGATCCGGCCGTCGTCCATCCGCACCGGCAGCTTCAGCTCGATGACACGGCGCGGCTCGCGGATCATCGCAGCCTGGTCCGAAGTCAACTCAAGCAGCTCCGCCGCTTTCTCGAACTGGCGCAGGGCGTTGGCGTAGACACTTTTCCGGTTCGGTGAATGCATTTCGGCGAGAACCTTCTCATACAGTTTGTCGTGGCCCTCGCCGGTGACTTTCTTGCGAGCCATCGATATGCTCCTCCCCCCTATGGATGCCGCCTCGATCGAGACGGTTTTCACGAAAATGAAAGCCGAAGGTACGCATCCGGGAAGGGAAGAAAATCCCCTTGCGCGGAGCCGCGGAGCCCGCTGCAAGATCGGGCGAAACGCCCCGCCGCACCGGCGTAGCGCCTCGGGGATCAGACGGCCGGATTCCCCCGAGAGAACGTCTTGCACGACGGCATGGGCTGATGTAGGTTTGTTTTCCTGTATCCACCCCGGGGAGGCGGACATGTACCGATACGAAATCGATGAACGCCGCAAGGTGATCGTCCTGGACATGCAAGGCACCCAGGACGGTTGGGAAGCGAAGCTGATGCGCATGGAATGGGACAACGAGCGGGCGCGGTTCCGGTTCGACGGCGAATGGTCCCTGATCATCGACCTCTCGTTGTTCCACAGCGTTCAACCACCCGCGATCAAGGAGCATCGCCGCTTTTCCCGTGAGATCAGGGAGAGTGGGCTGAAGGAGGTTTTTCTGATCCCGCCGGCCGATCCCTCGGTCGCCCGCGACCTGGTGGAAGGGCTCAACGCCAGGCAGGCGGCGGATTTCCCGGAGGCATGGTCGGCGGCCGGGGGCGAGGACCGGACCATCGGAATCCCGGCTCCCGAAAACGGCACCCACTACCCCGCGCACAATCCGCCACCGATGGGATGAACCGGAAGAGGAGTCCCGGAGAATTTGTGATTTTTCGGATCTTTCTGATTTTGCTTTGACTCTATCCGGAGAAGGGTTCTATCTTCCGAACGCTTGCTGCCCGGATTCAGGAGGACCGATCCGGGTCTTGTGCCCGGCACGGGAGAGAGACTGCAACGATGGGAAAAGCTTCCATCCGATGAATTCCCCTTCAAGACAGGACGTACCGAAGCGGTTCACCACCGGTCAAATAGCCCGCCATTGCAATGTTACGCCCGAAACGGTCGCCAACTGGATTAAAGCCGGCCGCCTGCCCGCCAGCACGACGCCCGGGGGACACTACCGCGTCGATCTCGAAGAGCTTGTGAAGTTTTGCCATGCCCACGGCTTCGATGTGCTGCCGGAATGGGAGCCGGTGGTCACCCCTCCGACCGTCCTGATCATCGATGATGATCCCGACCTCCTCGAGGCGCTGATTCCCCACCTTGAGGCGCCGGGACGCCAGGTCATCGGCGTGGACGACGTCGCCCAGGCGGGCATCATGTTGATGAAGCACCGTCCCAACCTCGTGATCCTCGACCTCCACCTGCCGGGAACGGACGGCATCCGTCTCGCCTCCATCCTCCGCAAGGAAGCGGAGCTCACCGGCGCGCGGATCATCGTTCTCTCGGGGTTCATTGACGATCTTGTCCAGGAGGCGATGAAGGACCTTCGGGTGGATGCCTATGTAGATAAACCCCCGGATTTCAACTACTTGAAGAAACTCGTCCAGGATCTCCTGGACGCCGGAGAGAGTATTCCGACGAACGGGAAGTGACCGAGTTGATCTCTCCCTCGCCGCCCTGCTTGGCGATGGCCCTCCCTGTCCCTACATTCCATTGTTCACAAAAGGTTCGCCCGCCCCTGGATCTGAAGGTGGAAGGTGATCGATAAAATCCTTGTCGCCAATCGCGGTGAAATCGCCGTCCGGGTCGTCCGCGCCTGCCATGAACTCGGGATACGGTCGGTGGCGGTTTACTCCGAGATCGACCGCCGTTCCCTCCACGTCCAACTTGCGCACGAAGCCCATTACCTCGGGCCGGCTCCCGCGTCGGAAAGCTACCTGCGCGGTGACAAACTCATCGAAATCGCCAAAAAGGCGGGAGCACAGGCGATTCATCCGGGCTATGGCTTCCTCTCCGAGAACCCGGATTTCGCCCGGGCGGTGGAAGAGGCGGGGTTCATCTGGATCGGTCCGCCGCCGGACGCCATCGCCGCCATGGGTTCGAAGACCGAGGCGCGGCGCATCATGCGCGCGGCGGGTGTACCCGTGGTTCCCGGCACACCCGACGGTGTGGAATCCCTCGAAGAGGCCGCCCGCTGGGCGGAGGACGCCGGCTACCCGGTGCTGGTCAAGGCCGCGCTCGGCGGCGGCGGCAAGGGGATGCGGATCGTTCATGGCGAGAGCGAACTCGCCTCCGCGCTCGAATCGGCGCGCCGTGAAGCGCAGGCCGCCTTCGGCGATCCCACCGTGTACCTGGAAAAATACCTCGAGAGGCCGCGGCACATCGAGTTCCAGGTCCTCGCGGACGGGCAGGGGAATGTCATCCACCTCGGCGAGCGCGAATGCTCCATCCAGCGCCGCCACCAGAAGGTGGTGGAGGAGTCCCCCAGCCCGATCATGACCCCGGAGCTGCGGGAGAGGATGGGCCGCAGCGCGGTCGAGGCGGCGCGGGCCTGCGGCTATCGTAACGCCGGAACGATCGAGTTCCTCGTGGACGGGGAACGAAACTACTATTTCCTCGAGATGAACACCCGCCTGCAGGTGGAGCATCCCGTCACCGAGATGGTCACCGGGCTGGATCTCTGCCAGTTGCAGATCCGGATCGCCGCGGGGGAGCCCCTCCCCCTCACCCAGGACGAGGTCCGGATGCACGGGCACGCCATCGAGGTCCGCATCTACAGCGAGGACAGCCTGAACAACTTCCTCCCCGACACCGGGCGGCTGAAGTACCTCCGCCCGCCGGACGGTTTCGGCATCCGCGAGGACAGCGGCGTGAGGGAAGGCGACGAGATCACCATCCACTACGACCCGATGATCAGCAAGCTCATCGTCTGGGGGGAGGACCGCGAGGCGGCCATCCGCCGGATGCAGCGCGCCCTCGGCGAATATCAGATCACGGGTGTCCGGACGACGATCCCCTTCGGCCTCCAGGTGATGTCGAACGAAGCCTACCGTCGCGGCGAATTCGACACCTCCTTCGTCGAGAGGGAATTCGATCTCGAAAACCTGCAAACCAGGGGGCGGGAGCTTGAGCGGATCGCGGCCCTCGCGGCCGCGTGGCGCCGGCATGTCGAATCCTTGAAAGCACCATCCGGCGGGGAGGAACAGCCGGAAAAGACGAACTCCTTCGGGGTGGCGTGGAAACGGACCGGCCGGTTGGCGGGAATGAGATGAAAAACAACGAACTCGAAGCGTATCGAGTCGAGATCGACGGCGAAGTCCGCATCGTCGCTTTCGAGGCGGATGGCCGGCACGCCCGCCTGAACGGCGAGCGGATCGAGATGGACATCGTGCGCGAGAATGTCGTTGACCACTATTCCGTGCTGGCGGACGGGGAGAGCTATCTTGTTTCCGTGGAGCCGGGCGACGGATTCGGTTCTTACCGTGTGCACGTCGCCGGGTACGACTACAATTGCGAGGTCATCAGCGAGCGCGAAGCGCACCTGCGGGAACACCTCCGCGCGGCGGGAGTGGGAAAGAAGGACGGGAAGGTCACCGCGCCGATGCCGGGCTTGATCGTCAAGCTGGTGGCGGAGGAAGGCTCACAGGTCAAGGCCGGGCAGGGAGTTCTCGTGATGGAAGCGATGAAAATGGAAAACGAGATCAAATCGCCCTCCTCCGGCATCCTGCGCAAGTATCACATCAAGCCGGGCCAGGCGGTCGAGAAGGGACAGGTCCTTTTTGAAGTCGGGTAGACTCAACAACCAGGGAGGCGATTTCGCCCCGCGGGCGACACTCCGACTCCCCTGTTCATCCCGCGATCACATCCCGTTATCCACCTGCATCACCGCGAGAGCAGCGATTGAAAGGGAAGAGTATCCATTCGTTTGAAACCGGGAGGCAACATGGAAACTGTACAGAATGCGGGCATCGAGGAACTGGCGAAACTCGGACTGGTAAACCTGGGAAACGTGTATTGGAACCCGACTACACCATTCCTCTATGAGCAGGTGGTTCGCAGGCGTGAGGGTTACATCTCCCACCTCGGTCCCCTCGTGGTCCGGACCGGGAGCTACACCGGCCGAAGTCCGAACGACCGTTTCATCGTGGATGACGAGATCAGCCATGACACCGTGGACTGGGGCGAAACCAACAGGCCCTTCGATCCCGAACGCTTCGACATGCTCTTCCGGCGGTTGCAGGCCTATACCCAGGGCCGCGACCTCTTCGTCCAGGACTGCCATGTCAACGCCGATCCCGAGTATCGCAAACCGGTGCGGGCGCTCACCGAGACCGCCTGGCACAACCTGTTTGCCCGCAACATTTTCCGCCAGGCGCACGGCCCCGGGAAGAGCCATAAACCCGTGATGACCGTGATCGCCATGCCGAATTTCCGCGCGATCCCGGAGCTGGACGGCACCCCGGGCGAGGCTTTCATCATCCTCAGCTTCCAGCGGAAACTGGTCCTCATCGGCGGAACGGCCTACGCGGGGGAGATCAAGAAGGCCATCTTCTCGGCGATGAACTACCTGCTTCCCACCGAAAACGTCCTGACCATGCACTGTTCGGCGAACGTCGGTCCGGATGGCCACACCGCCCTCTTCTTCGGGCTGTCGGGAACCGGAAAAACCACGCTTTCCGCCGACGCTTCCCGGCAACTGATCGGGGATGATGAGCACGGCTGGTCCCCCAACGGCATCTTCAACATTGAGGGCGGGTGCTACGCCAAGGTGATCCACCTCTCCCCCGAGGCGGAGCCGGAGATCTACGAGACCACCCGCCGCTTCGCCACCATTCTCGAAAACGTCGGCTTCGACATCGACACCCGGCGGGTCGACCTGGACGACGATTCCCTGACGGAGAACACGCGCGCGGCCTATCCGCTGAAACACATTCCGAACATCCAGCCCGAATCGATGGGCGGACATCCACGGAATGTGCTGTTCCTCACCGCGGACGCCTTCGGAGTCCTGCCGCCGATCAGCCGACTGACCCCCGAGCAGGCGATGTACCATTTCCTCAGCGGCTACACTTCGAAGCTGGCGGGTACCGAGCGTGGCGTGAAAGAGCCGCAGCCCACCTTCAGCGCGTGTTTCGGAGCGCCGTTCATGGCGCGTCCCCCGCAGGTGTACGCCGAACTCCTCGGCGAGAAGCTGAAGAAGCACGGTTCCACAGTCTGGCTGGTGAACACCGGCTGGACCGGGGGAGCCTACGGCGTGGGCAAACGCATGGAGATCAAGTACACCCGCGCCATGGTCAACGCGGCCCTCGACGGCAAGCTGGAAGGGATGGAAACCGACGAGGAGCCTTTCTTCGGCCTCCACATCCCCAGGCATGTCCCGGGTGTCCCCGACGAGGTTCTCAATCCCCGCAACACGTGGACGGACAAGGATGCTTACGATGCCAGGGCGAAGGAACTCGCCGCACGGTTCCACGAGAACTTCACACATTACAAGGAGCATGTTTCCGAGGCGGTTAACGCGGCGGGACCGAAGGTGGGCCGCTGACCTTGGGGGAATCAGGCCGCTCACCGAGGCGGATGACAACTTGGGTATTGCAGATGGGAGATCTCGATGGCGCACAGAATAGGCGAAGCCGCGGGCAAGGTATGGCGTCACCTCGATCATCACGGTCCGATGACCGCGTCGAAAATGAAGAAAGAACTTAATCTGGCCCCGGTGATGGTGGACCGGGCGATCGGATGGCTGGCGCGGGAAGGAAAACTGAAACAGACGCAGAAGGGAAACACAACCTATTTCGAGCGTCTCCTGTAAGATCCTTTCAAGAGAGACGCCGGTTCCACTCCTCCTCTCCTATCGACAGAAGCGCTGATGAAGGACCCGGCCAACCCGGCCGGGTCCTTCTTTCCTGTGCGCCCGGCAGGGCGCACGAGTATGAAACCCGGTCCGTCGGCTGACGGACCGGGCCACACACCCGCTGGGAGAGAGTTGAGAACGGAGTAGGAAGCGGTACGTTCAATCGCTCCTAACTCAATATCGCCGGAGCATCGCGGTGATGAAGGGTGGCCCGGGACTTGTCCGCCGTGGCGGGCAAGCCCTGAGGAACCAAGGTATCGCACCGCATGCAATTCGAGATGAATGATGCATAAGTGCTGAACAGGCTCCCCTTTATTCGATCACGTGACGAAATAGTTTGCCATTATCAGTTGACCCTATTGATAAGCTTCTGCCGCCTGGGCTACTCTGTTTCATAGGCCGCGCGGGAGGGAACACGATGAGCCGACATCGCCCCTCGAATCACTTTCGGAACAGGCCGCCGAGTACGGCCGGTGGGTGGTTTCCGAGGAGACGTCGTACGGCGGTTCTTGCGATCGGCCTCGGCCTTCTTTCCCTGCCGCCGCCCAGCTTGACACGGGCCCAGTGGTACACCGATCCGGAAGAACCCACCATCCTCTGGCTGGCCTCCTCTCGCGCCCACTTGATCGCCGATGGCAACAACGGCGCTTACCTCATCGCCTCGCACAACGCTTCCTGGCTGAACTTCTATGTCTTCCACTGGGATGAGAACGGGTATGAGACGATTCCCGGCGGATACACCTACTACATGGGGGATCAGTCTATCCCTGGGGAACTCATTTTCGACCCTATCCTGACCAGTGACGGCGCCCTGGTTTACTGGGTATCTCGCGCCTTGGACCCTCAGAACTGGGAAACATACGATCGTAGAGTGATTAAAATCAGCCCGGAAGGGGAGTTTCTTTGGGGACCGCTGGGCATAGAGATCCCCTTGGAATGGACATCCATCCGTGGTTATTTACCTGATTTGAGCGGTGGTTTCTGGGTCTGTTTTGACATCAACTATGATCACAGGTATTATCTGATGAGGTTTTACGCTGATGGAGTTCCAGTCTTCGATGATCCTATCCTTGCTGAAGATGAATTGGAATATATTACGGACCATCAAGAAATAATCGCTCCTGATGATCAAGGTGGTCTTTATTTTGCTTATGGTCACCACAACACGGAAGGGGATAATGGTGGTCTCTATGTGAACCGGTTTGATTCCCTTGGGGTTCCTCTCTATACTGAGTTCCAGCACATCTATTTCACGGAAGATATTTGGAGTACCTATTGTTTCCCTGCATCCGGCGGGGATGCGGTGATAACATGGATAGAAGCTCAGTATGATCCGGATTACGCTGGCGCACTTCAAAAATCTACAAGAATACGACCTGATCTTAGTTTTGTATGGCAGGATGAAGTCGTTACGGCAACGGATACTCTTGGTTCTTCATATTCCCAAATTCTTCCATATACATCAGGTGGTTTTATCCTTACTTCCGCAGTATATGGGCCGCCCGACCATGACGGACTTATCTGCCATGTAGATTCCAGTGGTATTTCGCGTTACACGCAAATATACCAGGATTTTCCCAATACCGTTACGCCCGGTGATGATGGATCCGCCTTCCTGGGATATAAAGAATGGATCTCGTCCCGTGATGTCAATTTCTGGTTTACCAAGCTGGATCCGGACGGTGTCCCGGCATGGGATGATTCGGTGTATGCTCTTCACTGGACGGAGTATTATTGGCCTCTCTTTTCCGTCCCGGTCCGCTGCAGCGATGGGCGGGGGGGGATCATTTTCGTCGTCAACACGGCGACGAATAACAATGGCGGAGTCGTCGGCAGGATCACCGCGGACGGCTACCTGGGGATCTCCCCCGACGCCGTCGATCCCCGCCCTCCTCCTCTGCCCGAATCGTTCACCGTCGCCCTCTATCCCAACCCCTTCAACAGCCGGGTCACCCTCTCCTTCTCCAACCCGCAGGCGATCCGCTCCATCTCGGTCTACAACCTACTGGGCCGTAGAATCGCCACGATCACCCATGATCCTGTCTTTCCAGCAACGGTCAATTGGGATGCCGCACCCCTGACCAGCGGTACCTACTTCTTTGTCGTAGAAGGGATCGATCAAACCACGATGAAGCGCTGTGTTCTTTTACGCTGAATATTATCCATGATGGTATTCTATTCATTCTTTTACAGGGGGGCATCATGAATTGCGTAAAGTATTTGCTCGTTTTTCTTACATTATTTATCATAACGTCTTTTACTGCGAATGCCATGTATTGGTATGAGTCGAACCCTATAGAATACACACAAGGTGATGGTGTTACCAAGTTTATGGGCCATTACCTTGTAAATCCTTTCTATTCCGATTATTGGACAGAGGGCGGCTATGCCATGATACCAACAAAAATTAACGGCAAAGTCTATTATGCTTATGCCATGCTTGACGCAAATGGGGATTACACCGCTTCGGATTCACTTGTAGGTATACACCAACCGTTACAGATTTCCATGTTCTTGAAGCGTAGTTCGGCGGTTCAAGACAGCCTCGATGAGATCATTCAGAATATAATTGATTCTATACCCGATGATCGTAGCGATACACCCTTTGAAGATATACAAACGGTATTTAACGTTAATGTGTTTCTGACAAAATTCAATGAAGACAATCCGCCTTCAACAATATACTCTTTTGATAATTTCGAACAGATGCTGAATTCCCCTGATTACTATGGGACAGAACCAGAATTGCATCCGGAGGGAGAAGAAGTGAGAGGTGGACCCCATTAGTTGGACAGTTTGAGTGAGATTTTAGGTGATGGATCCGGTCCCATTCATGCTGCCATCGGTCCTCTGGTGAGGCTGTAAGCCTGGTCCGGCGTCCGGCTGCTCAGTCCCTGGTGAGGCCGCCGTTGGTTGTAGAAGGTAAGATACCTGCCGATCCCCTGCTCCGCCTCCCGCATCATTTCGTACACGTTCAGGTAGACATCCTCGTACTTCAGAGACCGCCACAGCCGTTCGATAAACCGGTTGTCCAACCAGCGGCCACGACCGTCCATGCTGACCCTGATGCCCGCGTTCAGCAGGCGTGAGGTGAACGCCTCGCTGGTGAACTGCGCGCCCTGGTCGGTGTTGAAGATCTCCGGCGGGTCGTACGTCGCCAGGGCTTCGTCCAGCGCCTCCGTGCAGAACAGTGTGTCCATCGTGTTCGAAAGCCGCCAGGACAGCACCTTCCGGCTGTGCCAGTCCATCACCGCGACCAGGTACGCGAAGCCCTGGGCCAACGGGATGTACGTGATGTCCGCGCACCACACCTGGTTCGGACGGTCGATCGTCAAGTCCCGCAGCAGGTACGGGTAGATCGTGCGGCCCTGTGCGGGGAAGCTGGTACGACGTCTTTTCGGGTACAGCGCGAACAGGCCCATCTGCCGCATCAGGCGCTGCACCTTCTTCCGATTCACCCTGTGACCTTCCTGACGAAGCAGGTCGCGCAGCATCCGCGATCCGGCCGACGGGGCCTCCAAGTGCAGCTTGTCCAGCCGCTGCATCAGCGCCAGGTCCTCCGGCGGGATCGGCTTCGGCTGGTAGTACGCCGACGAGCGGCTGATATCCAACAAGCGACATTGTTGGACCACGGACAGCCTGTGTCCGCGGTCGATCAGCGCTTTGCGCGCATCCGGTCCAGCCGACCGACCGCTTGTGATAAAAAATCCTTCTCCATCGTGAGCTGGCCGATCTTCGCGTGCAGCTCCTTGACTTCGGCATCGGAATCCCCCTCCCGGGCCGCGCTCTTGCTGGCGAACACGTCCACCGCCTGCTCGGCCAGCCGTCTCTTCCACTGCGCGATCTGGTTGGGATGAACATCGAACTGCGAGGCCAGCTCAGAAAGTGTCCTGTCACCTCTCAGCGCCGCCAACGCCACCGTCGCCTTGAAGTGCGGGGTGAGTTTCCTCCGCGTTCGTTTCATCGTCCGCTCCTCGTTTCCGGGGGTCGCCCGACCCCCAAGCTAAGGGCGGATCCATCACTTAACAGACTGTCCTAATTTCGGGGTCCTCTTCTGTGTTCGGCAGTCTCAAGGATTATTGGCGTGAAGCCACGTTAGGAGTATATGAAG
>CAYOKT010000028.1:0-34281 GCA_964404605.1 uncultured bacterium
CAACTGGTAGATGGCGACGGCGACGCCGTAGGCGAGCAGGAGGGTGTAGGCGGCGAGGAAGACGGACCACCAGGTCGACCCCATCTCCTTGCGCACCACCGCGAGGGTGGCCATGCAGGGGACATAGATGAGCACGAAGAACATCAGCGCAAGGCCCATCGCCGGGCTGTAAGCGGGATCGGCGGCGATCCGCGACCGGAGGGAGCCGCCCCTCCGGGACGACTCCACGTTCGGGTCGGCCTCCCCGATGCCGTACACGATCCCCATCGTGGAGATGATCACCTCTTTCGCCGCGAAGCCCGCGGTGAGACCCACCCCGATGCGCCAGTCGAACCCCGCCGGCTTCAGCAGCGGCTCCAGCGCCCGGCCGATGCGCCCGCCATAACTGTTGACCAGCTCCTCCCGCGCCCGCTGGGCCGAAAGTACATGGGAACGGCGGTGGAGAGCCGCCTCGAGCGAATCGGCCGCCTCACCGGATTCCTCCGCCAGCGAGGCGAGGTTCACCGAGATCGCCGCCAGCTCACCCTCGTAGTCCCGGGAAAACTGCGCCGGCTTGGGAAAATAGAGCAGGAACCAGACGATGATGCTGATCCCGAGGATCACCGTCCCGGCCTTGCGCAGGTAGGACACACCCTTCTCCCACATATGGCCGAGAATCCCCCGCCAGGTGGGCAGTCGGTACGGGGGGAGTTCCATCACGAAGGGAGCCGCATCGCCCCGGAAAAGCGTCTTGCGGAAGAGATAGGCGACGAGGAAGGCGATCCACCAGCCCGCCAGCCAGACGAGCCAGAAGATGAAACCGGCATGCTTCGGGAAGAACGCCGCCGCCAGCATCGCGATCACCGGCGCCTTCGCCCCGCAGACCATCAGGGGGGTGACGAGGATGGTGATCTTCCGGTCGCGCTGGTTGACCAGCGTCCGGGCGCTGAGCACCGCCGGCACGGCGCAGCCGGTGGCGATCATGAAGGGGATGAAACTGCGGCCATGCAGCCCGAAGAGGTGGAAGAACTTGTCCATCACGAAGGCCGCGCGCGCCATGTAGCCCGAGTCCTCGAGGAAGGAGAGCCCGAAGAAAAGAAGGAGCACCAGGGGGAAGAAGGTGATCACTCCGCCGACGCCGCCGATGACACCATCCACCACCAGGTCCTGCACCGCCCCGACGGGCAGGACGCCCCGCACGACATCACCGAAGCGCAGGAACCCGGCCGCGATCCAGTCGGAGAGCGGGTTGCCGATGGCGAAGGTGAGTTGATAGACGATGAACATCACGAGGAAGAAGACCAGCACCCCCCAGTAGCGGTTTAGGATAAAACGGTCCAGTTGTTCCGTGAGGTCGAACCTCGTCCGATCCCGTTTACGCCGCACGGCTTCCCGCACCGCGCCGTGGATGTAGGCGTATCGCTGCTCCCCGACGACGACGACGCTGTCCTCGCGGAAGTGCTTCCGGATCCGTTCGCACGCCGCGGCGGCCTCCTCGAGGACCTCGGCGCCCACCCGGTGTTCGCGCTTCACCTTGCGCGCGGCGTCCTCGTCCTCCTCCAGCAGCTTGATCGCCACCCAGTCGAGGTTGTACTTCTTCGCGAAGTATTCATCAGCCGCGAGGGCGCGCCCCAGCGTCTCGCGCTCCCGCTCCAGCTCGCGACCGTAGTTGAGGCGCCTCCCGTTCGCCTGCGCCTCTCCCCGCGCCATGCGAACCACGAGGTCGAGCAGTTCACCCGCTCCCTCCCCCCTGTGACCGACGGTTTTCACGAAGTTCACACCGAGCACCTTGCCGAGCTGCTGCTCGTCGATCTCCAGCCCCGTCTCCTCGGCCTCATCGCTCATGTTCAGCGCGCCGATCACCGGCACGCCGAGTTCCTGCAACTGGAGAAGCAAGTAGAGGTTGCGCTCGAGGTTGGTCGAGTCGATGACATCGACAATCAAGTCCGGCTTATCGCGGAGGACGAAATCGCGGGTGACCACCTCCTCGAGAGAGTAGGCGGTCAGGCTGTAGGTTCCCGGCAGGTCGACGATCTCGACACGGTAGCCGTCATGGTAACAGACGCCGACCTTCTTCTCCACCGTGACGCCGGGATAGTTGCCGATGTGCTGGTGCTGCCCGGTGAGAGCATTGAACAGGCTGGTTTTGCCGGAGTTGGGATTGCCGGCGAGGGCGACACGGAGGGTCGGCATCTTCTCGGCGGCTTCATGTCGGTGCCGGCTCCATTCGGCGAGGATCATCCCGAACCCGCCGCCCGCCCTGCGGCGGCGGCTGCCATGCTTACCCATCGAGCTCCTCGACGACGATGCCGGTGGCTTCCGCCCGGCGCAGTGAGAGGTTGTAGCCCTTCAACTCGACCTCGATCGGATCGTGCAACAGGGCTTCCCGGATGATGCGCCCCTCCTCGCCGTGCACGAAGCCCATCTCGATGAGCCGCTGGCGGATCTCCCCCCCGATGGCCAGCCGCTCCACCCGGAACCGCCGGCCGGGCGAGAGGTCCGCCAGGGTGCGGAGGTTCGGAAGGGCCTCCCCGCCCGCGGGCCACCCCGCGCCATCCGGCTGAGGCCAGATGAACACCGCCGAGGCCTGGTCCTTCGCGAGACGGATCACCGAACCGGAGAGACGCACCTCGACCTCACCCTTCGGGCGGCGGGCGATCATCGAAAGCGACATCCCCGGCAGCACACCCCGCTGGATCAGGGGCCGCCGGGTCTCCTCGTTGGCCGCGATCCGGGCGACGAACCCGCTCTCGCCGGGCTTCAGGTCCGCCAGGGCCTTCACTTCGCGCGAAAGAAGGGGCGGCAGCCAGACCTTCCCGGGCTCCCCCGCGCCGGGTTGCTTCCCCTTCTTCTCCCCGCCGGGATGCTCGCGCAGGGAACTGCGGAAATGGGCGACGAGATCGCCCTTCACCTTCGGGGAATACGAGATGAACTCGCTGAGCGCGGCGATGCGTTCGAGGGTGTTCACGCTGATCGTGTGTTCCAGGGCGCAGGCATCGCGCTCGGCGGTCTCGGGGTCGACCTGGAGGAGGTCGGTGAGAAAGCGGGTAAGGAAGATGTGCCGCTGGTAGAGGCGGAAGCCCAGTTCACGCCCTTCGGGGGTGAGATCGACATATTCGCGGGCATGGTACTCGACCAGCCCTTCGCGCGAGAGACGCTGGAGGGCGGAGGTGACACTCGAGGTCTTCACCCCCTTCAAGCGCGCGATGTCGCGTACCCGCGCCACCTTCTGCTTCTGCAGCAGGCGAAAAACCGCCTCGAGGTAATCCTCGAGGCTCTCGCTGAGTCGACCGACAAGCATCCCTGCCTCTGGTAGACGTGCCTATCAAAGATAGGGATTCTGTCCGACGGGAACAAGGGAGACGTTCCCTGCCGACCGGCTTGCGAGGCAGGAGCGGTACCGCGCTTGAGAAGCCGTATAATCTGCACTCGGCGAGCGGGGCGTGCGCGGCTGTTCCGGGCGCCGCCTGACTGCGGGCCCCTGGCGCGCCGTTCCGGCAACCGCCACACGGCGGGGGCTATTTCTGCTCGTCAATCGCCCGGTTCACCTCGGCGATCATCCCCTCCACGTCCTCGACGCCCGCGTCGCGGATGGCCTCCTCCACGGTCTTCCACAGCGGCGTGCCGCACTGGATGCAGACCACGCCCTTCCGCGTCAGGTGCCGGATCGCCACCGGGGCCTCCCGCGCCACGTCCTCCAGCTCCATCCCGCCGTGAATATGCCTGCCCATCGTTCTCTCCGGTTGTGCTTCCAAGCGCCGCCGCACCCCGTGAGATGCCGGAAGCCCGGACGCGATGCCGTGTTCATCCCGCCGCCGCGGAGCCGGCCACACGATTCGAGCCGCGCCGTGACTCCCCTGCCGCTTGCCCCGCCGCCGCTCATGGTTGCAGGTTTACTCACGACTGAACGAAGCGGACATCAAACGAGGATCGGCCATCATGTCCCATTCCACGCGAACCCTCGCGGCCGGCGCCGCGCTTGTGCTCGCGGCGCTGCTCGCGGCCGGCTGCGGCGGAAAGAAACCTCAGCCCGAGACCGGCCAGGACCAGCCCTCACCGCACTCGATGACCACACCTGACTACCCGAAGCCCGACGACGAGGGACGCATCCACATCGGCCCTCTCGGCGGCGCATTGCCGACGGGCTGGAAATCCGTGCCTCCTGCTTCGCCCATGCGCCGCGCGCAGTTCGAGCTTCCCTCCCCGGAGGGCGAAACCGAGCCGGGCACCATCGCCGCCTTCTATTTCGGCCCGCAGGCGGGCGATGTCGAGGCGAACCTGAACCGCTGGTACGACCAGTTCGAACAGCCGGACGGACGGCCGACGAAAGAGGTCGCCGTGCGGGAATCCTTCGATGTGGGACCGCTGAAGGTGACGATGGTCCATTTCACCGGGACGCTGCTCTCCTCGAGCATGCCCGGCGCTCCCTCGATGGAGAAGAGGGAGAAGTGGATGAACCTCTCGGCGATCATCGAGTCCCCCGCCGGGCCGTGGTTCTTCAAAGGAACCGGGCCGGAGGCGACGATGGAGGCGAACAGGGAGGCCTTCCGGGGCTTCCTCGAGAGCCTGACCTTCGAGAGTCCGGTGGATGGGCAGCCCGCGCACGCGGAGATGGGCGGCTGAGAAGCGTGTTGCAAGGGAGCGGAGCGGCGAGCGCCGTGCCCTTATCACCAACCGGCTTCACTCTGCATGGTGAAACCCGGGACTGAAGTCCCGGGCCACCCACCGCCTGCTGCGGCGTAGCCTTTGGCGAAGCCAGGGCTGACCCCGGGAGACTCTGTTTCTCCGGCGACACGTCGCCGGGCTTCATCGCTTCCCCTCGCCCGCGAGGCGCGGGAACGACGCTACCCGATCCGCGCGATGTGCAGGTCGGCGGGGAGGACCAGCGGGCGAAGCCGCCCCCGGCCCTCCTCGAGGAGCACCTCGCTCCGGCCCGGCTGTCCGACCATCCCGACCCGCGCCGTCCCCTCCCCGCCGGGGAGACGGGACCAGATGGTGAGCAGCCTGTCCGCCGCGGCGGGGGAAGCCACGGCGATCAGCACCCCCGCCGAGGAGGCGAACAGCGGATCCAGACCGGCATGCCGGAGGGCGTCCGCCACCACGGGCCGCACCGGCAGCGCATCGCGCCGCAGGGTCAGCCTCGCGGAGAGTTCGCCGGCGAGGCGGAGCAGCGCACCGACCAGCCCCGCACGGCCGGCATCCGCCAGCCTGCGCACCCCCTCCACCCGCAACGCCGCCCGTGTAAACGCATGGAGCGAACGGGCATCGCTGGCGACCTCCCCACCTCGCACGGCCCCTTCCCGCGCCGCGAGGACGGCGGCGGCGTGCTCGCCGGGCGGCCCCGTAACGAGGAGATGGTCGCCCTCGCGCGCGCGGCGGCGGGAGAGGTCACGCTTCGGGTCCACCACTCCGCCGGCGGTCACGGTGATCAGGATCTCGTCTTCCCCGGAGCCCGGCTCCAGCACCCGCGTGTCCCCGGCGACCAGCTCCACGGTCGCCTCCGCGGCCGCCCTCGCCAGCGAATCCACGATCCGGGCCAGGTCCTTCCAGCGGACGCCCTCGCGCAGGGTGAAGGCCGCCGCCGCCCAGCGGGGGGAGGCCCCGGCCGCCGCGAGGTTGTTCGTCGCACGCAGCAGCGCCAGCCGCCCGATATCCCCGCCGGGGAAGAAGAGCGGCCGCACCACGCACGCCTGGGTGCTGACCGCGAGCCTGCCCTCCGGGGGCAGGGGCAGCAGGGCCGCCTCGCCCTGCTTCTGCAGGGGGAGAGAACGGAAACGGGCGAGGAACAGCTCCTCGAGCAGCTCCCGGGCCAGGCGGCCCCCGGAGCCATGCGCGAGACGGATTCGATCCTGCATGGTCGAAAGGTAGAGTCCTGCGAGGCCGGGTGGGAAGCGATCCGACGCTCCGTCCCGCTTGCCGGGGCTCCCGCCGCCTCCTACCTTATTGCAGGTGCAGATCAGGGGGAGAACAGCGCGGGCATGGGGGTGCTCCGCGTTCTCTCTCGCGCGAAGGGGCTATGCCATGAGACACCATGATTCCGCCCGCAGGAACCCGCCCGCACGCTGTTTCACCCTTCTCCTTCTCCTGCTTCTGCCGGGCCTGGCGAACGGTTACACGACCCCCGGAACCGGGGTGGTCTGGAACGGGGACAGCCTCGTCGTCCACTCCGGCGGGGCGGTCACCTGGAACGAGACCGAACAGCGTTACGAGTTGAGCGAGGAGCTGGAGATCGCAGCCGGCGACAGCGTTACCATCGGCCGCTCGATCTACAGCTTCCACAACGACGACCCGGACCTGCGGGTCAACGGCGCCCTGCTCCTGTTTCCCGACAGCGCCATTCCCGAGGACTCCCTCTATGTGACCGGCGATACGGACGACGGGCCGGGCGGACTGCGCGTGGAGGACTCCGGAAGGGCCTACCTCTACCATGTCGTGATGATCGGCGGCGGCGCGGCGGTGGACCGGTCCGGCGCCCGCACCGTGGGAGGGTGGCTCTCCCTCGAGGGCTGCCGCCTGACCGACTGGGGGCACCACGCGGTGAGTTTCACCGGGGGCAGCGGCGAAGTGCTCTACTCGCAGTTCCACGACAACCACGACACCGTGATCAATATCACCCTCGGGGCGAACGTGACGGTGCGCGGCTGCACGCTGGAGAACAACAACCTCGCCAACCCCGGCAGCGCCCGCAACCCGATCAGCATCGGCGCGCAGGGAAACAACGAGGTGCTCGTCGAGGACTGCCTCATCACCGGCCAGCCGGGGAACCGTCACGGCGGCATCTCGGTGAGCAGCTTCTTCGGCGATTCGATGCACGCCACCATCCGGCGCTGCACGGTCCAGGGCGCCGCCTTCGGGATCGTCGTCTACGGCACCGGGGCCACGGCGACGATCACCGACTGCCTGCTCCAGGGCAACACCGCGATCGCCGACCCGATGACCAGCGGCTCCGGGATCACGGTGCAGCAGAGCGCGGTGGTCCTCGCCGCGCGAAACCGCATCCTCGAGAACCACTGGGGGGTGACCACGCTGACCAACGGCCGCATCCACCTCGGGCGCGCGGACGCATCAGACCCGGACTCCATGGGGTACAACACGCTGCTGGATAACGGTAACGGCGGGGTGACCTACGCCCTCTACAACAACACCGCCCTGCCGCTTGAGGCCGAGAACAACTGGTGGGGGGCGGATAACATGACCGGGGTCGAGGAGGTCATCTTCCACCAGGACGACGACCCCGGCCTTGGGCCGGTGGACTACCTGCCCTTCTGGGTGAATGACGGCTCGCCGGTGGTCCTCCACGCCGAGCCCGCGGACACGCTGATCATCGCCGAGCCGGGCACGCCGGTCCGCTTCGAGGTCGATGCCTTCGACCCGGAGGATGACCCCCTCGCCTACGAGTGGTACGCCGGGGACGACCTGGTCTCCACCGCCGACACGGCGCTGGTCATCGCCGCGGAGGACACCCTGGGGGTGCTCGCCATCCTCTACGACCCCACGGACGACCCCGAGACCCGGCTGCACTGGACGATCGTGCCTCCGCCGGTGAACCACCCGCCGATGATCACCGGCCGTGAGCCGGACCCGGATGACAACGAAGTTCTTGCGGGTCCCAGCGTTACCCTTCTATTCGTCATCCGAGCCGAGGACCCGGACGGCGATTCGCTGAGCTACGAGTTCCGCGCCCGCGGGGAGGTCATCTCCACCGGCGACAGCGCCTGGGTGCTGGTCGACTTCGAGCCGAGTTTCTTGGTTTCGGCCTGGGTCACCGATCCCGGCGGGCTCGAGGACAGCACCTCGTGGGTGGTCATCCCGATCTGGTCCGCGCCGGAGGGGGAGGCGTTGCCGCGCGCCTTCGACCTCGCGGCCTATCCCAACCCCTTCAACGCAGCGCTGCGGGTCCGGTTCAGCCTGCCGCAACCGGCCGATGCGCGGCTCGAGGTCTTCTCGCTGGAGGGGCGGCGGCTGGCCCTGCTCGCCGCGGGGAGGATGAGTCCCGGAGCGCACGAAATCACCTGGGAGGCGGGAGAGGCGGCCTCCGGGCTCTACTTCATCCGCCTGACGACGCCGGAGAGGTCGCTGCTCCGCAAGGTGGTCCTGTTGAAATAGCCCTCCCCGGCGTTTCGGGGAGCGGAACACGAACCGTTCGGATGAACGGACCGGTTCACCCGAATCGATCCACAGAGGACCGGAGAATGAGTCCCGGCACCCCCCCCGGCGAAACGAGAAAGAAGCGTCGATCCCCGGCCCGCAGCGCGAGGGAGACCACCGCGGAAGCGCTCAAGGCCGCCGAGCAGCGGGCCAAGCGGGATGGCGACGGGCGCCGTCGATCCGCCTCGAAAGCGGCGTCCCGCCCCAGACCGGCGACCGCCGCCGTCGACCCAAGCGAAGACGGAGGCGCGGCCGCCCCGGCCGCCGGGAAACGCTTCTCCTTCGCCGGACGGCCCGCCGCCGCGGGCGGCGCGCGGAAATCGACGAAGATCTACGTACTCGACACCAACGTCCTGCTGCACGACCCCACGGCGCTCCGCCGCTTCGAGGAGCACGACCTCGCCCTGCCGATCACGGTGCTCGAGGAGCTGGACACCTTCAAGCGCGGCGCGGACCAGATCCACTTCCATGCGCGCCTGGTGGCGCGCAGCCTCGACAAGCTCTCCTCGAAGGGTCACCTGACCGACGAGGAGGGAGTGCCTCTCGGCAGCGGCCTCGGCCGCCTGCGGGTGGTGGTCGGCCCGAGGGCCCCGGAATCCCGCTCGATGCCCTTCTTCGGCGACAGCGCCGACCACCGCATCCTCGCCACGGCCTGCGAGCTGCGCGACCAGCACCGCAATCGTGACGTGGTCTTCATCACGAAGGATGTCTCCCTGCGGCTGAAGGCCCGCAGCCTCGGGCTGATCGCCGAGGATTACGAGAGCGACAAGGTGCCGGACCTCGACCACCTCTACACCGGCCGGCACGAGTTGAACGACCTCGAGGGCGCCCTGATCGACCGGTTCTACCAGGAACCCTACCTCGTCCCCCTGGCGGAGCTGGGTCTCAAGGCGCCCCGCCCCAACGGCTACTTCATCCTCCGCGGCCAGGGCCGGAGCGCCCTCGCGCGCTATTCCGCCCGGGACGACGCCCTCGTGCGGGTGGAGAAGAAAACCGCCTACGGCATCTGGCCGCGAAACAGCGAGCAGACCTTCGCCCTCGATGCGCTGACCAACCCGGAGATCCAGCTTGTCACCCTCTCGGGAAAGGCGGGAACGGGCAAGACCCTGCTCGCCCTCGCGGGGGCGCTGGAGGTGCGCCGGCACTACGAGCAGATCTACCTCGCCCGCCCGATCATCCCCCTGTCCAACCGTGACATCGGGTACCTGCCCGGCGACATCGAGGAGAAGATCGACCCCTACATGCAGCCGCTGTGGGACAACCTCGGGGTCATCCGCGCCCATCACCGCCAGACCGACCCGGCGCACGCGGCCATCCAGCAGATGCTCGAGACCCAGAAGCTGAAGATCAGCCCGCTGGCCTTCATCCGCGGGCGCAGCCTGAACCGCATCTTCTTCATCGTCGACGAGGCGCAGAACCTGACCGGGCACGAGGTGAAGACGATCATCACCCGCGCCGGGGAGGGCACCAAGGTCGTCTTCACCGGCGACCCGCAGCAGATCGACCAGCCCTACCTCGACGCCCGCTCCAACGGCCTGACACGGCTGATCGACAAGATGAAGGGGCAGGACCTGTACGCGCACATCACCCTGGAACGCGGCGAGCGGAGCGACCTCTCGGAACTGGCCTCGAACCTGTTGTAGTGACGGATACGAGAGATGGAAACGGAAACATCGCGTTTTGAGATTCTTCACTGCGTTCAGAATGACAAGTACGATCGCCATTCTGGTTTGATTCACAGTATGAGTGCGTTATCCTGGTGTCATCCTGAATGAAATGAAGGACCTCAGATCCAACCGTTCAGATACAGGGAAAATATGGCATTTATAAGCTCATCAAGAGTTGCCGGGAGGCGGCTGGTGACGGGAAACAGGACTGGCAAGGCGCTGAAATCCGGCGGGCGCGGCGGGAGGAGAACACCCGGGCGGGTTCCACCCGCTCTTGCCCTGCTGCTGGCCGCGCTCTGGCTCGCCGCCGGGCTCGCCGGTTGCAGCGAACAGTCGCCCACCCCGCCCCCGGGCACGGGCGGCGGGAACGGCGACGGCGACACCAGCACGGTGATCGACCCCGGTGTGACGGTGTGGGACGGCACCGACCCGGCGCGCTGGCGTGACACGGTCACCTTGCACGGCGACACCGTCGTCCTCGAGGGAACCGGCGACGTGAATTACAGCAGCCGGCCGATCGACACGCGCCACATCGCCTCCGCCAGCCTGCACTTCGACCTCGCCTTCGAGGGGGAGGCCGAAACCCGCGCGCTCTTCGTCGAGACCCTCGGTTGGGGGATGACAGCCTTCGGCTACGAGGACTGGACCAACCTGACCGGGGGAAACGGGAACTACACCATGCCCGGCGACGGGTATCTCCTGCAGGTGTACGACAACGCCTGGCGGATCAGCGGCAGCGAAATCGACTCCATTCGCGTCCGGGTGAGCGGGTTCAACGAAAACCTGGCCGTCTACCTGGTCCAGCCCCGCGTGATCACCGATTAGAGGGCCGCCGCGCGGCAGTCCGCCGACGGACCCTGACCGCCCGTAAAACCAGCCGTTCTCTCCCGTCCGCCGTGACCGTTTACCCCCGCGGGTGGAAACTGCGGTGGACCTCCCTCAGGAAATCCCGCTCGAGGTGGGTGTAGATCTGCGTGGTCGCGATGTCTGCGTGCCCGAGCATCTCCTGCACGGCGCGCAGGTCCGCCCCGGCGTTGACGAGATGGGTCGCGAACGTGTGGCGGAACACGTGCGGGGTGACCTCCACCCGCAGTTTCAGCGGCGCGGCGTAGGATTTCAACAACTGCCAGACGCGTTGCCGGGTCAACGGCCGGCCGCGCACGGAGAGGAACAGGCGCCCATCGTCCAGTCCGCGCCCGCCCGCAAGACCCGCGCGGATCCCCTCCCGCAGGTAACGGTCGCGGACCCAGTGGATCGCCGCAGCGCCCACCGGCACCAGGCGCTCCTTCGCCCCCTTCCCGAACACGCGCAGCAGCGCCTGGTCCCAGAGGGCGTCCGGCAGGGTGAGGGCGACCAGCTCGCCGACGCGCAGCCCGCAGGCCCAGAGAAGCTCGAACATCGCCCGGTCACGCACCCCCAGGGGCGTCGAGGTGTCGGGCGCCTCCACGAGGCGGGCGGCATCCTCCACGCTCAGGTAGTCGGGGAGCTTTCGCGCCGGCCGGGGGGCGGAAAGCATCGCGGCGGGGTCGTTCGCCAGGAGACCCTCGCGGTGGAGAAAGCGATGGAAACCGCGAATCGCGCTCGCGGCGCGGGCCAGCGAGGACTCGGCCAGCCCGAGCTCCCGCAACCGCTTCAGGTGTTTCAGCACCTCCCCGCGGCCGACATCCGCGAGGGAACGCACCCCCGCTTCGCGAAGGTCCGCCAGGTAGCGCTCCAGGTCGCGGCGATAACCCTCCACCGTGTTCGCGCTGCGCGCTCTCTCCAGCCGCAGGTGGGCGAGGTACTCTTCGAGTTCCGCGTTCATTCTCCCACTCCGCCCGCCGCCGGCGCCGTCACCCGTCCGGCCCCCCGGCCCCGATACGCTCCCGCAGGTCGGCATCGAGAGCCCGCAGCGCCTCCCCGACCCGACGCGTCCAGCTCTCCATCTCTCCCTTCGCCAGGCGCCGGGGCACCTCGAGGGGCGGTCCGAAGCCGAACACGGCCCTTCGGAACGGGTGGGGAACCTGGTGGCTGTCCCAGGTCGGCAGGCGCCATGTGCGCTCGCCGACGCCGAGCATCGGGAGGATCGGCCGCCCGGAGAGCGCCGCGATGGCAACCACCCCCGGCTTGACGACGTGCGGCGGGCCTTCCGGCCCGTCGACCACCACGGCGAGGCTGCGCCCCCGCCGCAGGGAACGGACACAGGCGAGAGCGCCCCGCGCGGGATGGTAGAGGTCGGAGGCGCGGATCAACCCGTAGCCCATGCCATGCAGCAGCCGCGCGATCAACTCCGCCTCCCACACCGGGCTGACGAGAGCGTCGAAGTCGAGCTTGCGCAGGACATAGATCGGGAGGGAGATCCGCCCGTGCCACACGGCGAAGATCACGGGGCCGGTCCTCCGCGCCGCGCGCAGGTGCTCGAGTCCGGCGAGTTCCAGCGACAGGGTCCGACCCCAGGCGCGTATCAGGGGCGGAACGACGGCGCCGACCAGCGGCGGCAGCCACCTCGCCCAGATACCCGCCGGCTGCTCCGGCACGAAAGCGCCGCCGAGACCCCGGGCCGGCTCCTCCCTCCGCTTTTCCCTGTCACCCTCTCCAGCGGACATGAGCGTTCCCGACCTCTCCTGCCTGTCACATCATCGACACCGACACCCCGGAAACTACGGAGAAAAATCCGCCCCTACCCTCCTCTTCACCCGGGTCACCGCTCGAGACGCGCGCCACCGCGAGCCGCGTGATTCCCCGTCATTGGATTACAATAATGTAAATAATAATGTGGAGTACTGCTGAGTTGTTCCGGTTTTCACCGTGTTTTTTTGCGGAAAGCCACTTCCAGCGGACTCCAACCCGTTTCACACCCGAGGTTGCGGACTGCACGCGAAGAGGGCGCGGTTCGCTTTTGAACACGTTTTGTCGAAGAGATTCCAAGGGGATCTCTCGCGTTTTGTTACTTGCCTTCCGGACTCTCTTAGATTATATTCGTTGCATCCATTATTCTTGCTTCACGAAGCCTATCATGAAAAAAGGAGGAAGAGATGGCGCACGTCAGCGATCGGAAGTATGCGGCGGATATGGGCCTCGATGTGTTTCAGGTCCGCAAGATGGTCAAGCGACTCGATATCGCCTTCTTCTCCAGCGGGAAGGGTGACAGCATGGTTTACATGTTCGATCCCGATGAATTGAACAACCGTCTGGCCGAGATGAAGAAGTCGAAGAAGGATCGCCGCCGTGGTCCGAGAAGGCGCAAGGCGGCGAAGAAGGAGTAGTGGACCGGTTCACCTGAATCGATCCACTGGATCACTCCCGACCGCAGGGAAATGCTCGCCGGGGCGGATCACCGCCCCGGCGTTTTTTGCCCACCCGGATGATGCATCCCCGCTCTCCAGGGGGTAAATAGCCGCTCCCGCTCCTCCCCCTCCCCGTTTCTATCCCTAATGTTATCAATGGAATACCTTTGCTCTTTCCGGCTGGCCCGGCGGCGGCGTCCACAAGAACCCACGCGGAGAAAAAAGGCACGGGAGTTGCACATCGTTCCTGCGAAGGAGAACGCCCATGCCCGAAAACAAGGTGTACGAATTCCTCTTCCGTCGCCCGGACGGGATGATTTCGCTGAAGAAGGGGCTGGATGCCTACGCCCTGCGGCAGAAGGCGTTCGCCGCGAACATCGCCAACGCGGAGACGCCCAACTACGTCGCCAAGAAGGTGGAGTTCGAGGACGAGCTCCGGAAGGCGCTGGACCAGAACTCCCGCGGCATGGTTCGCACTCACCCGGACCATATTCCCGTCCGCGCGGGCCTGCGCAGGCTCGAGGCGGTCACGCCCCGGATCAGCAACGCTGACACCCCGCGCTTCTACAACGGCGTGAACAACGTGGACATCGACGTGGAGATGGCGCGGATGGCGACCAACCAGATCCACTTCACCGCCGCCGCCAAGGTGCTCGGACAGCGTTACCGGATGATCAAATCCGCCATCCTCGGCCGGGCGCTCTGATCCCTGGAGGACGCGCCGCCGTCGCCTTGACGCGGCAAGATGAAACAAGAAAACGGGGCATGATCACCATGCCCCGGCTGCTTTATCTCCCCGATGCCGCGGGGAAAGAGCACCCTGCCCCGCCCGCATTCCGCGCTTCGCTCAGTCCTTCTCCGCCAACTCCCGGTGAAAATGCTGGATCATGTGACGGTACGGCCCGCCGTTGCTCGTCGTCTTCTCCAGGAAGGCGAGCAGGGCTTCGAGGCGCTCCACCGCGGTCTCGCTCACCAGGTGCTCGACCTTGCAGGCGTTGTCCTCCGCCTCATCCTCGGGCATCGCCAGGATAGCCTGGAAGAACAGCTTGAAGAGGCGATGGCGATGGTAGATCTCGCTCGCCTTGCTCCGTCCCTGTTCGGTCAGCTCCACGTCTCCGTACTTCTGGTGGCGCACGAGCCCGCGATCCTGGAGCACGCTCAGCGCTTCGGTGACCGACGGCTTGGAGACCCCCATCGCATCGGCGATATGCTTCACCTTCGCCGGGACCCCCTCGAGACCCTGGAGATAGATGGTCTCGAGGTAATCCTCCATGTTGGGGCTCAAGTCACGTTTCGTGGGTCGATGTGGCATCATGTCCTCCTCGCGCGGTCGCCTGCCGTCCGCCTCCGGACCGGCCACACGGCCCTGCGCGCTACGCCTTCCGAACAGCACCGGTATTCGACGCCCCCAATGACTAACCGGCCGGGTTATTTGCCGAATCTAACGGATAGGATATCCTAACCCTTTGCAAGCTACGGCATTGACACAAAAGGAGTCAAGGCGCATCGCACTCCCAATAAGAAGCCGCGGCGGCAATCCCTCCCTCGGCCGGATGGGCTCAAACCCTTTCCCCACGCGGGAAAGCCGCTACTGGCGATATTCCTCGGTCACATCCTGCTTCTGGCGGGAGCTGATCACGCGGAACACCGTGGGAGACATTTCCGCGTTTCGTTGCAGGCGAATGAAAACCCGGTGCTGAAGCATGATCCGGTTCAGCCGGCTCCGGAGGCCGCCTTCCGTGAGAAACTCCGCCAGCTCGGGGTGAACCACCAGCTTCAGTCGTCTCTGGCCGGTGCGGCTGACGAAGCGCTTGATCCAGCGCTCCAACTCGGTGACGACCGTCTCCTTCGAGTCCACCATCCCGGTGCCGTGGCAGGTGGGGCAGGGCTCCTTGAAGGTGAACAGCAGGGACGGGCGGACACGCTGCCGGGTCAGGACCAGCAGGCCGAAGGGCCCGATGGGGGCGACATCCATCTTCGCACGATCGCGCTTCAGTTCACGCCGCATCTCATCGAAGACCTTCTTGCGATTCTTCTCCTGCAGCATGTCGATGAAATCGACGACGATAATCCCCCCGATGTCCCGCAGGCGGAGCTGACGGCAGATCTCCCGCGCCGCGCGCAGGTTCACCCGCAGGCTGTTCTCCTCGTGGTTCCTGCGCCCGATGAAACGCCCGGAGTTGACATCGATGGTGACCATCGCCTCCGTGTGCTCGATGACGATGTGCCCGCCGCCCTGCAGCCACACCTTCCGCCGGATGCCCCGCTCGATCTCCGACTCGATCTGGAAATGGTCGAACACCGGGAGGCTGTCCCGGTACAGCTCGACGCGATCGATCAGGGAGGGGGAAACCGTTTCGAGGTAACGAATGATCTCGCGGTGCAGGGAGCGGGAATCGACGATCAGGCGGTCGATGTCCGGACCGAACAGGTCCCGGA
This sequence comes from uncultured bacterium, assembly GCA_964404605.1. GTDB lineage: Bacteria > Electryoneota > Electryoneia > Electryoneales > Electryoneaceae > CAYOKT01. The sequence continues at coordinate 15,500 of CAYOKT010000028.1, forward strand.
GGACGCTCCCGGCGAGGGAGACCTCCTTGTAGACCTGCGCGGGGGGCTGAAGGCGGGCCGCCTTGCGGTCCACACGGCGCCAGGTCTCGACGAGGTTCTCGATGTCGCGGCGGATCTCCTCTTCCCCCTTGCCCTCGGCGACGGTTCGGACGATGAGCCCGAACCCCTCCGGGCGAAGATCGCGCGCCAGGTTCCGCAGGCGGCGCTTCTCCCGGCTGTCGCGGATCTTCCGCGAGACCCCGACCGAGGATTCGTTCGGCACGAGGACGACATAGCGGCCGGGGAGGGAAATCTGGCTGGTGACCCTCGGCCCCTTTCCCCCGATGGGCTCCTTGATCACCTGGACGAACATCTCCTGCCCGGTCTGCAGGACGACGGCCGGCAGCCCTTTCTCCCGCTCGACGCCGTTCTCATCGCCGTCCGCTTCGTACAGGCGGCTGACATCATTGAAATGCAGGAAGGCGTCCTGTTCCCAGCCGATGTCCACGAAGGCGGCGGAGATGCCCTGCAGAACCTTGCGCACCCGCCCGAGGTAGATATCGCCCACATTGCGCTCGGTTTCGGGGCGCTCGACGAAAAGCTCGGCGACATGCCCGTCCTCGAGCAGGGCGATGCGGGTCTCCGCGGTGGCGGCGTTGATGATGATCTCCTTCTTCATCCGTGCCGCCCTCCCGCCCGGGAGACAGGTTTCAACTGCCCCGCCGCCGCTTCGATGGGCCGGCGCCACCCCTTCTCCGTCGGCACCAGCATCGCCAGCCGTGTCACTTCGCCGCCGAGACGCTCCTCCAGCCCCCACGCCTCCGCCAGCTCATCCAACCGCGCCGTGGTCCCGTTCTCCAGCCGCAAGCGAAGCCTCCAGTCGCCCTCCGGGCGCCTCTCGACCTCCTCGACGAAGGGGCGAAGGTCCACCGTGCGCACCCGGTCCCGCTTGCGCCTCCGCACGGGGCAGCGGGGCTGCGCCAGCCACCGGTCCATGCGCTCCAGCCAACCGTTCTCCTCCCGCGGGCGGAAGAGGTACTCCATGCGCTCCACCTGCGCGGAGAGCGAGGGAAGTTTCTCCCGGAAGGTCGCCGCCTCGAGGGGTTCGAGTCCGGCAGGCAGGGTGCGGCGCAAACGGCTCAGCAGGTCCGAAGCGGTGAGGGTGTCGCTCAGCTCCAGGTCCACATACTCATCCTCCGACCGGATCCCGACGGGGAGCGGCGGGGCGAAGGCGATCCTCGGGTGGGGGTGGAAGCCCCGGGAAAAGGCGACGGGAACTCCTCCGCGGCGCAGGGCGCGGTCCCAGAGACGCACGAGGTCGAGGTGGCCGGTCCAGCGCATCGCGCCGCCGCGCCGGTAGCGCACCCTGGCGGTGAGCACGACCTCCCCCGGCGGACGGCCCTCCGCCGGCTTCGTGATCGGCGCGGAGACGGACGGGTAGAGGTTGCAAACCTTCTTTCCGGGGAGGAAGAACCCGGTCAATCCGCAGCCCGTGCAGCGCCCCTCGCGGCAATCGGGCGTGACCTTCCTCTCCATCGCCCGGCGGTTCTCCAGCGTCTGGTACCGCTCCGTGACCCCCTTGTCGATGTGGGACCAGGGCAGCCTGCCGCCCGGCGTGCGCCCGCGGACGAAAACCTCCGGGTCCAGCTTCTCGGCGCGGAACGCCTCGGCCCAGCGCTCCGGGTCGAAGTGGTCATGCCAGGCCTCCAGCACCCCGCCGTTGCGCCAAACCCGCTCGACGACCCGCCCGAGGCGGCGGTCGCCGCGCGCCAGGGCGCTCTCGTACAGGGCGCTCTCCGGGTCGTGGGCGGTGAAACGCACCGGGACACCCCGGAAGCGTTCGCGCAGGTAAGCGAGCCTCTCCCGCACCTCCCCGGGCGTCTGCTGACCGTACCACTGGAAGGGCGTGTGCGGTTTCGGCGAGAAGGGGCTGACGGAGATGGTGATCCGCTGCCTCCGGCTGGTCCGCAGGCGCGCCACCCTGCCCACGAGGTGCGCGATGCCGTCCAGGTCCGCCTTCGTCTCCGTGGGCAGGCCGCACATGAAATAGAGCTTCAGCCCGGTGAAACCCTCCTCGAAGGCGATCTTCGCCGCGCGCAGCAGGTCCTCCTCGCTCGTGTTCTTGTTGATCACGTCGCGCAGCCGTTGCGTTCCCGCCTCCGGGGCGAAGGTCAGTCCGCCCTTGCGTCCCTCCGGCGAAGAGCGCGCCATCTCCCGGGTGAACGAATCGGGCCGCAGCGAGGGGAAGGCGAGGTTGACGCCGCGCCCCCGCAGGGCGTCGTGCAGGGCCGCCAGCAGTTCCGGCAGCGGGCCGTAATCGGAGGTCGAGAGGGAGAGCAGGCCCATCTCCTCGTACCCGGTGGCCGCGAGGTTCGCCAGCGCCTGCTCGACGATCTCCTCCACCGGCCGCTCCCGGACCGGCCGGTACAGTGTTCCCGCCTGGCAGAAGCGGCAGCCGCGGGTGCAGCCGCGCATCACCTCGAGGCTGAGCCGGTCATGGGCCACCTCGAGCAGGGGAACGAGGGGCGCATCCGGGTAGTAGTCGCGCCGGAGCACGGGCTCCGTGCGCCCGCGGAGCCGGCCGGGCAGGCCGTCATCCAGGGGATTCCCGACGAGAATCTCACCTTCCGGCCCCTCCAGCAGGTCGTAGCGGTGCGGCAGGTAGACCCCATCAAGCCGGCCCAGCCTGTCGAGCACCGAGGAGCGGGGAAGCCCCATCCGTTTCGCATCCCGCAGGGTTTCGGCGATCTCGACAGCGAGTTCCTCGCCGTCCCCGAGGGCGAACGCATCGAAAAAGTCGGCCACGGGCTCCGGGTTCCAGGTCACCGGCCCCCCGGCGATGACCACCGGGTCGCCCTCGCCCCGGTCCCGCGCGCGCAGCGGCACCCCGCCGAGGTCCAGCAGCTCGAGAACCCCCGGCATCGCCATCTCGTAGGAGAGGCTGACGCCGATCGCATCCACCTCCGCCAGCGGGGTGCGCGATTCGAGGGTGAAGAGCGGAACCCTCTCCCGGCGCATCAGCGCGGCGGCGTCCGGGTCCGGGAGGAACACCCGCTCGGCGGCGACTTCCCGCACGGCGCGGTTCACCCGGTGATAGAGAATCTGCAACCCGAGGTGGCTCATGCCGATCTCGTAGAGATCGGGAAAGGCGAGTGCGAAACGGACTTCCGGGTCGGGCTTGACGATACGGTTCAGTTCGAGCCCGGTATAGCGATGCGGTTTTCGCACGCGGGGGAGAATCGTCTGCTCAAAGGTGCCGGCTCCAGCCTGATTGTCCTTCATATCCTGTTGCATTCTGCGCCCCCGGGCCTTCGCAGCCAGACGGCGGTGAACCTGATGACCACCCCTCAGGAGGTCCCCTCAGCGGGTGAAGTACCGCCGGCCTCTTCGCCCCCGACAGCGAGGCCGCTCCCCTCCGGCGGCCGGACGACCAGGGTGACAACCCGGTTCCCCTCCACCCCTTCGACGGTGAAGGTCCAGCCCTCATGCTCGAAGGCGGCGCCCGGCGCCGGCACTTCCCCCGCAAGGTTGAAGATAAAGCCGCCCAGGGTCTCGTACCCCTCCTCCGTCGGCACGAGATCCTCTCCCGCGAGCCGGTTGAATTCGTCCGTCTCGATCTTCGCCAGCACCCGCCAGAGTCCCTTTTCCATCGCGGTCACGAGCGGCTCTTCGCTGTCATACTCGTCCTGGATCTCGCCGACGATCTCCTCGATCACATCCTCCATCGTGACGAGACCCTCCGTGCCGCCGTACTCGTCCACGACGATCGCCATGTGGATCTTGTGAAGCTGGAACTCCTTCAGCAGGCTGCTGATCCGCTTGCTCTCGGGAACGAAATAGGCTTCCCGCAACAGATCGGCGATCGTCTTGTGATCCCCGCCGGTCCCGATGAGATCCTTGGCGTACAGAATCCCGGAGATGTGATCGATGTCCTCCCTGTACACCGGGATCCGCGAATGTCCCTTGCTGCGGACGATTTCGGAGGCCTCTTCGAGGGTCGCATCCTCCGGGAGGGTGACCATGTCGATCCGCGGCACCATCACCTCGCGCACCTCGGTCTCGCCGAACTCGAAGATGGAGTGGATCATCTCCCGCTCCTCCTCTTCGAGGGCGCCGTGCTCCTCGGCGACCTCCGCGAGGGTGCGCAGCTCCTCCTCGTTGAAGAGCACGCGCCGTGATTCCACTCCCAGGGCGCGGGCGACGGACTCCACGAAGAGGACCAGCAACTTGGTCACCGGCCAGAGGAGAAACATCACCAGCCTGATCGAAGAAGCGAAGGTGAGCGCCCAGCTCTCGTTGTTCTTCAGGGCGACCACCTTCGGCGTGACTTCGACGAGGATGATGAGGACGAAGGTGACGAGGACGATCTGGATCAGCACCGCGACCGCGGGGCTGAACCCCGCGCTCACCGCCGTCCGGTACGCGGCGATGGCGGCGATGCTCGCCGCGGCGGTGTTGACCACCGTGTTCCCGACGAGGATGGCGATCAGGAGATCACGAGGGCGGTCGAGGAGTTTCAACACTCGCCGCGCCCGGGAATCGTCCTTTCCCCGCAGGTGACGGAGCTGCGAATTGCTCAGGGAGAAAAAGGCTGTCTCGCTGCCGGAGAAGAACGCCGAAAGCAACAGCAGGCCGAAGAAGACCGCGGCCCATACGCCGATACTTGATGGGTCCACCTACTCTTTTTCCTCCTTGACGTGCGGCGGGACGGCGACCCAGGGGAGAGAATCCGCCGCCCCCGCACGGTGCAACCCTTCATCCTCGCGCCGTCTCATCGCCTCCCGGTCCGCAGCATCTTCATCGCTCCACCCCGCGAGGTGCAGAACGCCGTGCAGCGCCAACCGCGCCACCTCCTCGGAAAGTGTGACCCCGTACTCCCGCGCCTGCTCCGCGGCCCGTTCGAGGCTCACGTACACCTCACCGGCGGGAAAGGAGGTACCCTCCTCCCCGGGATCGGTCACCGGTTCCCCCTCCTCGAGCGGAAACGCCATCACGTCCGTCGCCCCCTCATGCCCAAGGTAGCTCCGGTTCAACCGCTCGATCTCCGCATCGTCGACGAGGATCAAGTGGATTTCGCCGGACAGCGATTCCTTCGCGGCTTCCCGGCTCAGCCAGGCGAGCAGCTCCCGCTCTCCGGTGAAATCCCACCCTTCCGCCGCGAGCCACAGCCGAATCATGCCGACTCCGAACCTGCCTTCGCCCGCCCCTCGGCGAGGCGCAACCGCTCCAGCTCCTCGCGGGAGGGGTAGCGGATGCGGTGATGGTGCATCCCCTGGAGGATGGGCACGAAAGCGTCGATGATCAGGCGGATGTCACGCATCGTCAACGGGCAGGCGTCCAACTCCCCGTCCCGGTACTTGTTGATCACCACGTCGCGGACCACCTTCCCGATGTTCTCCGGCGTCGGGTCGTCGAGGCTGCGGGTGGCCGCCTCGGCGGCATCGGCGAGCATCAGGATCCCGGTCTCCCTGGACTGCGGCTTCGGGCCGGGGTAGCGGAACGCACCCTCATCGACGGAGCCCTCCGGACGCATGTCCAGGGCGCGTTTGTAAAAGTAGACCATCAGGCTGGTGCCGTGATGCTCGCGGATGAACGACTTGATCACCTCGGGCAGCCGGTACCTGTCCGCGAGCTTGACCCCGTCGGTGACATGCGCGCTGAGGACCGCGGCCGACTCCTCGGGCTCGAGCTTGTCATGGACATTCTCCAGCCCGGTCTGGTTCTCGACGAAATACTCGCGGCGGGCCATCTTCCCGATGTCGTGGTAATACGCCCCCGCGCGGACCAGCAGGGGATTCGCCTCGATGGCTTCCGCCGCGGCCTCCGCAAGGTTCCCCACCATGATGCTGTGGTGGTATGTCCCCGGTGCCTCGAGGGAGAGTCGCTTCAGCAGCGGGCGGTTCAGGTCGGCGAGCTCGAGCAGGGTCAGGTCCGTCGTCACCCCGAACAGGGCCTCGATGGCGATCAACATCCCCAGCGCCACCAGCGGGGTGGCGAGGGCGACCCCGGCGGCGTAGAACATGTCATGGAAAACCTGGCCGTTCCACTGGTAGGTCAACTGCCGCTGAATGACGATCACCAGCAGGCACGCGCCCAGAATCGACAGGCTGGAGCGCATGATCTGCACGCGGGTGCGGACGCGGAGGACGGGGAAGATCGCCGCCACCGCCGGGACGAGTATCCCGAGGAAGACGAAGTAGTCATTGCCCGTGAGCGCCGTGGCGATCATCGCAAGCGCAAAACTGCACAGGAGGGCGAGCCTGCCGTCGAACACGATCGTCAGGATGATGGCGAGCAGCGCCCCGGGGAAGAGATAGCGGTTCATCCCCAGCGGCAGGACCACCAGGCCGTAGAAGGCGACGATCAACGCCATCAGGAGGGAGACGAGGAGCAGGTGGTTGGGCTTGCCGTAGATGTCGCGCCGGAAACGGGCCAGCCAGACGCCGAAGAGACCGTAGATCAGCCCCGCGAGGAGGAAGCGCCCGACCCAGGGGAGCAACCGGCCGAGAAAGCTCTCCTCGGCCGCCATCTCGGCGCGCTTGATCTCCATCGAACGCAGAACGTCGAGGTGCCGCCGGGTGATCTTCTCGTTCGAGTCGATGATCCGCTCGTCCTTGAGCACGATACCCTTGACGAGCGGCACCCGCGCCACCGCCGCCTCGCGGCGGGACTCCGTCTCCGCCTCATCGTACACCAGGTTGGAGACGATATAAGGCAGCAGCAGCTCATAGCTGACCTTGACCGCCGTGTCCGCCCTCGCGGAATCCGCGGCCGCCGCGCCCCTGTCCCGCAGCCGCGCCAGCGCCTCCTCCCGCGCCGAGGCGACATCGTAGAGGGTGTTCAGCGCCACGGAGCGCTCCTCGCCCCCGTGGAGTATGCGCACCGTGCCCCGGCTCGCCTTCACATCGTCACGCGGCCGGTCGAGGATGCCGTACCCGAACAGGTCATTGAGCAGCGTTTCGAGGTCCGCCCGGTTCAGCGGCGGCTCCTCCCCGCCGGCGCGGACGTGGCTCGAGAGGTGCCGCAACAGGAAAGCCCAGGACTGCGGGCTCAGGTTCACCCCGTAGCGCGCCTTCATCGTGTCGAGTTCCGCCTGCCGCAGGCTGTCGAGGTTCAGACTGTTCCTCCGGCGCGCAGCCGTCGTCCGGGCAAGCTCGGCGGCGATTTCGCCGGCATCACGCCAGAACCCCCTGAGCTGGGCGATCTGGCTGGTGCGCACCGAGTCGACCCGGAGAAACACGGGTTCGACCGCCTCCCGCGCCTGCTCCCGTTCCCCGGCGAGTTCCTCGTCGCTCTTCAGGATCTCGAAGGTGAACGGGGCGATAATCTCCTCGCGGCTGATGGAGCCGACGGTATACTCGGAGTAGCGGAAACTGCTCTGGCGGGGGAAGAGCGCCGTGGTGCCGAGGGTGAGCAGCAGCCAGAGGGTCCAAGGCAGCCAGGAGTAGAGCCGGGAGAGGGGGTCCTGGCGTTTCGGGTTTCCCTGGGTTTCGCTCATCGCCGTCTACTCCCCCCCGCCGCGCTCGCGCTCATACGCCTGGATGATGTCCTTCACCAGAGGATGGCGAACGACATCATGGTGGTCCAGGGTGACGAAGCGTATGCCCTTGATTCCGCGAAGAATCACCATCGCCTGCGCCAACCCGCTCGCCGTCTTGTCCGGCAGGTCGATCTGGGTCAGGTCGCCGGTGACGATCGCCCGTGAACGGGCGCCGAGGCGGGTGAGAAACATCTTGAGCTGGTCGCTGGTGGTGTTCTGCGCCTCGTCGAGGATCACGAACGCGTTGTTCAGGGTCCGTCCCCGCATGTAGGCGAGGGGAGCGATCTCGATGCGTCCCTGGTCGAGGTGCCGTCGCAGCCGCTCCGGGGTGAGCAGGTCCATCAGGGCGTCATAGACCGGGCGGAAATACGGCTCGAGCTTTTCGCGCAGATCCCCGGGGAGGAATCCGAGGTTCTCCCCCGCTTCGACCGCCGGGCGGACGAGGATGATGCGGTCCACCTCGTCGTTGAGCAGCGCGCTGACCGCCAAGCCGACCGCGAGATAGGTCTTCCCCGTCCCGGCTGGACCGACGACGAAGAGCAGCGAGGCTTCGCGCGCGGCGCGGACATACTCCCGCTGGTTGCGGCTCTTCGTCCGCAGGCTGAACCCGGCGCGTTCGAAGACGAGCAGCTCGCCCTCGCCGCTCTCCCGGTCCCCGTTCCGGGTGGAGAACCCGGCGAGGGTCAGGGCCGCTTCCAGGCCCGCGGGATCGACAGAGCCCTGCCGGGCCATGCCCTGGAGGTCGAGGAAGAGTTGTCGCAGCGGTCCCTCTTCCTCCATGGGACCCTCGACAAGAACCCGTCCGCCCCGGACCACGATATGCGACCGCACGACCTCCTCGACCCGGCGCAGCAGGCTGTCCCCCGCGCCGAGGACGATCGGCATTACGGTCTCATCGAGCTTGATTTCGTATCGGGTACTCACCGAACTCCGTCGATGAAACAGCAAAGCGGCCCCGCGCCCTCCCCTGCGGGGGAACGCGGCACCGCTTGCGTATCTTCATGTCCCCACGACCGAAAGAGCGCGCGGGAGATCCCGGCGTCTCCTCACCGTGGTCAGCGTCCCGGCAACGCGAGAATCGTCTCCGGATAGATCAGGTTCGGATCCTCGCCAACCACCTTGGTGTTGGCCTCGTAAAGCTTGCGCCACTGGAACGGATCGCGATACAACTGCTCGGCGATCTTGTAGAGGAAATCGCCGCGGGCGACCAGATACTGCTTGTTCCGATCCACATCGATCGGCACCGTAAGCCGCTGATCCGGGTAAATCAGGTCCGGATCGTCGATCTGGTCCGCGTTCACGGAGTAGATCCGCATCCATTTCCATGGATCGCCGAAGTATTCCGGCATGCCGGCGATCTTCCACAGGTAGTCCCCACGGGCCACGGTGTACATCAGTGTGCGCGGCTTGGCCATTCGCGCACGCACCCCCTGCACCTGGGCCTGCAACTGGTCGAGGGTGTCGCGGTACTGGCTCAGCTTGCCCGGGTTGCGCGCGGCGACCTCCTTGACTCTCGCCATGAGGTCATCCAGCTCATCCTGGCGCTGGTAGATGTCCTCCGGCGAAACCGCCTTCCAGGCATCGATCTCCGCGGCGATGACATCCAGCTCGCCGGCGTAGGCGTTGAGGTCGTCCTGGGTCACCGCGAGCATCGCGTAGATCTCCTGCCACGTCGTGGCGATCTGCTGCTCGATGCCGGCGATCTCGTTCCTCAGGGCTTCCAGTTCGCCGTTGAGCTGGTCGATCTGCGCCTGCGCCGCCTGCTCCCGTTCGGCCCACCGCGCCAGCTCCGCCTGGTACTCCTCGTAGGTCATTTTCTGCTGCGCCGAAGCGGGGAACGCCATCCCCAGGAGCAGCACGGCAAGCAACAGGACGATGGTCGTGCGCATCATTGATCGCCCTCCATCTCCTGGCCCGCCCCGCCGCTCTCCTCCGCGAGGCGCTGCTCGACCTTTGCCTTCTCGGCCTCAGCCTGGCCCAGCTCATTCTCCTTCTGGGCCTTCTGACTCTCGAGGGCGGCTTTCTCCTTCTTCAGCTCACCCACCTTCTTCTCAGCGGAGAGAGCAGCCTGTTTCTGGGTATCGAGGTTTTTCAGGTCCTCCTCGCTGGCGTACTTGGTGCATCCTGCGCCGATGAACGCCAGTGCGAGAGCGACCGTAATCACCCCTGCAACCCACCGGGCTTTACGTCGGATCATTCTACCCTCGCCTGTTCACTGGAACAATCCACCCTCCCGGTCTTCGGCGGCATTCCTCCCGGACCCACTCCGCCACCGAACCCGGCTCGCACTTTTTCGGTACAAAGGTAGGGGCGCAAGCTTCGAGAAGTCAAGGGCTCACGCCATGCCCCTCGGCTCGCTGAACTTCCGTCAGGACCGGGACTTCCCCGCCGGCTTCAAACCAAGTTCTTCGAGTTGGTGCGGATTCACTCCGCCCGGGGCGCCCTCGAACAGCGCCGCGGCGGTGGTCGTCTTCGGAAACGCGATCACATCGCGGATCGATTCCTCGCCGGTCGCCAGCATCACCAGGCGGTCGAACCCGAAGGCGATCCCCCCATGCGGCGGCGCGCCGTACTGCAAGGCTTCGAGGAGAAAACTGAAGCGCTCCTGCGCCTCCTCCGGGTCGATCCCGATCAGGGAGAACACCTGCTGCTGCAAGCCGCGGTCATGAATACGGATGCTGCCGCCGGCGACCTCCGCGCCGTTCCAGACGAGATCGTAGGCCTGGCTGCGAATCCTCGCCGGGTCCTCTTCCCGCCACCGATCCCAGGTCTCGGGGTCGGGCGCGGTGAAGGGATGGTGCAGGGAATCCCACCGGTTCTCCTCCCCGTTCCACTCCACCAGCGGGAAATCGGTCACCCAGAGCAGCTCATGCCGTGACGTGTCCACCCATTTCTCGCTCTTCGCCAGTTCGAGGCGCAGCATCCCCAGCACCTCGAAACGGCGCGGCGAACCGTCCGCCGCGACCAGGGCGAGGTCGCCCGGCTCCATCCCCAGCCGCTCCGCGGCGGCGTCGAGGGCCTCCGCCGGGCAGAATTTCCCCAGCGGACCGGTCCAGGCACCGGCCTCATCCCGCCGCAGGGGGAGCAGCCCGCCAAGCCCGCGCTCCTTGACGAAATCCTCCCACACGGAAACCTCTCTCCGCGAGGCGCGGGCGCGACCCGGCACCCGGAGCGCGACGACGCCACCCCCCGCCTCCGCCGCCCGGTCGACGACGCCGAACCCATGCCCCGACAGCAGGTCGGTCAGCTCGACCAGCTCGACGCCGAAGCGGGTGTCCGGCTTGTCGGTGCCGTAACGCCGGATCGCCTCATCGTACGAAAGGTGCGGCACCTCCTCGGGAAACGGAACCTCGAGGACGTTGGCGAACACCACCCGCATCATGCCCTCCGCCACGCGGAGCACATCCTCCCGGTGGACGAAGGCCATCTCCAGGTCGATCTGGGTGAACTCCGGCTGGCGGTTGGCGCGCAGGTCCTCGTCGCGGAAGCAGCGGACGATCTGGCAGTACCGGTCGTACCCGGCGATCATCAGGATCTGCTTGTACGTCTGCGGGGACTGCGGCAGCGCATACCAGGAGCCGGGATGCAGGCGGCTGGGGACGATGAAGTCCCGGGCGCCCTCCGGGGTGCTGCGGGTCAGCATCGGGGTTTCGATCTCGAGGAACCCCTCGGCGTCGAAGTAGCGCCGCACCTCCTGCATCAGCCGGTGGCGCACGTGCAGATTCCGCTGCATCCGCTCGCGGCGCAGGTCGAGGAAGCGGTGGCGCAGACGGTGCTCCTCGGAGGGTTCGTACTCATCCTCCGGCAGCAGGGGCGGAGTCTCGCACTCCGCCAGCACCTCGATGCCGCCGCCCGCCACCTCCACCTCACCCGTCGCCATATCGGGGTTGACCATCTCCCGGGGACGAAGGCGCACCGTCCCGAGGATGCGGACCACCCACTCCGCCCGCAGCGCCTTGGCGCGCGCGGCGAGTTCCCCCGCTTCCGACGGGTCGAACACCACCTGCGTCTTGCCGTAGCGGTCCCGCAGGGTGACGAACACCAGTCCGCCCAAGTCGCGGACCCGCGCCACCCAACCCGCGAGGGTCACCTCGCGGCCGGCATCCTCCGCCCGGAGTTCGCCACAAGTATGGGTGCGATACACAGCCGCCTCAGAAGTTGTGAAAAAGGGCCTTCGCGGCGTTCGCTCGCGAGGGCCCTGAAAACTCGCCGTCCGGCCGGTCAACGAATCAGGTGAAGATCAGCGGGAACTCCGTGGTCACGTCCCCCTTGGCGGGGTCGAACTTCCAGCGCGCCACCCGCTGGCGCAGGCAGCTCTCGACCCGGCGCCCGAGGGCGGGGTTGGTCCACTGGCTGTTCCTGACGCGCACCCGCTGCACCGAGCCGTCCGCCTTGATCGTGTACTGCAAGGTCACCTTGCCGCGGAGGTTCGGATCCTTCTTTTTCTGCGTGTTGTAACAGTTCTTCAGGCGGTTGGATTCAGCGGAGATCACCGCCATGATCGCCTCGCCGCTGCGCGAAGTCGCGCTCGCCGCCGCCCCGCGGACCTCGGGAATCTCCTCGACCTCGACCGTGGAGCCCTCCAGAATCAGGTCGATCTCCTCGAGGGAGAGCTGGGTGACATCGATGTCCCCCGCGCCCTCGGTGATCGCCCCGCCGCCGCGCAGCTTCTCGACCTTGCCGATATCCGTCCCGGTGGCGAGGCCGGAGAGGCTTCCGACATTCACACCGCCGAGACCGCCGCCGCCGAGGGTCTTGCCGACGCGGCCGCGGCCGCCTCCTCCACGCCCGGAGGAAAGCGCCCCGGCCGCAGCGAAGATACCCGTGGATCGAGCGGCCGCCTGGGCCTTGGCGCGGCGGGCTTCACGCGCCGCCCGCTGAGTCTTGCGCCGCTCTTTTTTCTGCTCGACGGTCTGCTGTACAACCTCTGTCGCCTCGACCTTGCGCGCCTTCGCCGCCGTCTTCTTCTCGACCTTCTTGACGATCTGCTTTTCCGGCTCCACCTTGTAGATCACCTGGAGGTACTTCTTCAACTGCTCGTCCGTAAGATCCTTGGGAGGCAGAGACTGGAGGTAGAACAACAGCGGGAAGAAGACCAGAGACGTGACCAACATGGTGGTCATGAACAGGCGGTCAATGCTGTCCGTGAAGTGGTGATTCAGCTCCTTCGGGAAGCCGGCCAACTGAGCCACAAGACCTCCTAAGCGCCTTCCGTTGTCTTGATGACAACAAAGTCGAACTTGATGAAATCCACGCTCGCGGCGGTCTGCACGACCTTCAGGATCCACGAATATGGGATATTGTCCGCCGCCTGCAAGGTCATCTCCTCGGTGACCTTCTTTCCAAGCTGACGGTCCAGCTCCTGCCGGTCGAGGAGGAACGCCTCGAGGGACGGCATGATCAACTCCTCTTCCGAGGCCAACTCGTCAACCGCGGTGACCAGGGGCTTCTGCTCCCCCTCCACATCGTGGAACAGCCCCTGTTCGGAGAGAATCAGGCCGAGGACCCGCTTCGGCTCAGTCTGCACCGTGGATTTCGGCAGGTTCGGAATCGCCGGCTTGATCAGGGCCCCGGTCGTCGAATACGACTTGAGCAGGAAGAGGAGGATGATGGTCATCATGTCCATCATCGAGTTCAAGCTCACCGTCGCCTCTTTCTGGACCTTGAGCCGCCTGCGCTTGGAAGGGGCAAACGCCATAGCGTCAACCTCACCTTCAATTTTTCGCCGTACCCCGCCTGGGGCGCGGCGGACGATAGGTTACTGAATCTGTCCGAGCAGCGGGGAGGGGAAGAGCGGTTTCTTGGCCCCGTTCTCGTCCTCATAATCCCGCGCGGCATCGAGCACGTGAACGATGAACTGCCAGGGGATATCCCCCTTCGCCGCGACGTTCATCTTGTTCGCATCTTCATACTTGAAGATTTCGCGGCGAACGGTCTTGCCGGTGCGTGGGTCCTCCGTCTCCTGCACGTCGATGGGCTGGCCGACGATCTGGGTCTTGATCCGAACCAGCTCGGCATGCAGCCCATCGAAATCGTACGACCCGTCCGGGAGCTTGGGGATCACCTTGAAGTTCTCCCCTTTGTTGTCGCCGAACAGGGAGACCTCGAAACCGTTGTCACCGACATTGACCAGCAGATCCATCAACGCCGGGCCCGATCCGCCTTCACCGCCGCCACCGCCTTCGCTCGCAACATCCTCGATCGGAGGAGGCAAATACTCCAGCAACGACAGTTGCACAAACTGGGCGACCGAGAGGAGCATCGGGATCAGCACGACCATCAGGTTCATGATGGGCGTGATGTTCGGCTCGACGTTCTCTTCCAGCGCCTTGCGCTTGGCAGAGGGTTTGAATGCCACGACCGGACCTCCGCTTCCTTATCGACCGCCGGTCAACAGGTGGATCAGCTTCACCGAGTGCTCGTCGATGTCCTCGATGATGCGATTCGTCTTCGTGTTGATGAAGGTGTAGAGGACGATTGCCGGGATCGCGACGATCAGACCGGAAAGCGTGGTCATCATCGCAATCGAGATCCCCTGCGCCAGCTCACCGGTGCCGCCACCGGCCTGTCCCGCGGCCTTGAACGATACGATCAGACCGAAGATCGTTCCCATCAGCCCGGTCAGGGTGGAGACATTACCGATCATCGCGAGGAAGTTCGTGCGCTTCTGCAGCTCGGGGATGATCTCGAGCGTCTTTTCATCGATGGCGTTCTGCACGGCGCGATAATCGATCAGCTCGCGCTTCTCCGCCTCCTCAAGGGCGGCCAACACCACGCGCGGCAGTGCCCGGGCACCGGCGGACTTGCAAAGGTTGATCGCCTTTTTGTAGTCGCCGGCCTGCACCATCTTCTTGACTTCGTTCATGAAACGCACCGCGTTCACATTGGCGCGTCCATAGATCGAAATCAAGCGTTCGATTGCCAGCGCCAGCATCCAAACAAACATCGCCAGCAGAATCCACATGAACTGGTAGCCGGGTGTCGCCGGATTGAAGGACTGGAAAAAGTCACTGGCCATAACAAACGTCTCCTACGTCGTGACCGATTGAAGAGGTTACCCCCAACCGAAATGTGTCGTCGAAACAGGAATAAGCGAACAGGGAAGCGGGGTTTAGGACCGCCGAAATATAGGCCTACCTCCGCTCTTTTGCAAGAAGCGCTTTCAGGTCGTCCATCTTTTTCGGGACCAGGTCCTGCTCCGAGGGTCTGAGCAGATCGAGGTCGAAGTTCAATCCTTCCCTGCTGATGTCCTTTTCCAGCGTGGTCGGCTTGAAAACCGGCCGCCTGCGCGAAAGGCTGATGATCGCCGTGGGGAGAGACACTTCGCCCCGGATTTCGATCGCCTCCAGCCGCAGCACCGGCCCGGTCGGCTCATCGCTTCCCCGCTGCGCCGCGGCGGGCCGGGCAAACGCCAGCGCCAGGAGGAGCACCAGCGCGGCTCCGCCGAATCGCTCCAGGTATTTTCGCGGCGCCATCATCGTTTCCTTCCCACGCGCCCGTCCTCTCCGTCGAGATCCCGCAACCTACCCCCCGCCGCCGCCCGTCGTGTCCGGCTCGGTGGGATAGGTGGGAGTCTCCTGCAACTCCTCGATCGGCTGCTCGAAGGTGCCCTGCTGCTCCTGCTGGCCGACCTCCGTGCTCCCCTCTTCGCCCGGGAGAACCACCGGCATATCCTCCGAGACCTCGGGGATCGTGTTGTAGACGATCCGCACCCAGAGTCCGCCGCTGGTCCTGTCCGGATCGTTCAGCTCGACGGCGATCAGGTTCTCGCCCCGGTGGACGAACTCGGTGATCTCCCACGTGTCCACCTGGGACCAGTCGGTGCTGTCCTCGTGCTCGTCCTCCGCGATATACTCGCCGTTCACGTACAGAGTATAATCGTCATCCGCCGTAATGTACACCTCCGAGAAGGTGATCCGGTTCTCCGAGGTGAACTGCTTGCGGAAGAAGACGGTCTCGTAGCCTTCCCGCCGCTCCCCGATGCGCAGCAGGTGCTCGAGGCGGAAGCCGGGCGGTACCGCGGTCTCCGCGGCGCTGGTGTCCACCGCCAAGGTGTCGACCGCCAGAGTGTCCGCCGCCAAGGTATCCACCGCCAGGGTGTCGGCCTCGAGATCCACCGTTTCCCCGGCCAGGGAGAGGGTGTCCCCGACAGCGGCGGTGTCCGCCGCGGCGGCGAGGGTGTCGGTTGAAGCCGGGCTGCCCCCGGGCTCCCCCGCGCCCACCGTGTCCGCGCCGAGAGTGTCCGGCTGCGGGGCGACATAGCTGGTATCGATCACGAGGGTGTCGACCACGATCGTGTCGGTGACCATCGTGTACAGCCCGATCGCGACCGGGTTCGCCCCCTCCACCGAATCCACCTCGAGCGGCTCGGGGAAGCCCGCGACCATCGCGGGAACGAAGACACTCACATCAGCCGTATCCGTCTCGAAGCCGTCCACGAACTCCGCCGTCGCCAGCCAGGTGGTGTCCGAGACGACATAGTTGGCCGTCTCCTTCAGCCCGAGCAGGTAGGCATATGTCGTCGGCGCGGCCTGGACCAGGCGCCGGGCGAACTCGTTCGTCAACGGCTGCGGGCGCAGGCCGAGATCCTCCGGAATCTGCCAGGCCGTCTCGAGAACCCGCAGCAGGCTCTCGTCCCAGTTGAACGCGATCACGTCATACTGGTCCACGGCGTCCTGCTCGAGGTAGAGGAGGCTCTCCTCGAACTTTTTCGTATGCCGCGCCTTCGCCTTCAGCGCCGCCGCACCGAAGGCCTCGAACTGCTGGACCGTATTCCAGGCGTCCTGCAGCGCTTTCTCCGCCAACGGCTCATACACCGGCAACCCCGCGGTGTCCTGCACGGCGAGGCCGAGCACCTGGTACATCATATCCTGCGCGCCGGTGGCAAAGTCGACGATGATGTCCTGGAAGTCCTGGATCTCCATGGGGAACTCATCGACGTACAGGCCGTACGCACGGGCCTCCTCGTCCTCCTGGCGCAACAACCACTCGTACCCGGTGAGATAGAACGAGTACCCCTCCTTGATCGCCCGCTGGAGGTTGCGATCGAACTCGGAATAGAGCGTGTCGGTGAGGTGGACGATCTTCCCGCGTGCGATATCCGCCCACGGCCCCTCCACCTTGATCGTGTCCGCCGTGGTGATCGCCTCGAGGTACATCTCGACCGTCGTGCGCACCCGCGGCAGGACCAGCTCCTTGAGCACCAGGTTCCGGTAGGTCATCTTGTCACGGCGGCGCTGCCCCACATCCGGCAGACCGAGGAAGGCGAGGGTCGCCTCCTCCTGGATGTCGGCGTTCTGCAGGACGATCTCCGGGATTCTCATCCGCGCCGAGTCACGGAACGCCACGGCGAACCCGATGGATTCCCGGACGTCCTTCTGCCGCTGGCTCAGGTCGTTCAGCACCTCCTGGCTGTCCACGAGGGCGGTCTCGAGGGTGTCCTTCTGTCCGGCGGTGAGCGCCGGGTCGAGCACCCGCTTCTGCAACACGGCGATGTGGGCCGACAGGGAATCATAACGGGCGTCGAGGTCCCGCTGAATCCCCTGGATCATCCGGTACGCGTCCAACAGCTTCTGCTCAGTGGTCTTGTAGCTCCCGATGGCGCCGTTGTAAAAGGCGATCGCGTCATCGGCGAAGCGCTGGGTCTGGGCGACCAGCGATTCGGGAACCGTGGACGTGGTACGGGATCGTGTCCACTCCGCATCGGCCACCAGCTCATCGAGCTGCGCCATCCGGTAATAGGCCCGGAAGGACTCCTTCCGGCCGAGGGCAATCAACTCCGTGTAATCCTTGATCAGCTCTTCACGCTTCTGCTTCTTCTCCTCGCGGGCCCGTTCCTGGCTGGCCTTCGACCCGGTGTAACGGATCTTGGCATACTCCTCGAACTTCCACTCCGTCAGGTGATCGAGGGCCTTCGAGGCGTATTCCGGATAGCCGGTACCGCCCTTCTCAACCAGTCTCTTGTGGGTGGCGAGGGTTCCCTCGAAGGCTTTCCGCGCGGCTTCGCGGTCGCCCTGCTGGAGATAGAAGTCCCCCTGCTCGAAGTAAGCCTGCACCGTTCGGGGATCCTCGGGGTACTTGCGGGCGAAGTCGCCATACACACGGGTCGCCTTCGCCTCATCCCCGAGCTTGAGGTAGAAGCCCGCGGTCTCGAACAGGTACTGCTTGGTGTCCGGTGCATCGGGGAAGCGCTTCACGTACTCCGCATTGATCCGGATGGCGTCCCTCCAGCGCTCCGCCTCGATGTAGTTCGCCGAGGCCCGCGAGAGCGCGACCTGGACATACTTCGACTCGGGATACTGGAAGGCGAGAGTGTCGAACGCGGCGGCGGCCTCCTCGGGGTTCCGCAACTTGTCCTGGAAGATCACCCCGATGTTGTAGTACGCCTTGTCGACATGCTCCGACTTCGGGTATCCGTGCGCGAGCAGGCGGAAGGAGGTGATCGCCTCCTGCCAGTCCTCGATCTCCATGAAGGTGATCCCGGATTCGAGCAGGGAACCATCGGCGAATTCATAATCGGGCACCTCGAGGGCGGCGCGGCGGAAGTTGAACGCCGCATCACGCTTGCTCCCCTTCTCCTTGGTCTGCTTCGCGGAGAGGAAGATGGACTCCGCCTGCCGCGTGCGTGCGGTCGCCAGCAGCTCGCCGCCGATGCCCGCCTCCTTGATCCGTGCGGCGACCTTCTCGGCGTTGGCGTAATCCCCGCTCTGGAAGTACCCCTCCATCACGGCCTTGTACGCCTCTTCGAGGTGACTGCTGCCCGGGTAGTCCGCGATCAGGTGCTCGAAATACGCCCGGGAACGGGGGTAGTCCTTCTTGTCGAAGTAGAGCATCCCCCCGCGCATCAGCATGTCGGGGGTCTTCGGGTCCTTGGGGAAGTTGCTGGTGAAGATGTCGATGGCGTTGATCAACATCCTCTCGCTTTTCAGCAACGGCTGGGGACCGGCCTCCTGCTTCGCCGTCGTGTCGGCGACAGCGGCGGACGTGTCCGCGGCGACGACAGCGGAGGTGTCAACAGCAGCAGCGGCGGTGGTGTCGGCGGGCTGCTCCCCCGCAACCGCGCCCGCGGTGTCGGGCGCCGCGCCGCCCGCCTGCGCTGCGGCGGTGTCGACCGCGGCTTCCTCCGCGGGGACGGCGGCGGTCGTGTCGGCCGCCGGGGCCTGCGCGGGAACCTCACTCTCTACTTCTGCGGCGGCAGTCGTGTCCGGAGCGGCGCCCTCAACCTGCGCGCCCGCCTCCTGTCCGGCGGGGGCGGTCGTGTCGG
>CAYOKT010000029.1:0-14869 GCA_964404605.1 uncultured bacterium
TGCATTCCGCCACGGCGGACAAGTCCCGGGCCACCCTCCGGTGTGCCAGGCTGCATTCCGCCACGGCGGACCAGTCCCGGGCCGCCCTCCGGGGTTGCGCCATATGGTGCAGGGGCACGGCGCCCAAGCTGCTCCCGAAGTTTTGGGAGGCCGCGGCGAGTCGCTCCGGGGCTTCCTCCTGTTTACTGACGTTGCAGGGGCACGGCGCGCCGTGCCCCTGCAAGAATGGTCACTCTGCTTGGCCGCATGGCCGGGAATCATGGAATTCAGTACACCCTGTCATCGGAGCTGACAGGGCCACCCGATGCCCACCGCCTGTTCGCGGAGTGCGGAGCTCCTCAGCCGCCTTCGCGGTGTGCGATACGGCCGAAGAAGTACTGGGCGAGGCGGTCGGCTTCGCGCTGGACATCGGGACGCCGCCGGGCGAGGAAGGCGGCGAGCTCCTCGGCTTCGACCTTGACGCCGTGCTCCTCCTCGAAGAACAGCTCCAGGAGGGCAAGGCGGTGCAGCATCATTTCGGCGGCCTCGGCTGCGGCCTGCGGGGAGGCGAGGGAGAAGAGCCGCTCGAGGGTCGTGCGCGCGGTGGAGGCGCCATAGGGGTCGCCACCCCCCGAAAGCTGCCCGGCCAGGGGATCGTCCGCCATCACCCGATCCCCAGCTTGTCCTTGGCGTAATCGCTCAACATGTTCAGGTTCCAGGGCGGCTCGAAGACGATTTCGATCAGCGCATCCTTGACCCCGTCGAGACCGAGCACGGCGGCTTCGCAGTTGCGGGCGATGGTGTCGCCGAGGGGACAGCCCATGCTGGTGAGCGTCATGACCACGTGCACTTCATCGTTCTCGTTAACCTTGACATCGTAGATCAGTCCGAGATCGACGATGTTCATGTGCAGTTCCGGGTCGATCACCGTCGCCAGGGCATCATAGACGGCTTCGGTTGTCACATTCGCCATGGTGATTCACTCCTGTGTTGCTTCGGTTCGCTGTTCGATTCCCTTGAGCACGTTTTCGGCGATTGCGCGGAAGATCTCCGCGGCCGGTCCGTCGGACGCGGCGGCGGGCCGTCCCGCATCCGCACTTTCGCGGATGCGCGGCTCGAGGGGGATCTCGCCGAGGAAGGGGACCCGCTGGCGGAGCGCCTCGCGCCTCGCGCCGCCGGAGGAGAAGATCTCGTAACGCTTGCCGTTGTCCGGGCAGAGGAAGTAGCTCATGTTCTCCACCAGCCCGAGCACCGGGACCTCGACCTTCTGGAACATGGCGATACCCTTGCGGGCGTCGATCAGCGCCAGCTCCTGCGGGGTGGTGACGATTACCGCGCCGGCGAGGCGGACCTTCTGGGCGACGGTGAGCTGGATGTCGCCGGTGCCGGGTGGCATGTCGAGGACGAGGATGTCCAGCTCGCCCCAGACGACATCGCGCAAGAGCTGCTCGACGGCGCTGGAGATCATCGGGCCGCGCCAGACCAGGGGAGTGTTCGAATCGACGAGCACGCCCATGGACATCGCCTTGATCCCCCAGGCCTCCATCGGCTTCAGCTTGTTCATCCCCTCGGCGGGTTCCGGCTCATCTCGCAGGCCGAGCAGCATCGCGACCGAGGGGCCGTGGATGTCGGCGTCCAGCAGGCCGACCTTCTTCCCGAGGGAGGCGAGGGCGACGGCGAGGTTGGCGGCGACGGTGGACTTGCCGACGCCTCCCTTGCCCGAGGCGACGGCGATGATGTTCTTCACCCCGGGCACGAGGTCATCATGCTTGGGCATCTCGGTGGAGACGGCGCCCTGCGGGCTGGTGTGCCGCGCCTCGACCCGGACCGTCCGCACGCCGTGCTTTTTCAGCAGCGCTTCGATGTCCGCGCGCACCTTGTCGGAAATCGAAGTGTCCTTCGTGGAAAACTCGAGGTGAATCGTTGCCTGTGATCCTTCGGCTTCGATATTCCGCACGACGCCGAAGGCGACGATGTCCCGGGTGAAACCGGGGTAGTTGACCTGCCGGAGCAGGTCCTCGATCTGCTTTGCGTTGACCTGGTCGCTCATCTTATCCCCATATTCGTTCGCCGCGCGGCGCGGTGGACCGCCGGCCGCGTGGCAGAAAAACCGCTGAACCCGTTTTCCGACAGCAAAAGGTACGGCGCCGCCGGAGAGGAACAAACCGCCGTCCGGGAGCCTCCGAGCCGTTCGGTGGATTCACCGGTTGGATGGACTGCGCAGCGAGTCGATGCTACCTTCCCGAGACGTCGTTCGCGAGGAGCCGGGAGGAGGCCGAGGGCGGCGGCTCCGGCCGGGATAGGCCGAACGCGCGGCGGCGGAACCGGGGACGAAGGGAGCGGAATGGTCGAGCATGTCTGCCATATCCTGGTCGCCGTGGAGCGGACGGAGGAGAGAGAGGCGATCCTCCGGCGGCTCCGGGCGCTCCGGGAGCCGCCGGTGGCGGTCGATTCGGTGGACGACCGGGAGGCCCTGCGCGAGGCGCTCACCTCCGATGTCTGCGATGTCGTCCTGCTGGACGAGCGGTTCGGCGGCGGCGACAGCCTGCCCCTGCTCCGCGAGGTGGCGGGCGGGGACGAAGCGACCCTGTTTCTCGTCCTCTCCGAGCGGGATGACGCCGAGCGGCGCCTCGAGGTGCTCGAAGCCGGCGGCGCGGGGATCCTGACACACAAGGACGTGGACACCCCCCTGCTCGAGCGGTTGGTGCGCACGACGGCGAAGCGGATTGCGCGCCGCGCGGCGCTGCAGGCGGAGACCGAACGCTTCCGGCTGTTGATCGAGAACCAGGGGGAGGGCGCGGGAATTGTCGACGAGGAGGAGTACTTCCTCTTCGCCAACCCCGCGGCGGACGAGATCTTCGGCGTGGAGCGGGGGACGCTCGTCGGGCGCAACATCCGCGAGTTTGTCGCGCCCGAGGTGTTCGACTTCACCCACAGCCAGACCGACCTGCGCCGCCAGGGGGAGCGGGCGACCTACGAGATCGAGATCACCCGCGCGGACGGCGAGCCGCGCCGGATCCAGATCACCGCGACGCCGTGGATAGACAAGCGCGGCGAATTCGCCGGCAGTTTCGCCCTGATCCAGGATGTCACCCTCCGCAGGCGCGCGGAGAGGGTGATCCACGTGCAGCGCGATCTCAGCCTCGCCCTCAGCGGGGCGGAGACCCTGGACGAGGCGCTCGGGTTCCTCGTGCGCGCGGCGACACGCGTTTCCGGCATGGAGAGCGCCGCCTTTTTCTTCGTCGACGGCGAGACGGGCGCGCTGAACCTCGCCCGGCAGACCGGTTTTCCCGCGGAGTTCGAGAAGACCTCCTCGACCTTTTCCCGAAGGACGATGGTGGCGCGGGCCGCTCGCCGGGGAGTACCCGTCTTCGACACTCCCCCCGGCCTGTTGCGCAGCTTCGAGAAACCGCTGAAGGGCGGCTCGCTGAAGACCCTTGCCCTTCTCCCCGTGCACCGCGGGGGACGGGTGATCGCCTGCCTCTGCATCGCCTCGCGGTTCAGGAAGGAGATCTCCGGGGACGGGCGCATCTCGCTCGAGGCGATGGTCGCCCAGACCGGGATCGCCATCGACCGGCTGCGGGCGGCGGAGGAGATCCGCCGGAGCGCCGCCGCCCTGCGGGAGTCGGAGGAGAAGCTGCGGGCCGTGCTGAATCACAGCCTCCAGTCCTTCCTCCTGCTCGCCGCGGACGGGACGGTGGAGTCGTTCAACCGCCTGGCCGACGAGCACGCCCGCAACATCTTCGGCCGGGGCCTGACCGAGGGCGATTCCGTCTTCGATTACACCGAGCAGGTGGAGTACCGCCGTGCGTTCCGACTGGGGTTCCGCCGCGCGCTGAAGGGCAAGATCTCCCGCACGGAGATCTATGTCCCTCGTTACGGCGACAAGGACAAGTGGCTGGAAGTGGAATATATCCCGGTCGTCGGCGAAGCGGGGAAAGTCACCCGCGTGCTCTTCGCCGCCAGCGATGTCACCGAACGCCGCCGTTCCGAAGAGCGGCTGCGGCTGCTGGCGACGGCGATCCGGGACGCGGAAGAGGCGGTGGTGATCACCGACGCCGAGCTGGACCCGCCCGGCCCGCGCATCCTCTTCGTGAACGACGGCTTCTGCCGGATGTCGGGCTACAGCGAGGAGGAGATTCTCGGGAAGACGCCCCGTATCCTGCAGGGGCCGAAGACCGACCGGGAGGTGTTGGACCGACTGAAGGAGACCCTGCGGGCGGGGCGGACCTTCTGCGGCGAGACGACCAACTACCGCAAGGACGGCAGCGAGTACCGGGTGGAATGGCACATCTCGCCGGTGACGGATGACCTCGGCCAGATCACCCACTACGTCTCGATCCAGCGGGACATCACCGAGCGCAAGCGCACGGAGGAGGCACTCCGGCGCAGCGAGGCGGGGCTCGCGGAGGCGCAGCACCTCGCCGGGCTCGGGAGCTGGGAATATGAACCGGCGACGGGGAAAATCGCCTGGTCGGAGGAGACCTTCCGGATCTACGGGTTCGATCCCGCCTCCGGGCCGCCCACCTTCGAGGATTTCATCAACCGCGTTCACCCGGATGACCGCCGGATCGTTGCTGCTTCCATCGAAGAGGCGGCGGCTTCGGGGGAGCCCTACGAGTACGACCGCAGGCTCCTTCTGCCGGACGGTTCGCTGAAGCACATCCACGCGGTCGGGAAGCCGGTGAAGGACGAGACGGGGAAGATCATCAAGCTGATCGGCACCGTTCTCGACATCACCGAGCGGAAGGAGGCGGAGGAGGAGCTGCGGCGGACGGCCGAGGAGCTGGCGGCGAGAAACCGCGACCTGGAGGTCGCCCGCGCGGAGGCGGAGGAGGCGCGAATCGCCGTGCAGCAGGCGGCGGATGAACTGCGGCACGCCTACGATGACGCTGCGACGGCCCGTCGCTTCGCCGAGGAGGCGAACGCCGCCAAGTCACGGTTCCTGGCGAACATGAGCCACGAGATCCGAACGCCGCTGACCGCGATTCTCGGCTTCGCCAAGTTGATCCGGGAAAAGGCGCAGGATGACGACACGCGCGACATGGTGAATCATATGATCGCCTCCGGCGAACACCTGCTCGCGCTGATCAACGACATCCTCGACATCAGCAAGGTGGAAGCGGGCCAGGTCTCCTTCGAGCCGGAACCGCTGGAGACACGGCAGTTCTTCGACGAGATCGCGCGCATGCATCAGCCGCTGGCGGAGGTGAAGGGCCTGAAGTTGATCTGCCGCTGCGACGACACCCTCCCGCCGTGGGTGATGCTCGACAGGGCCCGCACCCGCCAGATCGTGATCAACCTGCTGGCCAACGCGATCAAGTTCACCGAAACGGGCGAAGTGGAATTCAGCGTCGTGCCGCTCGAGGATACGGAGGGTCTGGAGATCCGCGTGCGCGACACCGGGCCGGGCATTCCGGAGGAGAAGCAGGCGGAGGTGTTCGAACCCTTCTCGCAGCTTCACCGGCCGGAGGGCAAAGTGCAGGAGGGAACCGGGCTGGGGCTCGCGATCACCCGCAGGCTGGTCGAGGCGATGCACGGAACGATCAACCTCGAGAGCGCGAGCGGAAAGGGGTCCATATTCACGGTCCGCCTGCCTGGGCGTTTTGTTCAGGGCGCGCGCCGCGATGCGGCCGGGGAAGCCGGGCGGGAGGAACCGGTGAAGCCGGCGGAACCCCTGAGGGTTCTCGTCGCCGACGATCAAGAGGCGAACCGCAACCTGATCCGTCACGTGCTCGAAAACCAGGGGCACCGGGTGCGGATGGCCGCGGACGGCCTCGAAGCGGTGGAGGCCTTTCGCGAGGAAGCCTTCGACGTGGTCATTCTCGATGTGCAGATGCCGAAGCTGAACGGCCTGGAGGCGACGCGGAGGATCCGCGCCCTGCCCGGCGGGGACCGGGTGCCCATCCTCAGCCTGACCGCCTACGCGATGCCCGGGGACCGTGAAAACAGCCTCGCCGCGGGGGCGACGGATTACATCGCCAAGCCCTTCGACCCGGACGAGCTGGCACTGCGGGTCGCCGCCCTGGGGCGCAGGCGGGTCGGACCGAAGCCGAAGAGGGGGCGCGACCGCGAGATGGACGACCTGCGCCGGGAGTACCTGCGGGAGTTGCAGCAGCGGGTGAAGGCCTATCTCGATGAAACACCCGACCTTGAGACCCTGCATGTCTGGGGGCACAAGGTGGCCGGCAGCGCGGGGTCCTTCGGCTACAACGACATGACCGCGGTGGGCCGCCTGATCGAACAGTTGGACGAGGCGGGCAGGGGGCCCCTGCTCGCGGGCCTGCTGTCGCGCCTGCTGAAGAGTGTACGCGACGCCCTCGAAGCCTTGGAAGCCGAAGAACCGGCGGCCGGCTCGACGGGTTGAAGCCGGGACGGACGGAGGAGACACCTGTCGCATGGCGCGGGAGAGGTACTGGTGACGGTGGCGGGATCGGAGCGACTCGAGAAGCTGCTCGTGGGCCTGCTGGGGGCTCTCCTTCTGCTGGCGGCCCTCTCGGTGAGCTGGCAGATGCTGCGACCGGAGCGCCGGACGGCGAACCTGGACGCGGTGATGCAGGACTGCCTCGGGATCATCTCCGCCGCCCGCGACTGGCACCATCGCAGCGAACGGCTCGGCGGCGCCGAACGGCGCGGCTTCGGCGGTTTGCGCTTCGATCGCATCGGGTACGGGGAGAACCTGAGCGACGGCGGGATGACCTGGAGCAACGACAACGCCCGTTTCACCCTCCAGGTTGCGAAGGACGGCCGCAGTTTCGACCTGGTCGCCGAGGCGCCGGGCGGGGTGAAGGTGATCTACCGGGGCGTGGGCACGGGCGCGGTCCCGAACCCGGTCATTCGCTGAGCGGTGCCGCCGCGAAGCCCTTGCCCGTTCGGCCCGCCCGGCATAACTTGAAGGTTTCCCGGCCGGGGCGGAACCCGGCGCCGTGGGGGCGGCCGACCGTGGGAGACGGGCGGCCGCGGGGAGATCGCTTTAACTGGACCAGGGTGGAGAGCAGCGTGAAGATCGTCGAGTGCGTTCCCAACATCTCCGAGGGCAGGGACAGGGCGGTGATCGACGCCGTGGTGGGCGCGGCGGCCGCCGTTGACGGGTGCAAGGTGCTGGATGTGGACCCCGGCGCGGACACGAACCGGACGGTGATCACCCTCGCCGGGTCGCCGGAGGCGGTGCTCGAGGGAGCGTTCCAGCTCATCGCCGCGACGACCCGCCTGATCGACATGAGGAAACATTCCGGCGCTCACCCCCGGGCCGGGGCGACGGACGTCTGCCCCTTCGTCCCGGTATCCGGGATGACGATGGAGGAGTGCGCCGGACTCGCGCGCACGCTGGGGGAACGTGTCGGGCGGGAGCTCGACGTTCCGGTCTACCTCTACGAGTTCGCCGCTTCGAAGGAGGAGTGGCGCAACCTCGCGAACGTGCGCAAGGGGGAGTACGAGGCGCTGCCGGAGAAGATGAAGGACCCGGCCTGGAAACCCGATTTCGGGCCGCACGAATTCCGGCCGAAGTTCGGGGCCGTGCACATCGGCGCGCGCAAGTTTCTCATCGCGTACAACATCAACCTGAACACGCGCGACCGGAAGAAGGCGACGGACATCGCCCTCAGCATCCGCGAACGGGGCCGCGCGAAGAGGGACGAGAAGGGCGAGATCATCCGGGATGAGAAGGGCAAGCCGGTCAAGGTGCCGGGGCTGTTCCAGCACTGCAAGGCCGGCGGCTGGGTGATCGAGGAGTACCACCGCGCGCAGGTGACGATGAACCTGACCGACCCCGATGTCACGCCGCCGCACGCGGTGTTCGACAAGGTGTGCGACCTCGCCTGGGACAAGGGGCTGCGGGTCACCGGGAGCGAGATCGTCGGCATGCTGCCGCTGGCGTACATGCTCGAGGCGGGCCGCTTTTTCCTGCGAAAGCAGGGGCGCAGCACGGCGGTGGACGAGGGCGAACTGGTGCGGATGGCGGTGGACTCGATGGGGCTGGAGGACGTGGCCCCGTTCGACCCGGAGAAGAAGATCATCGAGTACGCCCTCGCCGAGCCGGTGGGGGAGAACCTCGTCGGCTTGAGCGTCCGGGGGTTCGCGGACGAACTCGCCAGCGAGTCGCCCGCTCCCGGCGGGGGGAGCGTGTCGGGGCTGGTGGGCGCCCTCGCAGCGGCCCTCGCGGCGATGGTCGGCAACCTCACCCACGGCAAGAAGGGATACGAGGGGGTGTGGGAGGAGGTCGAGGAGGCCGCGGTCCGCGCCCAGGCGCTGAAGGACGCCCTGCTGCGGGCGCTCGACGAGGACACCGAGGCCTTCAACCGGGTGATGGCCGCGATGCGCCTGCCGAAGAAGACCGACGAGCAGAAGGCAGCGCGCGAGGCGGCGATGCAGGAGGCGACCCGGGCGGCGACACGGATTCCCTACGGGATCTGCGAGTCGGCGCTGGCTTCCTTCGACGCCATCGAGACGATGGCGGCCGTGGGCAACGAGAACAGCATCTCGGACGCCGGGGTGGCCGCCCACTGCGCGCGGACGGCGGTGCACGGCGCGGCGCTGAACGTCCGCATCAACCTGCCGGGCATCGAGGAGGAAGCCTTCGTCCGCGAGATGCGCGAGGGGGTGGAGCGGATGACCGCCGAGGCGGACAGGCGGCTGGAGGGCGTGCTGGCGCGCGTGGAAGAAGTGCTGGCGAAACAGGGGGTCTCCGAATAGGGTGAGAAGCGGGGAGCAAGACCGGTCGGAGGTCCATGTCGAGTTCGAGGCGCGTGGTTCGACGATCATCGCCCGCCTCGAGGGGCGGCTGCACGGCGTTGCGGCGGACGAACTGGACACGGAGCTGCTGCGGGCGGCCCGCGAAGCGGAGAACTTCATTCTCGACCTCGGCAAGCTGGAGTTCATCTCCTCCACCGGGCTGCGCACCTTCCTTAAGCTGCGGCGGGAGCTGACGGCGAAGGGCGGGGTGGTCATCTTCGCCCGGGCGAACGAGATGGTCAGCGAGGTGTTCGAGATCTCCAGCTTCGAACACCTTTTTCCGACCTTTTCCACCATGGCGGAAGCCTACAAGTACCTTGGGATGGAGTGAACGCCGCCGGCGGAAGCCGGCGGGAACGTTTAACATCGATCGCGCCGGGCGGCGGTTCGCCGGGCGCACTTCCGGGAGGATGAAGTGGCCGACCCAAGACACCGTGAACTCGCGAAACTGCTGGTCGAGTATTCCTGCGAGGTGCAGAAAGGAGAGAATGTCCTCATCGAGACCTGGGATGTCCCGGTCGAATTCATCGACGAGTTGATCCGGGCGGTGTACGCCGCCGGCGGCCGTCCGCTGCTGGACCAGAAGTACGCCCGCCTCGTGCGCACCCTGGTCAAGGGCGCGAGCGTGGAGAGCCTGTCGGTGATCCGCGACGCCGAGCTGTACCGGATGAAGAAGATGGACGCCTACATCGGCGTGCGCGGCTACTCCAACGCCAAGGAGATGAGCGACCTGAGCGCCGAGCAGAACGCCCTGATGAGCACCGAGTGGTTCCAGCCGGTGCACATCAACGAACGCGTACCGAACACGAAGTGGGTGGTGCTCCGCTGGCCGACACCGGCGATGGCACAGCTCTCCGCCATGTCCACCGAGGCGTTCGAGGACTACTATTTCAAGGTTACCGCGGGGGTGGACTACCGGAAGATGTCGCGCGCGATGGACCCGGCGAAGGCGTTCCTCGACCAGGCCGACCAGGTGCACATCATCGGTCCGGGCACCGACCTGCGCTTCTCGATCAAGGGCATCGGCTCGGTGAAGTGCGACGGGCTGCGGAACATCCCGGACGGCGAGGTGTACAGTTGCCCGGTGCGCGACAGCGTGAACGGGACCATCCGCTACAACACCCCCTCGACCTACCACGGTTTCACCTTCCAGGATGTCGAGCTGACCTTCAAAGACGGGAAGATCATCAAGGCCACGGCGAACGACACCAAGCGGGTGAACGAGATCTTCGACACGGACGAGGGCGCGCGCTATGTCGGCGAGTTCGCCCTCGGCTGCAACCCCTATGTCACCTTCCCGATGGATGAGATCCTCTTCGATGAGAAGATCGCCGGTTCCTTCCACTTCACCCCGGGCAACGCCTATGACGACACGGACAACGGCAACCGCAGCGCGGTGCACTGGGACCTGGTCTGCATCCAGACGCCGGAGAAGGGGGGCGGGGAGATCTGGATCGACGGCGAGCTGATCCGCAAGGACGGCGTCTTCGTTCATCCCGCCTTCGAGGGGCTGAACCCGGAGAACCTGGTCGCAAAAGGGTCGGAAGAGTAGGCGTTTCCTCGCGGCCACGGTGTTCCCCGGACCGGGGGAGTTTCGTTTCAGGGTCGCGGGGATCCTGATGAACGTGGGAATACTTATGAAACCCGGGACTGAGGTCCGCCAAGGCGGACAAGCCCCGGGCCACCCGTCCGGGCCACCCGTCGCCGTTTGGAAATGCAGGGAAAGAGAAGATCGTACAGCGGAGAGCGCCAGCGCGGTGGGCCCTCAGTTCCATGGCGAGCGATGGCGGGCCTTCAGCTCCACGGCGGGGGTTGGAAGTAGCCGTTGTGCAGGCCGAGGGCGTCGAGTGTCTCGAGGACGCGCTGGTACTCGCGCCGGGCGAGGCGGCGGTCGAGGGGCGGGCGGGTGTGTGCCCGGTGCGCGGGGTGGTACTGGGACATCAAGCTGAGGTAGGTGTCGCGGTCGATTTCCCGTGCGAGGAAACGCAGCGCCTCTTCGCTTCCGGCGAGCCCGCCGGGGAGGACGAGGTGGCGGACGATCACGCCGCGCCGCGCGATGCCCTCCCGGTCGACCTCGAGCACTCCCACCTGCCGGTGCATCTCGCGGAGGGCCGACTTCGCGCGGGTGAAGTAGTCCTCCACGCCGCTGAGCCTGCCCGAGCTGAGCCCGCCGTCGCTTAGCCTGTCATTGCCGAGCCCTCCGCTACCAAGGCCGCCCGTGCTTAGCCCGCCGGCGCCATCGCCGCCGTACTTCAGGTCCGTCAGGTAGATATCCACGAGGCCGTCGAGGTGGCGCAGCGCCTCGAGCCCTTCGTAGCCGCCGCAGTTGTAGACGATCGGCAGGTCGAGCCCCCGCTCCCAGGCGAGGGCGAGGGCCTCGACGATCCGGGTGACCTGCGGGGTGGGGGTGACGAGGTTGATGTTGTGGGCTCCCGCGCGCTGGAGGGCGAGGAAGCGGGCGGCCAGCTCCCCGGGGCTCTCCGGCCGCCCGAGGCGGAGCTGGCTGATGTCGTAGTTCTGGCAGAAGAGGCAGGCGAGGTTGCAGCCGGCGAAGAAGACCGTTCCGCTGCCGCGCCGCCCGGAGAGCACCGGCTCCTCGCCATGATGCAGGTGCGAGGAGGAGACGAGCAGCTCGGCGGTGAGCCCGCACTCGCCGGTCTCGCCCCGCAGGCGCAGGGCATCGCATTCGCGGGGGCAGAGGCGGCACCTGGCGAGCAGCCGTTTCAGCGCCGGCAGCCGTGCGCGGGCCAGCGCGGCGCGTTCGGCGGGAAGAGCGGCGGGGGCCGGGATACCCGTCCCGGAAGGCGGTTTTTTTCGCGTGTGCAGTGTCACTTGATGTTCCCCGGAGAGGGACCTACTTTGCCGTTGTCGAAACGTACGGTGAAACATGACGGAGTGAAAGGCGGGGTATCATGCAGAGACGAACGATACGGTTAATCGCGATTTTCGCCGCAAGCCTGATCCTCACCATCGCGGCACAGGCGGTCAGGCCGCCGGCCGCGACTTCAACGTCGTTCAAGGCACGGGCCGAGCGGGCATGGGTGATGGCGGGGGACCGGCGGGTGGACGCCGAGAGCGGCATGACCCTCGCCTGGTACGATCCCGGGGTACCGGTGCGCTCCGGCGTGCCCGAGGCGGCGGCGACCGCGTTCCTGCGCGAACATGCACCCCTCTTCGGCGGCGCGGCGACCGTGGAGTCCATGCGCCCGGTGGAGGTCAAGGAGAGCCCGGCCGGGAAGCACGTGGTGCTGCAGCAGACGGTGAGCGGTATTCCCGTTTACACCGCCTGGATGACGGTTTCGTTGAGCAGGCGCGGGACGGTGAACTTCGTCGTCGGGAACCCTTACGGGAACTTCACTCTCCCGGCGACCGCGCCGGCGATTTCAGCCGACCGGGCGGTGGCGGCCACCCGCGCGCTGCTCGCCGGCAAGGGGCCGGACCTGTCCGAGCCGGCCGCCGAGCTGAACGGCTACCGTGACGAGAACGGCGTCGACCATCTCGCCTGGGTGGTGCGGTACGCCTCCATGGACCCGATGGGCGACTGGGAGGTGGTGTGGGACGCCCTCAGCGGCGAGCGGCTTGAAGTGGCTGACCGGATGGTCTACGTGGACGGCACCGGGATGGTCTGGGACCCCGATCCGCTGACCACCGCCGGGGTGAACTACGGCACGGCGGGGTACACGGACAACAACGACGCCGATTCGCCGCAGTTGAACGACGAGCGGGTGACGGTGACCCTGCGCGACATCACCCTCGACGGCGGCGTATACCACCTCTCCGGGCCCTATGTCACCATCGCGGATTTCGAGTCGCCGAGCGTGGCGCCGGTGACCAGCATGGACCCGGACAACTTCATCTACACCCGTACCCAGTCGGGGTTCGAGGATGTGATGGCGTATTATCACATCGACCACGCCCAGCGGCACATCCAGGATCTCGGGTTCACCAACATCCAGAACCTGTCGATCAACGTGGACCCCCACGGGCTCAACGGATCGGACAACTCGCACTATATCCCCTCGCAGAACCGGATCGCCTGGGGCGAGGGCGGGGTGGATGACGCCGAGGACGCCGATGTTCTCTACCACGAGTACGGCCACGCCGTGCAGATCGGCACCGTGGGCGCGGGGCAGTGGAGCGGCGGGGAAACCGGCGCACTGGGCGAGGGCTTCGGGGACTACTGGGCCGGGACCTTCAGCCAGCGCATCAGCGATTATCACAGCGAGTGGGTGTTCAACTGGGACGGGCACAACCCCTTCTGGCCCGGGCGGGTGCTCAACTATTCCGGCCATTACCCGGACGACTGGACCGGCCAGATCCACACGGACGGCCAGATCTGGTCGAGCGCGCTGTGGAACATCCGGGCGGAGATCGGGGCGG
Source organism: uncultured bacterium (assembly GCA_964404605.1). Lineage (GTDB taxonomy): Bacteria > Electryoneota > Electryoneia > Electryoneales > Electryoneaceae > CAYOKT01. Next base: position 13,090 of record CAYOKT010000029.1, read on the forward strand.
ACACGATGGACGCGCTCGTGCTCCAGTCGCACTATTACCTCTCCAGCGGGGCCACGATGCCCGACAACGCGCAGGCGGTTCTGCAGGCCGACATGGAACTCTTCGGCGGGGTTGACGAGGCGGCCATCGGCGCGGAGTTCATCGCGCGGGGCCTGATCAGCGAGCTTCCACCCCGGGGCACGGTGTCCGGCCTGGTGCGGGACATCGACACCGGTGAACCCATCGAGGGCGCCGAGGCGGCGCTGGAGGTCACCGATGATGTCCGTCTCGACACGACGGACGCTGACGGGCTTTTCAGTTTCGGACTCGTAACTCCCGGGATCCACGAGCTGACTGTCTCGGCCGCGGGGTACAACACCTGGGCGGGGATGATCGAGGTGGTGAACGACGAGACGACCACGGTCGAGATCAACCTCGGGCAGCCGGATATCATCATCATGCCGGATGTGCTGGAGGTGGAGATGTTCGTCGATACCACGCTCGACACCACGCTCCAGCTCAGCAACAACGGCAGCGGCGGGACGAGCTGGTCCCTCCGGCTGCGGCCCGACGGGGTCGATCCGGTGGTGCCGTGGGAGGACCTCGAGGTCACGCTGAACCTGACGGACATCACCGGCGACGTCCGCGTGTACGGCGTCGAGGTGGTGGACGGGAACTACATCCTCGCCGGGGGGAACAGTTTCACCAACCCGAACAAGCTCTACGAGGTGACCGCCGGGGGGGAGTTGGTGGGCACGGTGGACCAGCCGACGGGCAGCACCATCGGTTTTACCGACCTCGCCTGGGACGGCAACCTGCTCTACGGCAGCGACAGCCACTGGATCATCGGGGTGGACACGGAGGGCGTGCCGCAGGATTCCATCTTCGGACCGCTCAACCCGAACCGCGCCCTCGCCTATGACCCGGAGGACGACTGGTTCTGGACCGCAGACAACCAGTCCGACATCATCGCGGTGGACCGTGAAGGCGTGGAGCAGGCCCGCCTGCCGAATGTCCTCATGGTGCAGGGGCTCTCCTGGTATCCGTTCGACCTGGACGGGATGCCGCTGGTGATGACGAGTTACGAGCCGATCCCCGGCGGTGGGAACACCCTGCGGGTGTCGAAGATGAACCCGGAGACCGGCGAAGTCGTGCACCTCGTGGAGCAGGCCGAGACGTCCAGCAACGAGCGCTTCCTCGGGCTGGCGGTCTCCGCGCGGCTCGCTGGCGGTGAGGGGTACTGGCTCGGTCCGGTGATCCAGGCGCACGGCGCGACCAGTGTGGATCTGAACGTGTTCCGCGTGGACAACTCCGTTCCCTACGTCGATGCAACCCCCCGCCGCGGGGCGCTCGACGCCGGGGAGGATACGACGCTGACGCTGCATTTCGACACCTTCGGCCTGGAGGCCGGGTGGTACGACGCCTTCCTCGAGGTGATGCACGAGGTTTCGGAGACGCCGATCGCGGTGCCGATCAGCCTGCACGCGGTGGATGTGGGCGCGGTGGAGAAGGCGCTGCCGGAGACCTTCGCCCTCGAGCCCGCGCACCCGAACCCGTTCAACCCCTCCACGAGCTGGACGCTGCACCTGCCGGAGCGGGCGCGGGTGACGCTCACCGTGTACGACGTCCTCGGGCGGCGCGTGGACCGGGTGGCGTTCGGGCCGATTGCGCCGGGTGTGCGGCGGATCGCCTGGGCGGCTCCCGCGGGGACCGCTTCCGGGGTGTACCTGGTACGTGTCGATGCGGGGAAAGGGCGTGTCGCGGGTGATAAGGTGGTGCTGCTGAAATAGCCGGGTGTTCC
>CAYOKT010000029.1:14969-16110 GCA_964404605.1 uncultured bacterium
GCGCCGATGCGGGCAAGCTGCGCCAGGGGACGAATGTCACCCTGGGGAAGGAGCGGGTCGTTACGGATGACCTGTATATCGCCAGTGAAACCGCCCGGATCAGGGGGACGGTCGAGGGCGATCTCGCCGCCGCATGCCGCATTCTCGACCTCGAGGGCAGCGTCGCGGAGAACTTCTACGGCGCCGCGCAGACCATCAACCTCGACGGGGAGGTGAAGGGGGATGCCTGGGGTTTCGCCCAGATGATCAACATCCGGGCCGCTCTGCACAGCGGCTTCCGCGGCGCCGGCCAGGTTGTGCGCGTGGACAGCGAGGTCTTCGGTGATGTCATGGTGGGCGCGGCCGATGTGGAGATCGGCCCCGAGGCGGTGATCCACGGAACCCTGTACGTCGGGGCCAGACGACTCACCCTCGAGGGCGAGGTCCAGGGGGATGTGAAGGGTTGCGTGGAGGAAGCGACGATCGCCGGCCTGGTGACCGGGAACGTCAAGCTGAGCGTGGACGAACTCGTTCTCCGGCCTTCCGCCAGGATCCAGGGGAACCTGGTCTACAAGAGTGAAGAGCCGCTCGAGGAGGACTGGTCCGGCCAGGTGGGCGGCAACATCATCTTCAAACAGCTCGAGGAAAAGGGAGAGCGGTCGGCCTGGCCCTGCCGCCTCCTGCTGCTGGCGAGCACCTACCTGTTCGCGGTGCTCCTCCTGGTGGCGTTCCGGCGCCGGTGCGCCGGCGGCCTGCAGCGATTCCGGGAGCAGGCCGGCAGCACCGCCCTCGTCGGCCTGCTGGCGCTGCTCGCGACGCCGGTGGCGGTGGCTCTCGCGCTGGTGCTGGTGGTCACCATCCCGGTGGCCCTGGTGCTGGCCGCTGTCTACGGGATTCTGCTCTACATCGGGTGGATCGCGGCGGCCCTGTTCCTCGGCGACCTCGTGCTGCGCCTGGCGGGGATGAAGGAGCCTTCGCTGTATCTCGGCGCCCTGGTGGGGGTGGTCATCGGGATGCTGCTGGCGATCGTTCCCTACCTCGGCGGGATCGTCTGCCTGGTGTTCGCCGTGGGCGGCATGGGGATGATCCTGAAGGAGGCGTACGGGGTGCTGAAAGCGGCCTGAACCTGTTTGCCGTAAGTGCGACGCCGCCGGCGGGGAGC
>CAYOKT010000029.1:16210-31147 GCA_964404605.1 uncultured bacterium
GCCGGCCGTTCTGTCAGGGGTTGATGGTGGTACCGAGCACCTTGAGGAACTCCGCCAGCCAGGCGGGGTGCGCCGGCCAGGCGGGCGCGGTGACCAGGGTGCCGTCCACGTAGGCTCCGTCCACCGGGATCTCGACATATTCTCCGCCGGCGTTACTCACATCCGGGCCGCAGGCCGGGTAGGCGGTAAGTTTTTTCCCGTCGATCACCCGCGCGGCGGCGAGGACCTGGGCACCGTGGCAGATGGCCGCGATCGGCTTGCCCGCCCCGGCGAAGTGGCGGACCATCGCGATCACCTTTTCGTTGAGCCGGATGTACTCCGGCGCGCGCCCGCCGCTGATCAGGAGGGCGTCGTAGTCCGCCGGGTCCACCTCGTCGAAGGAGGCGTTGAGCGCGAAGTTGTGCCCCGGCTTCTCGCTGTAGGTCTGGTCGCCCTCGAAGTCGTGGATCGCGGTGCGGATGGTCTGCCCCTTCTTCTTGTCGGGGCACACCGCATGTACCTCGTGCCCGACCATCATCAGCGCCTGGAAGGGCACCATGATCTCGTAATCCTCGCCGTAATCGCCGACGAGTTGCAGGATTTTTTTCGCCGCCATGGTACGTTTCCCCTCTGTTGTCCGTTGGTTTCGCGATGCCCCGCCCGGCCGCGTGAAGGGACGGGGAGGGCGTCCTCAACAAGGTAACACTCCGTTCCCGCGGTTGGAATGACTTCACCTGTTGCATGATCACCCCCTGAAGGTCCACCGCAGCTTGACCACGACCTGGTTGCTGACCGGCTGGAGCGTCAGATAGTCGCGGCTTCCGATGGGGTGCTCCCAGCCGTTGTTCCAGACCAGGTACAGGTCATCGCCCGGCCGGAGGGTCCAGCGCAGGCGGGTGTTGGTTCCCAGGTTGCGCGATTCCGAGTCGTACTGGGTGTAGCTCGAGAAGATGAGGTCGGGCGTGAACGCGTAGGCCGCCTTGAGCTGCCACAGGCGCTGGATGAAGTCCCCTTCGGGGAGATGCCCGTAGTCGTTCTCGGCCTGGAGTTCGAGCTGGAGGTGGCCGTGGAGCGTGGTGTAGGTGATGAAGCTCTCCCACTGGGCGAGCGTTCCGGTGTAGAAGTCTCCGAACCACACGGTGGAGCCGATCCGCCACGGCCGATGGCGGGAGGACTGGGCCTCCACCCGGTAGCGGGTGAAGGGATAATCACCGGGCGGGATCACCACCCCGTCGGCGATCTCGAAGGGGTCCTCCAGCCGCTCGAACTGGGGCGCGAAGTTGGCCTCGAGGTGTTCGCCCGACTCGGTCTGGGCGTTGAAGGGGGCGGTGAACAGGCGCCACGATTCGACATGCCCGCCCAGGTCCTCGACGTAGGTCAGGTAGGTCTCGAAGTAGAACTGCCGAACCCAGTCGAAGAGCCCTCCCTCGGGCCGCGGCTGGTAGGCCCCGCCCCCCTGGTACCAGCGTGTCCCCGGGCGCGGCAGGAACCCCAGCGCCGGATCGAGCCCGTCCCCGAACTCCTTGTAGATAAAGAAGAGATCCCACAGGTCATTGGGGTAATCCAGCTTGAGCCCCCACCCGGTCCGGCGGCCTTCGGGGGTGTCTCCGCCGGTCCACGCAGCCCACCCGCCGAGGGAGAGATTCTTGTCACTGCGGAAGGCCGACGTCTGCCACAGGGCGTCCACGCCCAACAGGGTGTTGCCGTGAACGCCATCCGGGTCGCCGTCGGTGACGATGGTGCCCACCGTGAGGTAATCGGTGAGGTCGCAGGTCGCCCGCCCCGCGAACAGGTTGGTGCGCTCCGTGAAGGCGCTGCGGCCCGTGGCCGCATCCAGCGCCGCGAGGCTCCACTTGCCCACCTGTCCGAGGACCTTGACCCCGCCAAGCAGCGGCACCTGCCGGCCATGGTACAGCCCGACCCGGCGCGAGAAGAAGGGGATGAAGTCCCTTCCAAGACCGGCGCCGAACGAGAACAGGTTGGACCCCTCGACGAAGAACGAGCGCTTCTCGGGGAAGAACAGCGGGAACCGCGTGAGGTTCACCTGGCGGTTGTCCACCTCGGTCTCGGCGAAGTCGCTGTTGAGCGTCAGGACCGCGGTGAGGTCCGATGTCAGGTTGACCATGACGTCGAGGCCGCCATCCCCCTGGACGATGGGGTGCTCTGCCACGAGATCGGCTTCGCGGCGCACCAGGCCGTAGGGGCTGATGCTCAAGCCCTTCCCCTGCCGCAGCCCGTCCACACCCTCGAGCCGGCCGGCCCGGCTCAGGTCCTCCAGCCGCGCATCCAGGGTCGTCCCGGCCCAGCGCAGGGTCGTCCGGTCCCGCGCGACCCGCCGCTGGATGTTGAAGCCCCAGCCCACGGCGCCGGGCGTGAAACGGAGGGTCTGGGCCGGGATGCGGATCTCGGCGGTCCAGCCGTCCGGTGTGCGCCGGGTCCGGGCGTCCCAGATTCCATCCCAGTCGTTGGAAACGTCCTCCGACCCCGAGATCAGCCCGTCGAGCCGCGCGCCGGCCGCATTGATCTCGAAGTAGTAGCCGCGCCGGCGGTCACCGAAGGTGTCGAGCACCAGCGCCACCGTCTCGTCGCCGTACAGGTTGCCGTCGCGCTGCATGGTGTGAACCGCGATCCGCGCCGGGTCCGGGTCGAAGCACTTCACCCCGATGTAGAGGTTCCGGTCGTCCACGACCACCAGGACCTCGGTCCGGTACGGTGTGGGCTCACCCGGGTGGGGCTCCTGCTGGGTCAGGTCGGGGATGACCCCCGCGTCGCGCCATGCGGGTTCATCGAGCACTCCGTCGAGCCGGATCCCGCCCTCCGCGCGGCCCGCCTTCACGACCGGCGGGGTTTCCGCCGCGGCGCCTGCCGCCCCGTAGCCGAAGGCGAAGGCGGGCAGCCGTGCCACTCCCGCAAGTCCCAGCACCAGGGCGAATCCCGTCGTCAACCATACACGGTTCATGAAGGCCATAGTTAATACCACCCCACGCGGGAAATCCACCCCTCCCCCGCGCAGGGCGTGTCCGTCAGCCGAAGAATGACGGGATTTTCGCATTTCAGGAACACGACGGCCGTTGCAGGGGCCCGGGGCTCGCCTCCGGTGACCCTCCGGCCCCCCGTTTCTCCGGAAGAACGAATGCCGCCCCCCGTTCTCCTGTCGGGGGATGCATTTGACCTGGGTAAAAAACCTCGCCGTCCAGCAGGTGTACTCTATGGGTGAAACACGTTCATGCAGGAGGCGCGGTTCGCCGGGAGACGGCCGCTTCACCGGCGCGGGGCAGCCCGGCGGCTCCCCGCGGGCAATGCGGGAGCGGACCCGCAACGAGGCGAGCGATGATCCAGGTTCACTTATCGGAAATGGCATCGGGTGCCGGTAACGGAGACGAGCGTTCGGGGCGCGGAGTGGGGTCCGGCGGCGAAGCGGATGGGAGCGCAACGACCATGACGGATCTGCCTGCCGGCGACATGCAAGGCAGAGAGACCACGGCTGCGGGATCGCCGCGTTCCGCCGGCGCGCCGGACGCTGGTGTTGAGGCGCCCGCCTGGAAAGCGCCGCGCAGCGGCGTACCGGGGAGAGCAGCATCCCGGGCGGGAGGAAAAGACGGGGGCAACGGCGGAGAACCACGGGCGAAGAGGAAGCCCGGGCGGGCGGCCCACATCATCGAGTGGAGAGAAAACCGTTTCGCCCTCAAGGTGCGGCAGGGCTACACCTCCGGCTGGCGGCTGATGGTGCAGGGCGGGTTCACGTTTCTTTCGCTCCTCATGGGCTGGCAGTTCTACCGTTTCGTCCAGGCGGCGAAGGCGACGACACCCGGCCCGCTGCCCTACCGCCCGCCGGGGGTCGAGGGCTACCTGCCGATCAGCGGCCTGATGGGGGCGTTGGACTGGGCGTACCGGGGTGTGCTGAACGACATCCATCCCGCGGCGACGATCCTCTTTCTCCTCTTCGTGCTGCTCTCGCTGACCCTGCGCAAGTCCTTCTGCGGCTGGATCTGTCCGGTCGGCTTCCTCTCCGAGTGGCTGGGGCGGTTCGGGCTGCTGGTGCTGAAGCGCCCCCTCCGGGTGCCGAAGTGGCTGGATGTTCCCCTGCGGAGTGTGAAATACCTGCTGCTGGCGTTCTTCGTGTTCGCCATCCTCGGGATGAGCCCGCAGGCGCTGCACGCCTTCATCGAGAGCCCGTACAACAAGGTCTCCGACATCAAGATGCTGGAGTTCTTCCTCACCCTGTCGGTGACCGGCGCGGTGGTCCTCGCGGCGCTGGCCGTGCTGTCGATTCCGATTCACAGTTTCTGGTGCCGTTACTTCTGTCCCTACGGCGCGTTGATGGGGTTGGTGGCATGGCTCAGCCCGGCGCGGGTGCGCCGCGAAGCGAGCCTGTGCACCGACTGCGGCATCTGCGACAAGGTGTGCCCGGCGCGGCTGGAGGTGAGCCGGGCGAAATCGGTCGGCAACGTGGAGTGCATCGGCTGCACGGACTGCGTTGTCTCCTGCCCGGTGCCCGGCGCGCTGCGCTACGGTACCCGGCGCCGGACGCTCGAGCCGCGGCGGATCGCGCTGATGATCGCGGGGGTTTTTCTCCTCGTCACCCTGTCCGCGCGGGTGGCGGGATGGTGGGGGAACTCCCTGAGCGATGAGGAGATCCGAACCCATGTGGCGAAGATGCACACCGGGGCCTACGGCCACCCGGGAATGGGGGAGAAGGAGGAGTCGAAATGAGTGCGAAAACCGGGAACACCCGGCTTGAACTGACCCCCGGGACGAAGATTCTCGACCTGCTGCAAACCTACCCGTTCCTCGTCGACACACTGGGCGGGCTCTCGCCGCACTTCAAGGCGCTGAAGAGCCCGGTGATGCGGAACACGCTGGGGCGTGTCGCAACGTTGCAGCGGGCGGCGACCATGGGCGGCGTTTCCCTGGAGGAGCTGATGGAGACGATCGCCCGGGCGGTGCTGGAGCACACCGGCGAAACGCTGGAGGTGGCGGCGCCGGCGGGAGAACCGGCGGAGGCGGGCGGCGGGGAAGAGGGCGCCGGCAAGCTCGAGACGCTGAAGGGAATCATCCTCTCCCTGCACGCGGGCGAGGACCCGGAGGCGGCGAAGGCCCGGTTCGCGGAGCTGGTCCGTGACACCACGCCGGTGGAGATCGCCGAGATGGAACAGCAGCTCATCGGGGAGGGCCTGCCGGCGGAAGAGGTCAAGCGGCTGTGCGACGTGCACACGCAACTGTTCCGTGAATCGCTGGACACGCAGGTGCGCCCGGACTTGAAGCCGGGGCACCCGGTGCACACGATGCTGGCGGAGAACGTCGAGATACAGAAGGTGATCGATCATATCCGCGGGCTGCTGGGCGAGGGGGATGGAACGCCGGACCCGGTGCGGCACGGGGAAGCCTGGGGCGCGATCACGGAGGCCCTGGACCGGCTCGCCGAGATCAACAAGCACTACCTGCGCAAGGAGAACCAGCTCTTCCCGGTGTTGGAGAAGAAGGGGTTCACCGGTCCTTCGCAGGTGATGTGGGCGATCCATGACGACGTCCGCGCGCTGCTCAAGCGGACGAAAGCCGCGCTTGAGGAGGGGAACGGGCAGGCGCTCGGCGAGGTCCTGCCGGAGCTGTTGCAGGTGGTGGCGGACATGATCTACAAGGAGGAGCACATCCTGATCCCCACCGCGCTGGACCTGCTGGAGCACGAGGACTGGGCGCGGATCCGCAAGGGCGAGGAGGAGATCGGCTTCGCTCTCGTCGAGCCGGGCGGGGAGTGGAGTCCGCGGATCAAGATCAACTATCCCGCCGCCGCGCCCGCCGCGGGGGATGCGGGCGGGGCGCCGCGGCCGGCTGCAACGCCGCCCGTCCCGCCACCGGCCCCGCCGGCCCCGGAACCCCCGGGGGTGCGGCCGGGGCGCATCCCGCTGGACACGGGCGAGCTGACCTTCGAACAGGTCAACCTGGTTCTCACCCACCTGCCCGTGGAAATCTCCTTCGTGGACGAGAACGACGAGGTGAAGTACTACACCGGCGTCGAGGAGAAGATCTTCCCCCGCAGCCCGGGGGTGATCGGGCGCAAGGTGCAGAATTGCCACCCGCCGAAGAGTGTGCACCTGGTGAACCGGATTCTCGCGGACTTCCGTGCAGGGCGGCGGGATGTGGCCGAGTTCTGGATGGATGATTTCCAGGGCCGTTTCATTCATATCCGGTACTTCGCGGTGCGTGACCGGGCCGGGCGCTACCGCGGCACGCTGGAGGCGGTACAGGATGTGACCGCCATCCGCAAGCTGGAGGGGGAGAAGCGGCTGCTGGATGAGGAGTCCGGCGGCTGACACCGTAAGGGCAGCCTTCGCACGAGCGTGAGAAAAGCGGTTTTGCTCACGATGACGGGGCCGACAACCCCCTGGCCGGAAATTCCCGGCATTTCCTTTTCCTCCTTGGAATCGTCCTTTTTCACGGCATACCTTTCAGGCACTCTTCACGTGAAACCGGCGGGCCGGTTCAGGCGAATCGGTCTACCGTGGGCCGGAGCGATGTTTCACCCTGTGACTCTTGTTGTGAGCATCTCTTACCAAGGAGGAGGTATTGATGAAAGCTGCAAAGTGGTTTATGATCCTCTTCGCGCTGCTCCTGGTGGTCCCCATGGCCTGGGCCGACAGCGGCGAAGGGGACGATGGGACGCAGCTCGGCGTGAAAGCCGATATGCGATGGCGCGGCGAACTGGATGGCCGTGATTTCGACAAGGATATCAACCCCAGCGCCTTCAGCGTACTGCGCGCCCGGTTCGGGGCCTATGTCAAGAGTGGCGACGTCAAGGGTTTCATCCAGCTCCAGTACCCGCACCAGTTGGGGTGGGACGCCTCGACGCTGAACCCCGATGTCGCGGCGGATGTGCACCAGGCCTACCTGAAGGTGCACGGCTTCTTCACCGACCCCCTGACCCTGAAGGTGGGCCGGATGGAGATGAGCTACGGCGACGAGCGGTTGATCGGGGCGGTCGGCTGGTCGAATGTCGGACGGGTGTTCGACGGGGTTCTCCTCCGCTATGACACCGAAAAGTACTCCGTGGACGGGTTCTACACCAAGCAGGTGGAGCGGTACAGCAGCGCGGCTTATACCGACGACCAAGATGACAACTTCTTCGGCGTGTGGGCCAAGTACAAGCCGCTGAAGCTCAACCTCTTCGCCCTGCAGAACACCGCCGCGGCGATGAACAGCAACGGCGATTACGCCACGAACTCCACCCTCACGACGGTGGGGCTGCACTACATGAACATGTACGAGAGCGGTTTCGGGGCGATTCTCGACGGGGCCTACCAGATGGGCACCACGACCACCTTCGGACCTCCGAGCGTGGACACCGATGTCGCCGCCTGGATGCTCGTGGTCGGGGCGTGGTACAAGTTCGACATGGCGATGGAGCCGGGGGTCGGCGTCGGTGTCGACTGGGTAAGCGGCGACGATCCCGACACGCCGGACAAGTGGGAAGCGTTCAACAACCTCTACTATACCTCCCACAGGTGGCGCGGCAGCATGGATCTCTTCACCGCCTCGAACCCCGAGGGCCTGCGGGATGTCGAGCTGAGTGTGATGCTGAAACCCACCGAGAAGAGGAAGGTCTGGCTGTCTTTCCACAACTTCTCCACCTCGCAGGAGTACGCCTCCCTCGTGGACGGCAGCAAGACGACCGCCGTGGGGAACGAGATCGACCTCGAGAGTTACTGCCAGATGAAGGAAGACCTCGGCTTCCAGATGGGGATCGGGTACTTCATGCCCGCGGAGGATTACATGGGCACCGACCCGGAGAACGGCCTGTGGGGCTATGTGCAGCTCCAGGCGAAGATGCACGCGTTCGGTTCGCTGACGAAGTGACCGGGCTTCAACCGCGCCGAGCGGCGCGGGAAAGTTGATGCGATACCAAGGCACCCCGCTTCGGCGGGGTGTCTTTGTTGGGGGGTCCGAATCAGCGACCGGCGCGGCGAAACGGGTGTGGACGGTTCGCCCATTCCACCCGGGGAGGGTTGCCGGGGGCGGCCGGAATGCCGACCTTCCTTTTGGGGTGACCGGGGATTGGAACAGGTGGCGGGGCAGGAATCCCGGTTTCTTGCGTCAGCCCCCGGGTGGTGCATCGTCCCCTGTCGCCGGGAAGAGACGGGCGACTGAAGCGGAAACATGGAGAAACGAAACTGCCTTTGCTTGGAAACAGGGGGTAGATCATGCGCGCGAACATGTTTTGGATTTTTGGGACACTTCAAAGCTTGTCCTTGGGGGTTATCCTGTTTCTGTTGTTTAGAGGATTGAATCTAATCAGTGGAGAGAGAGTTATAGGCCTGGACACTCAAATCCTGTTATCTATTGCTTTTCCATTATTTCTCCTGCTTGTTGAATATGTGATATATACAAAGAAGTAGTAGTTAGACGGATGGGCGCAGCACGAGCAGGAAACGTTCCGGCAGAGGTTCCGAGATGATGTTTAATCAAATCCATGAAGGAACAACCCACCATCGCTCCCGGAGCAGGCTGATGCTCCGCGCGGGCGCGGCGGTGGTGGTTTTCCTGCTGTCCCTGGGCGCAGCGAGCCCGGCGCGGGCCGCCTGGCCGCCGGAGGGGTGGGTCTACTGGCTGCAGGGCATCAACCTCGACGACATCGTGGACCTCGCACCCGACGTGGCGGTGATCGACTACTCCTCCACCGGCGGGGCGTCGGGGGAGTGGAGCGCGGCGGAGATCCAGGCGCTGCGCGATGCCGGGGTGACCGTCCTCGCCTACTTCTCCATCGGTGAGGCGGAGGACTACCGCTGGTACTGGCAGGCGGGCTGGACACCGGGCGACCCGGAGTGGCTGGGGCCCGAGAACCCCGACTGGCACGGCAACTACAAGGTGCGGTTCTGGATGGACGGCTGGCGGCAGATCCTCTTCGGCGTGCCGGAGGGGCCGGACGAGAGCACCCTCGACCGCATCCTCGACCAGGGGTTCGACGGCATGTACCTCGACATCGTGGATGCCTATGACTACTGGAGCCGGGAGAACCCCGAGAACCCGAACGCCCCGCACCTGATGGTGGAGCTGCTGCACGACCTCGCCGAGTATGCGCAGGTGACCCGCGGGCGGCCGGACTTCTTGGTCATCCCCCAGAACGGAGAATGGCTGCCCGAGGATGCGCCCGGCGCGGACCGGCCGGTGTACTACGCCGCGGTCGACGGGATCGGCGCGGAGGACGCCTTCTACTACGGCGAGGCGGACGAGAACAACCCCTACAACCCCCGGCCGGGCCTGGAAATGCTGGACACGATGGTCGATTCCGGCAAGGTGGTGCTCTCCGTGGAGTATCTCACCGACCCCGGCCCGGTCGACCAGTATTATTCCCTGGCGCTCGCCCGGGGATTCGTCCCCCTGGCCACCGTGCGCGAGCTGGACCAACTGGTCTACCGTGACCCGGCACCGGTCGACGGCCCGGCCGGGCGGGGCGGTTCCGCCCTCCCCGGGGAAATCACGCTGGTCCCCTACCCGAACCCGTTCAACAGTGCGGTGCGGGTGATGATGGCCCTGCCGCGGGCGGGGCTCCTGCGAGTGGGGGTGTACGACCTGGCGGGGCGGCGGGTGGCGAGGCTGTACGACGGTCTGACAGGGCCGGGGGAGCGTGAATTGGTGTGGCGGCCCTCCCCCGGCACGGCCTCTGGGGTGTACCTGTTGCGGCTGTCCACCGGATCGCGGACCGCCGCGCGGAAGGTGGTGTACCTGAAGTAGGGGAGCCGTCAACCGCCGGTTGAGGGGCAGAACCCACAGACGCTGTCATCGAAGCTGACGGGGCTACCCCATAAATGACGGGGAAATGGAAGATCCCCGGGGTCGGCGACCCCGGGGTCGCGACCCCGGGCCACCTGCTGCTGACAGGGCCACCCGGCCGCGCCGGAGAAAAAACCCGGGATCAACCCTGGCTTCGCCGAAGGCTACCCGCCTTCGCCTTCAGCTACGGTGTGGCAAGCGCCGCGGCAGGCGATCCCGGGCAGTGGCTGCTGGGCATTTCGGATGAGGCGGCACTCTCTCCAGTAGGGTATTACGGCTCGTCCACCACCTCCGCCTCGACCTCGGGGATGTCCTCGGCTTCCCCTTCCGAACCGGCCTCGGGGGAGGGGGAGGTGATCCGAACGGCGAGCTTGCCCTCCTCCAGGTCCACCGTAACCGTCGCCCCCTCGGCGACATCGCCCGCGATCAGGGCGCGGCCGATCTTCGTCTCGAGTTCGTGCTGGAGGAAGCGCTTCAGCGGCCGGGCGCCGTAGACGGGGTCGTACCCTTCGCGGGCGATGAACTCCCGCGCGGACTCGGTCAGCTCGAGGGCGATCCGGCGCTCTTCGAGGCGGCGGCGCAGTTCCTCCACCAGCAGGTCGACGATACGCTCGATCTCCTCGAGGGTCAGCGGCTTGAAGAGAACGATGTCATCCACCCGGTTGAGAAACTCGGGACGGAAGGCGGCGTGCAGCTCGCGCATCACCGCCTCGCGGGCCTGCTCGGTGATCACGCCGTCCGGGCGCACCCCTTCCAGCAGTTGGGTCGATCCGAGGTTGCTGGTCATGATCAGCACGGTGTTCTTGAAGTTCACCGTGCGGCCGTGGCTGTCCGTGATCCGGCCGTCATCGAGGATCTGCAGCAGGACGTGGAACACATCCGGGTGCGCCTTTTCGATCTCGTCGAAGAGAACCACGCTGTAAGGCTTGCGCCGCACCGCCTCGGTGAGCTGGCCGCCCTCATCGTAGCCGATATAGCCCGGCGGCGCGCCGATCAGGCGGCTGACCGCGTGCTTCTCCATGTATTCGCTCATGTCGATGCGGACCAGGCTCTCCTCGCTGTCGAAGAGCGCATCGGCGAGGGTTTTCGCCAGCTCGGTCTTGCCCACGCCGGTGGGGCCGAGGAAGATGAAGCTGCCGATGGGCCGGCGGGGGTCCTTGATCCCCGAGCGGGCGCGGATCACCGCGTCGGCGACGAGTTGTACCGCCTCGTCCTGCCCGATCACCCGGCGGTGGAGAACCTCGTCGAGCTTCAGCAGCTTCTCGCGCTCGCCCTCGACCAGCCGCGCCAGCGGGACCCCGGTCCAGCGGCTGACGATCTCGGCGATCTCCTCCTCGGTGACCTCCTCGCGCAGCAGGCGGCCCTCCCGCCCGTCCGCGGCGGCCTGCTCCTCGGCGGCCTTCAGTTGTTTGAGCAGCTCGGGCAGTTTTCCGTGCTTCAGTTCGGCGGCCTTGTTCAGGTCGTACTCCCGCTCCGCGCGGTCGATCTGCAACCGGAGGACATCCAGCTCCTCCCGCAGCTTCTGGACGTGGTCGATGGCCTGTTTCTCCTCCTCCCACTGCGCGCGCAGGGCATCGCTCTTTTCGCGGGCCTCTTTCAATTCCTTGCGCAGCGCGGCGAGCCGCCGTTTCGAGGCGTCATCCTTCTCCTTCTTCAGGGCGGCCTCCTCGATCTCGAGCTGCATCACCCGCCGCGTGATCTCGTCCAGCTCGGCGGGCATCGAGTCGATCTCGGTGCGGATGGTCGCGCAGGCCTCGTCCACGAGGTCGATCGCCTTGTCGGGGAGGAAACGGTCGCTGATGTACCGGTGGGAGAGCACCGCCGCCGCGACGAGGGCGTTGTCCTGGATGCGGACGCCGTGATGCACCTCGAAGCGCTCCTTCAGCCCGCGGAGGATGGAGACCGTATCCTCCACGCTGGGCGGGTCCACCTGGAGCGGCTGGAAGCGGCGCTCGAGGGCGGCGTCCTTCTCGATGTGCCTGCGGTACTCGTCGAGGGTGGTCGCGCCGATGCAGTGCAGTTCGCCGCGGGCGAGCATCGGCTTGAGCATGTTGCCCGCATCCATCGCCCCCTCGGCCTTCCCCGCGCCGACGATGGTGTGCAGCTCGTCGATGAAGAGGAGGATGCGCCCCTCGGACTCCTTGATCTCCTGCAGCACCGCCTTGAGCCGCTCCTCGAACTCGCCGCGGTACTTCGCCCCGGCGAGCAGCGAGCCCATGTCGAGGGCGAAGAGGGTCTTCTCCTTCAGGCTTTCGGGAACATCGCCGCGGACGATCCGCTGGGCGAGCCCCTCGACGATGGCGGTCTTGCCGACGCCCGGCTCGCCGACGAGCACCGGGTTGTTCTTCGTCTTCCGCGACAGGATGCGGATCACCCGGCGGATCTCCGCATCGCGCCCGATGACCGGGTCCAGCTTGCCGCGCCGGGCCTCATCGACCAGGTCGCGGCCATAACGGGCGAGGGCCTCGTAGGTCTCCTCCGGGCTGGCGCTCTGCACCCGCTGGTGCCCGCGCACGGAGGTCAGCGCGCCCAGCAGACGGTCGCTGGTGAGGTTGTGACGGGCGAAGAGACGGCCCAGCGGCGTCTCCGCCCCCTCCTTCTCCAGCATCGCGAGCAGCAGGTGCTCCACGCTGATGTACTCGTCCTTCAGCCGTTTCGCCTGCGCATCGGCCTCGACGAGGACCGTTTGCAGCCGCTGGGTGATGTAGACCTTGCCCGCCTCGGCGCCGGGTCCGCTCTGGTGCGGACGGGCGGAGAGGATCTCCTCCACGCCCCGCTTGAAAGCGTCGGCGGGAATGTCCATCCGCTCGAGCAGTCTCCCGGCCAGCCCCTGCTCCTGCTCCAGCAGGGCCAGCAGCAGGTGCTCGACATCCACCTCGATATGTCCGAAGTTCACCGCCCGCGCCTGCGCGTCGGCGAACGCTTCCTGCGATTTCAGGGTCATCCTGTTCAGGTCCATCGGTTCTCCTTTCGCTTCATGCCCCCGGCGCGCCGAAAGGGCGCGCGGTGGTGATGGGGGCCGTGAGCCATTTTTTACCTCTCTCTTGTACAAGCTTCGTGCCAGTCCACCGGCGAGAGTCGTTGAAACCTAACAGACTGTTATTCAGGAAGATAACCACCCGGCTTAAAGAAGGGTAGCGGGGCGGTTTCGGCGGTCTGCCAAATTGGCAGGGTGCTGGACGCAGACCAAGAGCCCTATATTTCCTGCAGGGAACATAGTGAAACGGGGGGCGGGCATATGGCTGCCTGGCGAGTCAGGCCGCTGGAGCACACGGCGGATGTCGGTTACTCCATCGAGGCGGACTCGCGCGGGGAATTGGCCCATGGCTGCCTCGCGGCGCTGCTCGCCCACCTCGGGCTGAAACCGCCCCGGTTCGAGGAGGTTGGGGCGGGACCGGGCGCTTCCACCGGGCCGGACAGCGTGGAACACATCGAGGCCGCGGCGGATGGTGACGCCGAGGCGCTGGTGGATGCCCTGAACGAGGTGCTGTACCTCGTGCAGGACCAGGATTTCCGCCCCATGACCTGCGCGGTGCAGTGGGCGCCGGGCGTGCTGACCCTGCATCTGCGGGGGCGCTACCTCGCCTCGCCGCGCCCGCTGGCGGCGGAGATCAAGGCGGTCACCTACCACGGTGTGGACGTGGAGGAGAGCGGCGGCCGCTGGCGCGCTCGGTGGATCGCCGACGTCTGACGGCCAGGCATCCGGGCGGGTCTGAAGATGGATTGAGGTCAAGCGAAGGACACCCTTCATGGGAGAGACACGGAGCACGATCCCCCTGGAGCGGATGGACGACTACCGCTGGCGCATCCCGGTGGGCGCGCGGCCGGGGATGCGCGTCGAGGGGCGGATCTACAGCTCCTCGCGGCTGATCGAGGCGATCGAGCACGACCCCTCCCTCGAGCAGGTGGCGAATGTCGCCACCCTGCCGGGGATCGTCGGCGCCTCGCTGGCGATGCCGGACATGCACTGGGGGTACGGCTTTCCCATCGGCGGGGTCGCCGCCTTCGACCTGGAAGAGGGCGTGATCAGCCCCGGCGGGGTCGGCTACGACATCAACTGCGGGATCAACCTCACCCGCACCCGTCTCGAGGCGGAGGAAGTCCGGCCGCGGCTTAAAGAGCTGGCGGACGCCCTGCTGGCGGGGGTGCCCTGCGGGGTGGGGATCGGCGGTGACATCCGGCTCAGCAAAAAAGAGGTACGCCGTGTCCTCGCGCAGGGGGCGCGCTGGGTGCTCAAACGCGGGATGGCCGGCGAGGCGGACCTGGAGCGCATGGACCTCGGGGGCTGTCACCCGGACGCCGACCCGGAGGCGGTGTCCGACCGCGCCTGCGAGCGGGGGGCGAACCAGCTCGGCACCCTCGGCAGCGGCAACCACTTCCTCGAGGTGCAGGTGGTCGAGCGCATCTATGACGAGGGTGCCGCGCGCCTCTTCGGACTCCGCGAGGGCCAGGTGACCGTGATGGTCCACTCCGGCAGCCGCGGCTTCGGCTACCAGGTGTGCACCGAGCAGTTGAAGAAGATGGGGGCGGCGGCGCAACGGTACGGGCTCGTGCTCGTCGACCGTCAGCTCGCCAGCGCCCCGCTCTCCTCGCCGGAGGGGAAAGCCTACCTCGGGGCGATGGCCGCCGCCGCCAACTACGCCTGGGCGAACCGGATCCTCCTCGTCCGGCGGATGCGGGACCTGTTCGCGGCGTTCTTCGGCCGGAGCGAAACCGCCCTCGGGATGGGACTGGTCTGCGATGTCTCGCACAACATCGCACTGATCGAGGAGCACGAGGTCGAGGGAGAGCAGCGCCGGCTCTGCGTGCACCGGAAGGGCGCGACCCGCGCCTTCGGGCCGGGCAGCCCGCATGTGCCGGCGCCCTACCGCGCCATCGGCCAGCCGGTGCTCATCCCCGGCGACATGGGCACCGCGAGCTACCTGCTGGTCGGCACGGAGACGGCGACCCGGGAGAGCTTCGGCTCCGCCTGCCACGGCGCCGGGCGGCTGCTCTCACGGCGTGCGGCGTTGCGCCGCACGCGGGGGCGCGATGTGGGCCGGGAACTCGCGGAAGAGGGGGTGATCATCCGCTCCCGCAGCCGCCGCACGCTCGGCGAGGAGGCCCCGGAAGCGTACAAGGACGTGGATGCGGTGGTGGACGCCACGGTCGGCGCGGGCCTCGTCCGCCGTGTCGCCCGCTTGAAACCTATGG
>CAYOKT010000030.1:0-30967 GCA_964404605.1 uncultured bacterium
CTCGAGGTCGATGACCGAGATGCTGGTCGCCGCCGAATTCAACACGTACACCGCCTTGGCGGTGACGGGTGTCGGAGGACTTTCCGACGGACTCTCCTCTTTACAAGCCGTGAATCCGAAGGCCATGGCCAACGACACCAGACTGAACAGCACGAGACGTTTCATCATTCTCCCCCTTCGTGTTTACCCCTTTTTTACGCTTTTCGTGTTCGAAAGCATCATGCCAAGGGTTACCCGGAACTCCCGTCCGGGAATGGGTTGGTATTGTATGATCTCGAATGGTTCATCGAGGAGGTTTTTCCCCTGCAGCGCGACTGTCCAGTCGATCCCCCACCGATGCGGCGTCCAGGTGAGGGTCGCATCGGAGGTCCGGTACGCCTCCAGTGAAATGGTATTCGCGGGGTTGGTAAAACGCCTGCCGACATAGGAGTACTGGTATGTCAGGCTGAGCGTCCGCCGGGAGAGGGTGGCCGACAGGTTGACGGTATTGGCGGGCCGGTACACGAGTCTCTTCCCGTTCAGGATCCTGTCCTCGGACAGGTTCTCCGCAACCAGGTAGGTGTAGTTGCCGGTGACGGACAGCAGGTCGCGGACGGGGGTGAGTGTCAAGCTCGTCTCCATACCCCGCAGGTCAGCTTTCTCCACGTTCTCGGGCCGCCACTTGCTGTCCGGTCCCATCTGCCAGATGATCAGGTTGTCCATCCGGTTCGAGAACCAGGCCAGGTCGAAGGCGATGGTGTTCAGCAGCGGCCAGCGCAGCCGGATGCCCGCATCCCAGTCCCTGCCCTGTTCGGGGAGGAGATCCGGGTTGCCCATGGCCCAGGCATCCTCGGGCCAGTACATGTCGTTGAAGGTCGGGGCACGGTAACTGAGGCCGAAGTTGGCCTTGATCGAGGTGCGCCAGGTGTCACCGAAATTAAGCACCCCGCCCACTTTGGGCGAAACGTGGGTGCCGAAATCCGAGAAGTGATCGAGGCGCACCGCGGGGACGAAGGATACGGATGACACGGCGGGGATGGCGTGGGGCAACAGCTTGCTTTCGCCCTGCAGAAAGGCGAAGGCCGCCGTCCGCTCCGGCTCGGAAGAGAAGCTGCTGCTGTTCAACGTTTCGTAACGGCCGCCCGTGCCGTAGGTGAGCGTCATGTGGGACGAAAGGACCGAATTCATCTGGACTTCGACCCCCCCGGCCCGGGTGCGATGGCGGTTGTCGATGGCTACGGCCGTCTCCTCGTTGGTGTACCGGTTGTCGCCGGCATCCGCGTAGGCCTGCACCTTCAGATGGTTGAACGGGTTGAAGATGTCGGACGTGAAAACGGCGCTGAGATAATGGGTTTCGTTCTTGAGACGCGCGTGTTCGTAGGGCAGCTCGATGGTGCCGGGACTTCCACGGTCGCTCGAATAATACTTGTAGGACAGGTTCAGGGTTCGGGGATCGTGCGGGTTGCCGAGTTCCGTGTGGAAGCGGGCGAAAACATCATGGGAGGTGATGTCGTTGTTGGTTCGCCTCTGTTCGACCCCGTAGCGATCCGTGTAAGAATAATCCCCTTCGCTCATCAGCACGCGGTACGTGATATTCGCCAATGAACGCCGCCAGTTGTACTGGGTGGTCGTCTCGAAGGAGCGGGACTCGAAGGAGCCGAACGTCGCTTTTTCGCCCACCTTGTAGCCGGGCGTGCCGACATCCTTTCGGGTGATGATGTTGATGACGCCGCCGACCGCGTCGGCGCCGTAGAGCGCTGAGTTGCCGCCCCGCACGACTTCGATCCGCTCGATCCCCTCCATGGACAAGGCGCTGAAATCCACCTGCCCCGTCTGCGGATTGTTCAACCGCTGGCCGTCGATCAGAACCAGCACCTGTTCGGCGCTGGAGCCGCGAAGGGATATCGTCTTCGTGCCGCCGATGCCGCCGTAGTCCTTGATAAAAACGCCCTGGACATTGTCCAGGACCTCCGCCAGGTTCTGCGGGTTCTCGCGCTCGAGGATCCTCGAGTCGATGACGTCCACGGAGGTGGTAACGTCCATGATCAGGGAGCTGCCCCTCGTCGCGGTGACTGTCACCTCCTCCCCGACGAGAACCGTGCGATGGAGCGCGAAGTCGCGCTCCACGGTTTCGCCCTCGGAGAAGGCCACCCGCACGCCGGAGAGGGTTTCGTATCCCAGCATGCTGACAGTGAGGGAGTAGGTGCCGGGAGCGATGCCGTTGAGGATATACCGTCCATCGTGGTCGGCGGACCCGCCGAGGTATGTGTCACGGATGAACACGCAGCCCCCCTCCAGCGGCCTGCCGGTTTCGGCATCCGTGATCCTGCCGGTCAAGGTACAGGTTGTCCGGGCGAAGGTATCCACGGCGAGTACCAGCCCCGCCAACACCAATGCCGTGAGGATTCGGCCCATCAACCTTCCTGTTCTGACCACTCCCGCCGATCAAAGATACAACCACAATGTGAATTTGTACTGGCGTCCCGGCTCCGCGGTACCGTACACCTTCATGAAATCCTCGTCCGTCAGGTTTGTCGTCTCGACCGCCACCCTCGAGCGGAGACGAAACAGGGTGAACCCGTAGCTGACTTTCCCGTCGATCTTGCTGTATTCGGGCAGGTACTTCGTATTCGCGGGGTTGGTGTAGCGCAGCCCCGTGTACTCGTAGGTCATGCTCCACTCCAGGGATTGGTACTTCAGGGTGCCCGTCAGCGACAGCTTGTTCTTGGGCCGGTAGATGATATACTTGTCGTGCCGGTTCGGATCGGGCCCCTTGTCCAACGCCTCCATGTAAGTGTATTCGGTATTCGTGGTGAATAAGCCGTCGAACAGCGAGATGGTCCCCGAGGTTTCCACACCCCAGGTCTGGGTTTCTGAGATGTTGTTCGGTGTCCAGAGGTTGTTCGGTCCGGATTGAGCCCACAGGATCAGGTCCGTAACATCGTTCCGGAAATAGTTGACCGCCGCGTTGACATTATGCCTGCCGCAGGGGAGCTGAAAGTTCAGCCCGACATCGTAGTTGGTTCCATATTCCGGCTTCAGGTCCGGATTCCCGATGGCGAAGGCGTCCTGCGGCCAGTAGAGGTCGTTAAAGGTGGGCGCCCGGTAGGACCGGGCGAGATGAGCCGCCAGCGTCGTCGTCAATCTACCCTGGTTGGTCACCGATACACTCAGCCTGGGACTCAATTCGGAATTGAAATCCGAGGGGGCATCGTAGCGCAGGGCGAGCGCCGTGCTCCACGTGGAGATGATCCCGCCGGGCGACCGGTCGAGGGAGAAGGTGGCGAAACCGCTGTGCGTGTCGCGCTCCCGCTTGCCCACATCCGTGGAATTGATCCGGTCGTTGCGGAAGGAGTAGCCGTAGGAAACGCGCAGCCAGTCCGCGAAATTGCCGGTCTGTTTCAGGTCCGTGCCGACGGCGTAGTTCTTGTGGTCGCTGTGCACGGGCACGATGCTGCCGTAATCATCATCGAATCTCGTGCGGAAATTCAGGTAGTACCCGCTCGCATCCAGGTCGAAATCCTTGAACAGTTTCTGCTTCCGGTAGTTCAGGTTCAGGGTATGATTGTTGAACCGGATCCGGGCTTCGGGGTTGATCCTGTCGATCATCCCGGGGGAACCGTTCTCGGCGGTGTAGAGCGAATAGGAGCTTTGCAGGGATTGGGTCTCGTCGATGTTCCATCCCACCTTGGCGAACACCGAATGGGTACTCTGTTCGTTGTTCACCATCTCCCTGCGCACGCCGTAGAGGTCGGTGTAGTCGAAGTTCCCGTCCCACAGGTCGCGGCGGTAGCTGAGCAGCGTGTTCACGTTGCCCAGGTTCATGGTGTGGTTTACCGAGTAGATCTGGCGGTTATAGGAACCAAAGCTCGCACGCACTACGACGGGCTGCCGTTTCGCCAGCCCCTGGTCCTGCCGTTTCTTCGAGTTGATCACGATGACACCGCCGACGGCGTCCGAGCCGTATTCGGCGGACCGCCCGCCGCGCAGCAACTCGATGGTCTCGATGTTCTCGATGGAGATGTTGCTGACATTCACCCCGATTCCGCCGGGCACGTTCAGTTTCTGGCCGTCCATGATGACGACGACCTTCGAGGAGCTGACATCACGAAGCATCACCTCCCCCTGGGCGTTAACGTAAACCCCGGTGATGGTCCTCAACGCGTCGCCGACATTCTCGCAGTTGTACTTGACGAAATCGTCATGATCCAGGATCACGTGCGATGTCTGGCGTTCCTGTTGGACCTTGGTCGTGTCAGTTTGCGCAAAGCCGGTCCCCGCGGCAAGGAACAACGCCAGGACGACCGATGCTCCCCAAGCTGCACCTTTCATCGTGTCCTCTCCTATCCAACCTCGCGAAGGTTTCGCGAGGCTCCCCCCATCGCGGACCGGTCTGCCGGCTTCACCTCCGCCCGGGAGCACGACCGCACTTCCGCGGGATGACGCCCGGCAAAAAGATGGTATCCCCGCCGCTGTCTATCCCTCCGGCACGGATTCGCCGCGCCGGGCCACTACCTTCGCCGCGAGTTCCCCGGCGAAGCGGGCCAGTTCCAGGTGGTTGACCTCCTCGATGGTCTCCAGCACCCCGGCGGGGAAGGCGTCCACCCCGCTCATGGCGCCCGCGATGCTCCCCGCGATCGCGCCGATCGTGTCGGCGTCCCCGCCCAGGTTCGCCGCCGAGAGGGTGACCCGCATCGGGTCCCCCTCGCAGTAGACGACGAGGGCGAGGGCCAGGGGAGCCGTCTCCGACATCGCGACACTCGCCCCGATCAGGTCGTACAGGTCGCCCAGCACCTCCCGTTCGGACCGATCGCCGCGGATCAGTTCGAGCGCCCACTCCGTCCTCCGGCGGATGGAGGCGGCCGGCCAGGGATTACCGTAGTTCAGCCCCCTGTCCGCCCCGTGGAGAAAGGCCTCGACCACCCCTTCGAGGGTCTCCCCCGCCATCCCCGCGGACACCGCGCAGGCGACGGCGGCCGCCCCCGAGATCGCCGCGCTGGTGTTGTGGGTCGGTTTGCAGACTTCCGCGGCGGTCTTGATCGCCTCCTCGTACTCCCCGGGAAAGAAGATGCCGACCGGGGAGATGCGCATGGCCGCGCCGTTGGTGTCTCCCATCCAGCCCGCTTTTTCCACCGGAACGCCGTCCCGGATCTGCTCCAGCGCGCGGCGCGTGCTGGGGCCGAGATAGAGCGAGTCGAATCCGTTGACCTCCTCGGCCCAGCGGATCAGGCTCCAAGCCATCCGGGTGGCATCCACTTCGCCGTACTCGATCAGGTGCCGGGCGAGGAGAAGCGTCTGCTGGGTGTCGTCGGTGATGCTCCCGGCCGCCATGTGCTCGTGAATGAGATGATGGGGCGGGGCGGGCTGGAACCCGGTGATACCTTCCGGGAAGAGTTCCCTGATCTGCGCCGGCGTGAGAAGGGATGTGGGCATTCCCATCGCATCTCCGACCGCGACCCCGGCGAGACAGCCATGGGCGCGACGGACCAGTTCGGCGTAACCGGGCGAGCCCGAATCAGGATTCATCGTTTTTCAATTCCCCGATGATATGAACAGGTTGCCGCAGCCGGCTGCGCAATGAATCGACGCGATCAGCCGGCAGCGATGCCAGGACACAGGTGGACGGACCGCCGGATTTATCCAGATCGAACGGCGGGGAGCCGCGAAGAACGCCCGCCAGCCCCGCGGTCCGCGCCATCTCACGGAACTCGTATTCGACCCCGTGGCTGCCCACGGGCAGAATGTCATGGACGTGGTCGATGCCGGCGAGGCGGCGGACGCAGTCCACGTCGGCGATCCCGGGATCATCGACGCGCACATCATCCTCCGGCGCGGATTTCGGCAGCCCGATACAGACGACCTGGTCCCCGGCGCGCGAACTGCCGGGCCGGAGATCGCCCTCCTCGGCGAGGCCGATCACCACGACCCCCATACCGGTCTGGACCGTCGGCACATTGTCCTCGGTGCTGCCCGTGATCACGCTCGAGCCGTCCAGCCCGGCCTGCGTGACTTCGTCGCGGACGCCGCGGATGATCTCCTCGCCGGTGGGACTCATCTCGACGCTGAGGACGTCCACCACGAGAAGCGGAACGGCGCCCGCCGCGATGCACTCCATCAGCGGAACCCGGACGCCAAACCGGCCGAGAACATAGGCCGGGCAGGCGAACACATCGTGCTGCTTCGGCCCGATGCCTCCGTCCGAATCGCTGGAGACGACGAGGAGCATCGGCGGCACCAGTTCGGTCAGCAGCAGGTCGCGGAGGGTACGGGTCCGGAACACGGATCCCGACGGGGACGATTTCAACGCGCGAAAGCGCTGCAGCAGGCTGCCGGCGCCGACGCTTCTGCCGGGTTCGCCGTTCATCGGGCTCGCCGCGGCCGGTCGGGGGAGGCGTGACGGGGGATGTAGTGGATCTCGATGTCGCTCCGCCGCCCCAGGTTGAATCGGAAACGACACAGGTCTCCCGGGATATAGGAATAGGCAACCTCGACGATTTCATCGTCTTGGTTGTAGGTCATCCGGGTGAGTTGAAGAAGAGGATGAGTGTCGTCCACCTGGAGGAGTTTCGCCCAACGAGCATCGCCGGGCACGCACTCGAGGTACTCGTCGGCCCGATGGAGCCGCTGTCCGTAGCGTCTCTTGAGGAGTTCGAACAGGGACTCCCGCTCGAGGTCGAACGCGAGCAGTCCCGGGAACTTCAATGCCGGGAGCAGGGAGGTCTGCAGGACGACGGGAGAACCTTCCAGGCTCCTCAACCGCTTGATCCGGTAGACGGGCGCGCCCTCCTCGATCTCGAGGACAGAAGCCGTGCGCTCGGAGGCTTTCTCCTCCGCCGCGTTGATAACCACCGTGCCAAGCTGCAGCTCCTGGTTGCCGAATTCGGCGGTGAAACCGAGCTTCTCCGTGACCCCGTGATGGATGCGGCGAACCGAAACGAAGGTCCCCAACCCCTGTTTCCGGTAGAGGATGCCCTCGGCGACGAGATCGGCGATGGCCTGTTTCGCCGTGTTCCGGCTGACGCCGTACCGGGCCGACAACTCATGTTCGGAGGGAATCCGCTCCCCGGAGTGGAACGCCCCGGACAGGATCTTGTCGCGCAACTGCTCCTTGATCTGATGGTAGAGCGGGATGACGCTGTTGCGATCAAGGGTCATCGTCCGTCCCCTGAAATCCGTAACGGGTTACTGGTCGTTGATGTCCTTCGGCACTTCATCCAGCTCGAGGCGCGCCATGTTCCCCTCGGCGTGGATCGCTTCGGCGAACAGCCGCGCGGCCTCGGGAATCATCGGTCCCGCCTGCTTGGTCTTGGCGGAATCGATGTAGCGCACCTTTCCGTGCCGGACCGCGGATATCTTCTCCGCGCCCGGCCGGGAGGCGATCCGCTTGGGCGTGGTGGTTCCGTTGCCCGCGAGGGGCCCTTCGTAGTGAGGACCCTCCTCCCCCGCCGTCGCCCACCAGGGGATGAGAATGACCTCGGGATCGGCCTCGACCACCTCCTCCCAGGTCACCGAAGGGGCGATACCGGGTCGGTCGGAGAAGAGGGGATCACCGCCGGCGATCCTGATCAGCTCCGTGATGTAGGAATCGGCCCCGGGGACACACTTGTAGTAGTAGTTGATCTCGTAGTAGACCTTTACCCTGGGCGTACCGGCATACTTGGCGCGGACCTCGTCCAGCTCCCGCTGGATCCCGTCCACCATCGCCCGGGCCTTCGCCTCCATGCCGAGGAATTCCCCCAGCTCGAGGATTCGGTCGTAGGATTCCTGCAGGCTCTTCTCGTCCACGTGAATGACCCGGACGCCCCGCCGTTTCAGCCAGGGATGGTAGCGTCGCTGCAACTGGGTGGAGGTCAGGACGAGGTCGGGGTTGAGCGAGTCGACCAGGGCCGTGTCGATGTCGAGGAATCCTCCCACATCGACGAGATCGCCGCGCTGGACCATGGCCGGGATGCTGTCGGGGAAGATGGCGTAGCGGGTGACCCCGACGACCTGGTCGAGCGCTCCCAGCTCCGCCACGGTGTGGGTCCAATTCGGTGCGAGCGAGACGATGCGGTGCTGCCCGGCCTGTGATGATGGGGCGCTGGTGAGCCAGAGTAGCGTGAAGAGCAGGAAGACGATGGAGCGTTTGAGCCTGTCGGCGCGACGGGTATTCATGGCTTTCCCCCCCATGGGTGTGAGCCGAAAACCGTAGGCTGAACAGGAAGACCGGCGGATGGAACCAGGAACTTGATGGGTTGTACCATCAACCAGTCAATGGCAAGTTAGGGTGGTTGTGCAGACCATGCAATCAAGGGAGCGGACAATCCCGCCGTTTTCGGGCGAGCGGCTCGCGGAGCGGCGGTCGGGTGGCTCGGTACTTTTCACCACGGCGCTTGCCACGCCATATCCCGATGCTTCGGGAGAAGGCGGGTAGCTGAAGGCGAAGGCGGGTAGCCTTTGGCGAGGCCGGGCAGTCCCGGGTTTCATCTCCCCTATCCTCTCCCCAGCCGGGGAACTGGAAGCTCACTCCACGAACGGGAGAGTGGCCCTGTCAGCTTTGATGACAGGGTTTGATAAAGTTATAAGAAAGGATAAGCGATAAAACCTTTTAGAAACCCTGTTGCATAACAACAGGACCACGCAACAGCGTCATGATATGCGTCACAGGGCGATGGATTCCCCCTCGCCCCGCGGACGGGAGGGGAGAAACTCCCCGCGGCCCGGCCGGTCGATTTCGCCGTCACGGACCACCCATTCCCCCCGGCGGAACACGTGCCGTGGGAAGACGGCGCGCAGGCCGGTGTAAGCGTTCCACTCCAGCGGCGAGGCGAGGCGTTCGGGGGTGATCTCGCTGACATCGCCGGGATCGACGAGCACGATGTCAGCGTCCGCCCCCTCGGCCAGGACGCCCTTGCGCGGGAAGAGGCCGAACAGCTTCGCGGGGTTCGTGCTGACGAGGCGGACCAGCCGCTCGAGGCCCAGCCCCCGCTCGAGGAACCGGTGCAGCATCAACGGCAGCAGTGTCTCCACGCCGCCGATGCCGTTGGGGATATCCGGAAACGGGGTGCCGGGAGGCTTGTCCGCCGGCCGGAACGGGCAGTGGTCCGTGCCGAGGGCGGCGATTACGCCCGAGGCGACCGCCTCCCAAAGCGCTTCGCGGTCTTCCGGTTTTCGCAGCGGCGGAGAAGCGACGAACATCCGCCCATCCTCGCGGCCGTAGGCGTTCTCGTCGAGCAGCAGGTACTGGGGGCAGCTCTCCAGCAGGACATTCTCGCGGCCGCGCCCCGCCGCGAGCCCCCTCGCCGAGGAGAGGTGGACGATGTAGACGGGGCAGCCGGTCTCGCGGGCGATGCCGGCCAGCCGACGGACGGCGGTCTCTTCGGCCTCGTCGGGCCGGGAAAGTCCGTGAAGGCGGGGATCGGTCGAGGTGCGGTCCGGGATCTCCGCCATCGCACGCCGCAGGACATCCCCATCCTCCGCGTGCGCCATCAGCAGGCCGCCGTGCCCGCCGACGACCTCCGCCACCTCGCGGATCCTGTCGTAGCCGAGCCGCATCCCCGCTTCTTCGTAGGCGGTGAAGACCTTGAAGCTGGTGATCCCGCGCCCGATCAGCGCCGGGATCTCGGCGAGCAGCTCGGGGGAATACCGGGTCACGTTGCAGTGCAGGCCGTAATCGGCGTGGGAGGCTTCCGCCCGGCGCAGCCGCTCCTCCACGCTTTCGGCCAGCGTCCGGCCGGGACCGAGCACGGTAAAGTCGAGGATGGTGGTCACCCCGCCATGCAGCGCCGCCAGCGACCCGGTGCGGAAATCGTCCGCGGACCGGCCCGATTTAATCGGGATGCCCATGTGGGTGTGCGGATCGACCGCGCCCGGCAGGACCAGCATCCCCGCGCAATCGACAACCTGCCGGTCCGCCTCCGCCGGGAGATCCGACCCGATGCGCTCGATCACCCCTCCGCGCAGCAGGAGGTCGACCTCGCGCACCCCTTCAGGCGTGACCGCCGTTCCACCGCGCAGGAGGATCGCACTCATCCTTCGCCCGTCCCCGTCGATGTCTCCTCCCGCTTTTCCATTCTCTCCCGGTGGATCAGGATCGCCTCGAGAACCCCGCGTCCGACGGCCCGGGCCTTGTCGGAGATGCTGTGGCAATCGACCCCGTCGCCGCGGGGATCCACGTCGCCGATCTTCATCCCTCTCGTCACGGGCACCCTGGGGGAGATCAGGCCGCGCACCATGCCATCCAGTTTCGAGACGATCTCCACGCCGCCGACCGCACCCAGCCGCCCGCCTTCCCGCACGATGTCGCCGAAGTCCACCTCCCAGCTCACGGCTCCGCCGGCCGGGGCAAACAGCACCCGCCGTTCGCTCTCCCCGCCGATCACCCCGGGGGTGCCGGTGTCCACCGAAGCGGCGCCCTCCCAGATGATCCTGCCCAGGTCGTGCCCGCGCATGGTCTCGATCACCGCATGGCAGCTCCGGCCGGCGATGAACCCCGGTCCAAGGCCCACGGTGAAGGGCGCGAGGCGGATCAGGGAGGGATCATCCCGCTTCAGCATGCGCGCATCCACGACCACGTCCGGCTTCAACCCCAGGATGCGCACGGGATCATCGATCAGCACGGGGACCATCCCCTCCGCCAGCACGCGCTGCACATCCCCGACTTCGGCGAGTACGCCCCGGACATCCTCGACGGCGGCCCGGCCCTCGAAGACGGCGTCGCTGAAACAGACCGTGCGCCGGATCGCCAGGGGGTGCTCCAGTTCGCTCAGCCAGACGCGGAACCCCGAGCGGTGCAGGCTCACCACCGTGCCGCTGGCGAGTTCGCCCGCGCCCCGCACCCAGACCTTCAACGGTTCACTCACCACCACGCTCCAGGTAGCTGTCCATATCCAGGATCACGCCCTCGTCCTCGACCGGGAGGAGGAGCGCCGCGTCCCGGTGGCGCCGGATCACCTCCCGGCCGCCCGTCTCCCCCTCCAGGGAGAGCAACTCGCCGCGGAGGTCCGCGCGGAAGAACACGGGGTGCCCGGTGCGCCCCCCATGCTCCGGCGCGAGGATCAGCGGGCGGTCCCGCCCCAGGATTTCCAGCAGTTGATCGACCGTCCCGGGCCGGATGAAGGGTTTGTCCCCGAGGCTGACGGCGTAGTAGTCGAACCCCTCCCCCGCTGCGAGCAGTCCCCGCCGGAGGGACGAGGCCATACCCGAGGCGTACTCGGGGTTCATAACGATCCGCACCGCCCCGCCGAATTCGCGTTCGATCACCCGGCGTACCCGCTCCTGCTGGTGCCCGAGGACGAGGATAAGCTCAAGGGTGCGGCCGAGGAACACCCCGACCGCCCGCTCGATGACCGTCCGGCCGTCCAGGTCCAGCAGCAGCTTGTTCGGCGGGTGCCGCCGGGAAGACCCGGCCGCGGGCAGAATCATGGCGGTCTTCACCATCACCCGGCCTCGCGGCAGACGCCGGCGGCGAGGCTGCCGTACCAGACCGGCCCCACGCCTTTTCGGCGGATCGCCTCAGCCAGCCTCCGCGCCTCGCCGGGATGACGGTCCGCCTTGTTCACGAAATAGCGCGGGCGCACCCCCTGCGGCACCTTCGCGAGGTAGCCGCGCGGGGAGGTGAGGACCTCGGCGATGAACGTCTCGCCCAGGGGTTCATCTTCGCCGACGTTCCAGAGGCGCCGGAAGAGCTCGGGGCGGTGCACCCTGCCCCCTGCCACCGTCTCCCCCACGGCGTCCGCCCCGACGAGGATCACGACATGGGTGGCGAAGGAGGGGACCCGCGGGTCGCGCTCGTTGTGCGCTTTCAGCGGCAGGTTGCGGGCGCCGTCACACTCGAAGATGCAGAGGTCGGCCAAGGGCAGCATCTCCCGCAGCTCCTGTTCACCGACCCCCTCCAGCTTCCGCTGGTTCACGGCGCGCCGCATGACGAAGAGGGGGTTGCGCCCGGGAAACCGCGCCGCCCACCCGCCCGGGCCCGTCTCCTCGAGGAACACGGCGGCATCGCCCCGGTCACGCCCGGAAAGCGTTATGGACGTGAGGAGAACGCGCGGAAAGCAGCGGGCGTACTCCCGTCCGAGCCGCTTGAGCAGGCTTGTCTTCCCCCCGCCGCCGAGGATGGCGATGCAGGCTCCGCCCGCATCCCGCGGGTCGGAGCCGATGATGTCGGCGAAGCCGCTCATGGCGGGTCAGCGATCTTCGGGCCGCAGCGCGCGGAGGATAGCCTCGGGGGAGACGGGAACACTGCGAAGCCGCACTCCGCAAGCGTTATAGATGGCGTTGATCACCGCGGGCGCGGGGGCGTTGATCGGGATCTCACCGACCGCCTTGGCGCCGAAGGGCCCGCTCGACTCGTGGCTCTCGGCGAACCGCACGGTCATCCCGGGCATGTCGAGGGCGGTGTAGATGTGGTAACGGTCGAAGTCGGTGTTCAGCGCGACACCCTGCTCGTCGAAGACCATGTGCTCGGAGAGCGCCATGCCGAGGGACTGCGGTACCGCGCCCTCCACCTGCCCCTCCGCCATCTGCGGATTGATCACCCGCCCGGCATCGGTGACCGAAACGATCCGGTTGACCGTGACCAGCCCGGTTTCGGTGTCCACGGAGACGTCCGCGAAGGTCGCGTTGAACGGCAGCGGGGAGAGGTGGCTCATGTTCGACGCGATCCCCATGATCTGCGCCTGCTCGTCGGTGTAGAGGGCCTTGGTGCAGATCTCCTCGTAGGTCATCCTGCGGCCGCCGGCGGCGATCACCGCTCCATCGCGGATCTCCGCCTCGTCCACCCCCAGCAGCTTTTTCCCCTGCTCGAGGATCTGCGCCTTCACGTTCTCGGCCGCCTTCTTGACCGCGCCGCCGGAGATGTAGGTCGTGCTGGAGGCGTACGCGCCGGTGTCGAAGGGGGTCATGTCGGTGTCGGAGGAATAGACGAGGATCTTCTCCACCGGCACTTCGAGCACCTCGGCGGCGATCTGCGCCAGCGCCGTATCCGACCCGGTGCCGAGGTCCGTCGCGCCCATCAGCAGGTTGAAGCTGGCGTCCTCGTTCATCTTGATGAAAACCGCGCCCATGTCGATGCCGGCGATGCCGCACCCCTGCGCGGCGATGGCGACCCCCACTCCGCGCTTGACCGGCCCCTCCTTCCCGCCGCTGCGCAGGCTCTCCCAGCCGATCTCGCGCATACCGACCTGGATGCACTCCTCCAGGCCGTTCGAATCGATGACCGTCCGGAACCCCTCGCGCCCCTCGCCGAGCACCTCCGTGATCGGCACTTCATCGCCCTGCCTGATATGGTTCTTCCGGCGGAGTTCCACGGGGTCGATCCCGAGCCCTGCGGCGATCTCATCGACCAGGATCTCGAGGCCGAAGAACCCCTGCGGCGACCCGTACCCGCGGTAGGCGCCTGCGACGGGCAGGTTGGTGTAGACCCCGTCTCCGACCACCCGGACGTTCGGACAGCGGTAGATCGACAGCGCCTTCTGCGCGGTCACCGACATCACCGTCAGGGTATGAGCGCCGTACGCCCCACCATTCTCGAGGATGCGCATGTCGATCGCCTGGAAGGCGCCGTCCCCGTTGACCCCGATGCGGAAATGGATCGTCTGCGGATGGCGCGTCCGGGCGGCGTGGAACTCCTCGCGGCGGGTCATCTCCAGGCGGGCGGGCCGGCCCGTTCGCAGGGTGACCGCGGCGCACAGCTCCTCGCCGAGGATCTCCTGCTTGCCGCCGAAGGCGCCCCCGATGCGCGGCTTGATGACACGGATGCGACCGACGGGAAGATCGAGCACCTCCGCGACGATGCGCCGCACATGAAACGGCACCTGGGTGGCGGTGCGGATGACAAGACGGTCGCGCTCGTCCATCCAGGTGATCGTGATGTGCGGCTCGATATGCGCCTGCAGGACATAGGGCGTCGAGTATTCGCCCTCGAAGACATGGTCGCACTCCGCGAGGGCCCGCTCGACATCCCCG
This sequence comes from uncultured bacterium, assembly GCA_964404605.1. Taxonomy (GTDB): domain Bacteria; phylum Electryoneota; class Electryoneia; order Electryoneales; family Electryoneaceae; genus CAYOKT01. The sequence continues at coordinate 13,924 of CAYOKT010000030.1, forward strand.
ATGTCCGCCTCGATGTGCGCGGCGATGTTCCGGGCGGCATCGTGGATTCCGGAGGTCCCCTCCTCGGGGTGGAGCAGGATGTCGCCGTCGAGGGATTCCCGCGGATCGAAGAGGGCGGGCAGCACCTCGTAGTCGACCTCGACAGCTTCCAGCGCCGCCTCCGCGGCGGCGAGGGACTCGGCGGCGACGAGCGCGACCCGGTCGCCGACGAAACGGACATGCCGCTCGAGGATGAGCGTGTCACGGGGCGAGGGTTCCGGGTACCCCTGCCCGGCGGTGGTGTAGTAGTGGGGCGGGAAATCCTCGTGGGTGAGCACGGCGACGACACCCTCCATCTCGAGCGCGCGGGAGGTGTCGATCCGCTTTACCAGGGCGTGCGCGTGCGGACTGCGAAGCACCTTCAGGTAAAGCATACCCTCGAGCCGCATGTCATCCGTGAAGACCGCGCGGCCCCTCACCAGCTCGAGGCCGTCGATCCTCGCCGTCTTCTTCCCCACGACCTTCACCGGGCACTCCTTGAACAGGTCTTCACCTCCGCGCCTCCGCCCCCGTGGCCGCGGCGCGGGATTCCGCTTCGCTTCAACCCTGCCGCCCTCTCTCCGCGACCTTCAGCGCCGCCTCGACGGGTTTGACATACCCGGTGCAGCGGCAGAGGTTGCCCGCGAGCGCATCCCGGACCTCCTCCTCGCCGGGCTCGGGGTTCTCGCGCAGCAGGGCCGCCAGCGAGATGAGCATCCCCGGGGTGCAATACCCGCACTGCACCGCGCCCGCATCGAGGAAGGACTCCTGCAGCTCCCGCACCTTTTCCTCGCCCCCGAGTCCCTCGAGGGTCTCGACTCGATGCCCCTCGAGGAGCGGCATGAGAAGCAGGCAGGAGTTGACCGCGCGATCATCGAGGAGCACGGCGCAGGCGCCGCATTCTCCGTGGTCGCAACCGCGCTTGACACTGAAGAGCCCATGGTCGCGGAGGAACTCGAGCAGAGTCTGCCCCGCCTCCACCTCCGCTTCGACCGGCCGGCCGTTCAGGTGAAATCGGACGTTCACAGCCGCTCCCGAATCCGTTTCAGCGCGACGGATACCAGCCGGCGCTTGTAGTCCACCGACCCGTAATGGTCCGGCGAGAACAGGTCCGCCGCCGCCGCCGCGACCCTCTCCCGTTCTTCCTCCCCGGCCTCCACCGGCAGGGAGAAGGAACCGGTCCGCTCGGCGCGCCCCCCGACCGCGACCTCGATCAGGCCGTCCCGGCGCACGCCGACAACGATCACGAACGCCGGCGCGGAGGGCAGCAACGCGAACCGCTGGAGCGCCATCGGCCCCTCCCGCAGCTCCACCGAAGCGATCACCCCCCCGCCGTCCCACTCCCGCAGCGGCACGCTCTCCTCCCCGGGCGCGGCGAGGTGCAGTCGGGCATCCAGCGCCCTCAGCGCCGCGTAAAGCTCAGAATCGGCCCGCCCCCAGGCGATCTCGCCGCCCAGTGTGCGCTGGTTGCGGAGGAGCTTCGACGAGCAGGATCGGCGGGCGCACAAGGCCAGCTCCGCCCAGGGACCGTCCTGCAGCCCCTCGACCAGCCCCTGGAGGGTGGTTCCCGCGCCGAGGCGGAGCACGCCCCGGCCGTTTTCGATTTCACTTCCCAGGAGCGGCGCGACGTTCACCAGGGTGTGAATCCCGGCCGGCCGCCGGGAGGCCAGGTAGCTCCCCCCCGCGATCAGCGCATACCCCTCCCGCCGGGCGAGTTCCTGCGCCTCGGCCGGGGTGGCGGGTGTCAGGACGTTTTCGATTTCGGACCACACGACAGGTCGTTCTCCCCGTCAATTCGCGCCGGCACCCCGGCGCACCGCACTACCGGGTATCCGCGTCCGTGAAGGCGAGAAAATCGATCCCAGTGGCCTTCCCGGCCTGCTCGAGCATCTCGGAGGCGATCCGGTTGTGTTCCTTCACAAGGGCCGCCTCGTCGACCTGCGAGCGCCCCTTGCGGATGCGGACGTGCCCCTCCACGATCAACCAGTCGACCGGTGAGGTGCGGGTACAAAATACGAGCGCCGCCAGGGGATCGGACATCCCCCCCGCGTACTCGACGCCCTCGACCGAGAAGAGGGCGAGATCCCCGCGCTTTCCGGCCTCCAGCGAGCCGATTTCGCTCCGCCCGAGCACCTGCGCGCCGCCGCGGGTCGCCATCCTGAGCACATCGCGCGCGGTCAGCCAGAACTCCCGCCCCCGCAACCGCGAGAGCATCATCGCGCTCCGCGCGGTGAGCAGCAGGTTCCCCGAATCGTTCGACGCGGACCCATCCACGCCGAGGCCGACCGGCATGCCCGCATCGAGCATCTCGCGGACCCGGGCGATGCCCGAGCCCAGCCGCATGTTCGAGTCGGGGCAATGGGCCACTCCCGCGCCGGCATCGCCCATCCGCCGGATCTCACCATCATCGAGGTGGATGCAGTGCGCGAACCAGGCGTTGGGGCCGATCCAGCCGAGGGACTCGAGGAAGGCGGCGGGGCGCTGCCCGTAAGTTTGCAGGCAGAAGGTCTCCTCGTCCAATGTTTCCGCGAGGTGAGTGTGCAGCCGCAGGCCGTTCGCGGAGGCGTACTCGGCGGTGCTCTTCATCAATTCCGGTGTCACCGAGAAGGGCGAACAGGGCGCCAGGGAGAGGCGGACCATCGCCCCCTCGGACTCATCATGGTAGGCGTTCAGCAGGCGTTCCGTGTCGCGCCGGATCTCCTCTTCGCCCTGGACGACGTCATCGGGCGGCAGGCCGCCATGTGACCTGCCGAGGGACATGGAGCCCCGGGTCGGCTGAAAACGGATGCCCAGGTCCCGCGCCGCCGCGATCTCCGCGTCGATCAGCGTTCCCTCGGCCTTCGAGGGAAAGAGGTAGAGATGGTCGGAGGTGGTACTCACCCCCGATTTCATCATCTCGAGCAGCGCCGTGGTCGCGCTGACCCGGACCGCCTCCGAGGTCAATTCCCGCCACAGTTCGTAGTGGCCGACAAGCCACTCGAACAGTTGCACATTCTGCATCCGGGGAATGTTACGTGTCAGCGACTGGTAGAGGTGGTGGTGGGTGTTGACCAGCCCGGGGAGGACGACCATCCCGGCGGCATCGACCACCTCATCGGCCGGAGCCTCCAGCGGCTCCGGACCGAGGGAGGCGATCACCCCGTTCTCGACCAGGATGTGCCCCCCGGAGAACTCCCGGTCCGCATCGTCCATCGTGGCGACATGGAGAGGGTTCCTGATCAGGATGCGGCTCATGGGTGGAAGTCCTTTTCCGAGTCCGGGGTGAAAAGGTAATGCCCCTCGAGGGCGTTAAACAGCACCATCATCTCCGCCGCCTGCCGGAAGTGAGCCCGCTCGATGTCCGGGCGGAGGAATTCCACCTCCCGGACGAACTCCCCCTCGGCGGAGAGCGTCGCCCGCAACTCGTCGGTTTCGTAGACGAACGAGCCGTTCTCCCGCCGCAGCACCGCCCCGGTGCACTCGACTTTCGCATGAAGCACGCCCCCGGCGAACCGGTACCCGTTCGAGGCGTCTGCGAATTCCTCCGCGTCGAGGTGAAAACGCGGCTTGTCACGCCAGGGCGCGCCGGACGTGGGACAGAAGGTGACACAGTTGCCGCACTCGTTGCAGAAATCGGCGAGGTTGAGCACCTGCCACCGCTGGTCGATGCGGAAGACCTCCCCGCCTCTCAGCTTTACGCCATCGCCCTCGCGCACGGCCACCGGAAGCCGGTATTCCACCGGCTCGACCCGGTAGGTGAGGTTCGCCCGGTTGGGGCAGACGGCCACGCAGATACTGCAATAATCGCTGCAATAGAGGCAGCGGCCCGCCTCGGCCACCGCCTCCTCCTCCTCGAGGACGGGGTGGACCAGCCGGAAGTCCCGCGGGGGCTCCGCTGGCGGTTTCTTCTCCCCCTCCACACGCTGCCTGCGGGCATGGCGGAGCTGGAACCCGGCCTCCGCAAGCCCCTTGTCCACGTTCAGCGCGGGAAGCCTGTGCTCCACGCCCGCCCGCCGCCGGATCTCCTCCGCGACATGCTTGCCATCCCCGATCGCCGCGATCAGTGTCGCCGCCCCTCGCACGGCGTCCCCCCCGGCGAAGACACGCTCCATCGACGTCTCCCGGGTCACCGGGTCCACCCTCAAGCCCTCCCGGGGCAGGAAATCGAGCACGACATCCTGCCCCACGGCGGTGATGACGCTGTCGGCGGCGAGTTCGAAGGTCTCGCCCTCGATGGGCACGGGGCGGGGACGGCCGCTCTCGTCCGGAGGCCCCAGCGCCATGCGCTGGAAGCGAACGCCGCGTACCCGCCCGGCCTCCGCGATGAACCCCACCGGCGCGGCCAGCTCCACGAGGCTCACACCCTCGTCGATGAGCTCCTCGATTTCGCTCCGGTCGGCGGGCATCTCGCGCCGCGTCCGCCGGTACACGAGGGTGACTTCCCCTCCGGGACCGGCCAGTCGTTTCGCCGTGCGCGCGGCATCCACCGCCGAATTGCCGCCCCCGATGATGACGACTTTCCGGCCGGGATTCGTGCGCTCGCCGCGCCGCACACCGGCGAGGAAGGCCAGTTGATCCCGGACGCCCCGGCTCTCCTCCCCGGGCAGACCAAGCCGGCGGGCGGCCTGGGCACCCACGGCGATGAAGAGGTAGTCGAACCGTCTCCGCAGCTCCTCGAAGCGGTCCCGGTCCACCCGCACCCCGTAATGAATCCCGTCCACCATCGCCTCGATGGCGGCGATGTCGGCCCGGGCGCCGGCATCATCGAGGCGGAAGGGCGGAATCGCGCCCGTGACCATGCCGCCCGCGGCCTCCCGGCTTTCAAAGATCTCGACGGTGAAGCCCGACAGGGCGAGGAAGTAGGCGCAGGAGAGCCCCGCGGGCCCCGCGCCGAGGATCGCGACCCGCACCCCGTTTTTCGCTCCGGCCCCGGGCAGGCTGCCCTCCGGGAAGCGCTCCGCGATAAACCGCTTGACCGCGCGGATTCGCACCGACTCGTCCAGGTGCACCCGCGTACACTTGTGACGGCAGAGGTGGTCGCAGATCATCCCCGTCGTGCGCGGCATCGGATTGGTCCGGGCGATCACCTCCCAGGCCTTCCGGTACTCGCCCGAGGCCGTCCGGTAGAGGTAGTCGGGGATCTCCTGGTGCACCGCGCAGGCCTGGATGCAGGGAGCGCCGGCGCAGTCGAACGCGGCCAGTTCGCGCGGCGTCTTGAGATCGCCGCCCGCCGGATGAGAAGCGTGGTAACGCGGGTCCCCGACCACCCGCGTCGCATACTCCCGCAGGTTGGCCAGTCCCGCCTCGGCCCGGCCGGCCGCGCCCTTCGCACCAGCCACGATGTACTCCTCGATGCTCCCCGCGCCCTCAGCGCGCATCCGCTCGCCCAGCACCTCGAGGTACTGCGACAGGCGGCCGTACCCGCCCGGTTTCAACAGGTCCGTGCAGACAGTCACCGGGGCGAGGTCCGCCAGGACCAGGTCGGGGGTGTTGAAGGCGTCCGCCCCGGCGCAGAAGGAGAGATCCAGCGTCCCGTGGAACTCCTCCTGCAGCCGGTGGGCAAGGGCGACGCTGACCGGGTGGAGCGCCCGGCCGCTCAGGTAGAGGGTCTTCTCCCGCCAGGGGAGGACGCCGCGCCGGTTCACCGTCTCGAGGGTGTTGGTCAGCTTCAGCCCGAACTCCACCCCCGCGCGTCCGGCGGCTGCCCGGAGGCTGCGGATCACCTCGAGGGCGTCCGGGTACTTCAGATCGTGCTCGAACGCCTCATCCGGCACTTCGACATCGTACCCGAGGCGGCCGTTCAGGATTTCGCGCAGCCGGTCCGGCCCGAGCAGCGTGGGGTTCAGCTTGATCGCCGTGTGCAGCTTCCGCTCCCCGATCAGGTAGAGGCCGATCTTTTCGATCTCCCCGGGCGGGCAGCCGTGCATCGTCGATAGGGTCACACTGTCGGAAATCGTCCCCGGCACGCGCAGGTCCGCCGCGCCGGGATCGAGCGGCCGGAGTTCGGACAGGACACGGGCGATGTCCTCATCGGCCTGCTGCATGGAATCGAGGAAACGCTGGACGTTCGGTTTCCTGATTCCCTCGAAGTCATAGCCGACGCTCATGTTGAAGAGTACGCCGGGACCATCTCCATCATTTTCCCAGCCGAACCGCCGGCGCAGGAGGTGCACCAGCACCCACGCCTTCAGGTACTCTTCATAGGACTGGCGCAGTTTCAGCTCCTGCGACCACTCGCAGTTGTACCCCTCGTCCTCCATGTCGATGCAGGGGCGGGAGATTTCGAGTTCATCGAGTGTCTGGACGGTCTTCAGCTCGATGGTGCGCGCGCCGGTGAGCCAGGCGGTCAGGATGTTCTGCGCGAGCTGGGTGTGCGGCCCGGCGGCGACCCCGACCGGCGTTTCCAGGGTGCGGCCGTACCGGGTCATGCGGAAGGGATCGTCGCGGTGCGGGGTGAAGAAGAGTTCGCGCGAGACGCCGAAGATCCGGCCCTCCCCCCGCTCCTCGCGCAGGATCCAGGCGAGCAGTCGATTCGCGGGCAGCGGGATCAGCCGGTCACTCATCGGGGCCCTCGAGGAGTTCACGCAGGGTATGTCGCAGCACGTTCTTCAGCGCCATGCGGCGGTAGCGGGCGCTCGCCCGGATGTCATCGATCGGCGCGATCGCCTCATCCACCAGGCCGATCTCCCCCTCGACGGCGGCGGGGTCCCGGAGCACCGCCTCCGCGTACTCGTCGAGCCCGACAACCGTCGGCGCCACCGCCCCGGCGGCGATGCGAAGCCGGGTGAAGCGCCCGGCTTCGACCTGGAAGGCGACGGCGAAATTGACCACCGAGATCGCCATGCCGCGGCGCAGGCCGAGTTTGAAAAAGCGGGAACCCAGACCCTCCGGCAGCAGAACGCTCCGCAGCACCTCTCCGGGGCGGAGCACGGTCGCGCCGGGGCCGCGGAAAAAATCGCCCACCGGCACCTCCCGCTCTCCCCCGGCGCCGGCGAGGCGCAACTTCGCCCCCAGCGCCGCCAGCGGGGGGATCAGGTCACCCGCGGGGGAGGCGTTCGCGAGGTTGCCGCCGATCGTCGCCCGGTGACGGATCTGCCCCGCCGCGAACTGGTCCGCCGCCTCCGCGAGAGCCGGGTACTTCCCCCGGACGCGGGGATCCCGCCTCAGCATCTCGACGGTGGTCAGCGAACCGATCTCCAAGCCGCCCTCCCCCTCGGCGATGCCCGCCAATTCCGGCAGGTGCTTCACATCGATCAAGGTGTGCGGCAGCGGCGCGCCCATCTCGTGGCGCGGCATCAGGTCCGTCCCGCCCGCGAGGAACACGGCTCCCTCCGCCCCGCCGGCGCGCAGGAAGCCGAGAAGCTCGTCCAGGGATTCCGGGCGGACATACCTCATGGGCGGCCTCCGCCCGCATCGACGACGGCACGGATGATCTTATGGTAGCCCGTGCAGCGGCAGATGTTCCCCGCCAACCCCTCGGCCACCTGCTCCGGCGTGGGGTGATCATGGTCGGCCAGCGCCTGAACCCCCGAGAGGACCATGCCCGGAATGCAGTAGCCGCACTGCACCGCATGCTGCTCGAGGAAGGCCTCCATCAGCGGCGTGTGCTCCCCGGCCGCCTCCAGTCCCTCGACGGTTACGATGTCCGCCCCGTGCGCCTCGACGGCGAGAACCAGGCAGGAGTTGACCGTGAGCCCGTCCAGCAGCACGGTGCAGGCGCCGCACTCCCCCTCGCCGCAGACCTCCTTGACCGATGTCAGGCGCAGCTCTTCGCGGAGAAAGTCGAGCAGACGCAGGGTGGTCGGCACCGACCGGCGGACCGTCCGGCCGTTGACCGTAAGCTCCAGCTCGAAACGACCCTCCTCCCCGCTGTCGATCATCCTCCCCCTCCCTATTCCGTCCGGGATTCCAGGAACTCCATGACCGCCCCGAGCGTGGGCTCGACGGGGTCCGGCAGGTGGACCCTTCGCTGCGCGGCGGGGATGTCCTTCAGCCCGGACCCGGTGATCAGCACCAGCACCCGCTGCCCGGGACGCACTTCCCCGGTCCGGCGCGCCTTCAACAGCCCCGCCCAGGCCGCCGCCGCGGCCGGTTCGGCGAAGATCCCCGTCCGCGAGGCGAGCGCCTGCTGGGCGCGCAGGATCTCCTCGTCGCTGACGGTGAGCGCGAAACCGTTCGTCTCCCGCACGGCGCGCAGTGCCTTGTCCCCATCACGGGGCAGGTCCACGGAGATGCTGTCGGCGACGGTCCTCGCCCTGACCGGCACGATCGGCCCGCCGCTCCGGACCGCATCGGCCACCGACGACGAGCCCTCCGCCTGGATCGCCGCGATCCGGGGCATCCGTTCGATCCAGCCGAGCCGAACGAGGTCGGACAGCCCCTTGTGCACCCCGCCGATGATGCATCCGTCCCCCACCGGCACGAGAATCGTGTCCGGCACCTCCCAGCCGAGCTGTTCGGCGAATTCGAGGGCGACCGTCTTCTTCCCCTCGCTCATCACCGGGTTGACCCCGGTGCTGCGCAGGTACCAGCCGCGCTCCTCCGCGACGGCCCGGGCGAGGTCGAAGGCATCATCGTAGCTCCCATCGACCGGGCAGAGCAGTGCGCCGTACTGGAGAACCTGGGTCAGCTTCGCCGCGGGCGCCGAGGCGGGCGCCAGCACCACGGCGCGGGCGCCGTGCCAGGCGCAGAGGGCGGCGAGGGACGCCGCCGCGTTCCCCGTCGAGGCGACGACGAGCGTGTCGCGCCCCGACTCGGCGGCGTGCCGGATGGCGACCTCGCTGGCCCGGTCCTTCAGCGACGCCGAGGGGTTGCGCGTGTCGTCCTTGATCCCCAGCCAGGCCAGCCCCAACTCCCGCGCAACGTGCTCAAGGTGGACCAGCGGCGTCCCGCCCACCAGCAGCGAGCGCTTCTCCGGCGCGGCGGAAACCGGCAGCAGGGGCAGGTAACGCCACAACGAACGGTCCGGGTCCGCCGCCAGCGCCTCTTTCGACCAACCGGCCGCGATCGCCGCGTAATTATAGACCGCATCGAGGTTTCCGCCGCACTCAGCGCAGGTCAACGGCGAGGGTTCGGCAGGTTGCTCCGATCCGCACCGGACGCAACGGAAACCTGTCAGATGGCTGATAACTGCCACGATCACTCCCGGCGGCGGTTAGGCGTACAGCCGGGCCAGCCCGGTCCGCTCGTTGAACTCCTCGATCTCCTCGTCCCACTCCTGCACTTTCGCGAACTGGGACGTCCAGTAGTCCTCGTCATACCATTGGGCATCCAGCTCCTGGACGTCCTTCCCCTGCTGTTCGACCCAGGTGAAGTACTTGAGATTGTGCATCCGTTTCCGGTCGTAGTAGGTGAGCTCGAGCATGTCATCCTTGTTCAGCCCGAGCAGCCGGCCCTCGTAGTCCACCGCCGCCTGGAGGCTGGTGTACTGCCCCTCCTGCTCGCGCGCCTCCCGCAGGCGCGAGAGGTACATGTCGGCGGAGTCGGTCGCCACGGTGAAGATCACGTCGTTGGCATTGTACTCGTAGTACTTCGCCATCTTGATCGCGCCGGCCAGGTTCGCGATACTCGAGACGCCCAGCAGATCCAGCTTGTCGACGACTTCCGGCGCGACGCCGTGCGATTTCAGCAGGGTGTGGCCCGCGGGCTCGTTGAACAGGCGCAGCAGGCGCATCACGACCTCGTCATCGAGCGCGACCACCATGTCCGTCGATTTGACGTTGTGCACCCAGGGCACGTGCTTGTCCCCGATGCCCTCGATGCGGTGCTCGCCATACCCGTTCAGGAGCAGCGTGGGGCATTGCAGCGCCTCGCCCGCGGCGATCTTCAGCCGGGGAAACCTCTCCTTCAGGTATTCGCCGGCCCCCAGCGTGCCCGCCGATCCCTGGGTCAGGAAGAGGCCGCTGAAACGCTGGTTCGGCGTCCGCACCTTCTCGAAGACCTCCTCCATCGCCGGCCCGGTCACCGCGTAATGCCAGAGGGGGTTGCCGATCTGGTCGAACTGGTTGAGCACGACGATCTCGTCGCCGCGGGAAGCCTGGAGCTCCTTGACCTTGTCGTAGATCTCCTTGACATTGCTCTCCCCGCCCGGGGTGCGGATCACCTCCGAGCCGATCTCCTCGAGCCACTCGAAGCGTTCATCGCTCATCTCCTCGGGGAGCACGGCGATCGAGGGGCAGCCGAGCAGCGCGGCATCATAGGCGCCGCCCCGGCAGTAGTTCCCCGTCGAGGGCCAGAGCGCCTTCTGGGTCGTCGGGTCGAACCGTCCGGTCACGAGCTTCTCGACCAGGGGCCCGAAGGTCGCGCCGACCTTGTGCGAACCGGTCGGGAAGAACTTGCCGATGAGCATCAGGATCCGCGCCTCGACGCCGGTCAGTTCCGGAGGCAGCTCGAGGAAGTTCACCCCGCCGAAGCCACCACCCATTTCGACCGGTTCGTTCTTCCAGGTGATCCGGAAGAGGTTGCGCGGGTGAACATCCCACAACCCGATGCCTTTCAGCTCCTCGCGGAGTTTCTCCGGCACGAGGGACGGGTCTCTCATCTGCTTGTAGGTGGGGATGAGGATGTTCCTCTCGCGGCACCGCCGGACGGTGGCTTCCAGGATCTGCTCGGGGGATTTCATTCAATCCTCATGCGTTGTATCCACCCATGGTCAGGGCCATGACCGCCTTGGCGGTGTGCAGGCGGTTTTCCGCCTCGTCGTAGATGACCGAGTGCGGTCCGTCGATCACCTCATCTTCCACTTCGTTGCCCCGGTCGGCGGGCAGCGCATGCATGTAGAGCGAAGATTCCTTCGCCAGCGCCATGCGGTCGCTTGTGCATTTCCAGCCGCGATTCCGTTCGAGGAGGTCATCCACCACGTCGCTCGAGGGATTGCTCACCCAGCTTCCCCAGTTCTTCGGGATGACGACGTCGGCGTCGCGGTAGGCCTCGTCCTGGTCGTGGGTGATCGTCAACGATCCGCCGCCCGCCGCCGCGTTCTCCCCGGCCTGCCGGATCGCCCAATCGGGGAGTTCGTACCCCTCGGGGTAGGCGAGGGTGACATCCATCCCGTAGCGCGGAAACAGCAGCACCTGCGACAGGGGCACGGAGATGGGCTTCTTGTGGCTGGTCGCATACGCCCAGATCACGGAGACCTTCTTCTTCTCGACGCTCTTCAACTTCTCGCGCATCGTCATCAGGTCCGCGATCGCCTGCAACGGGTGGTAGAGATCGCACTGCATGCTGATCACCGGCACGGAGGCAAATTTCGCCAGCTCGCGGAGGTACCGGTTCCCCTCGCCCCAGTTGCAGTTCCGGCAGGCGATGGCGTGGCCGTAGCGCGACAGGATGATCGCCGTGTCCTTGGCCGCCTCGCCGTGGCTGAGCTGCATCGTGCTGGTGTCGAGGAAATGGGCATGACCGCCGAGCTGGGTGATGCCCGCTTCCATGGAGTTCCGTGTTCGGGTGGACTGCTCGAAGAACATCAGGAAGATCGTCTCGTTCTTCAGCAGCTCCGTCAGTTCCCGCGCTTTGAACTTACCCTTCAGTTCGCTCGAGACCCTCAGCAGGGTGTCGATCTCACCGCGCGACCAGTCCTGCAGGGTGATGAAGTGTTTTCCCGTGAATCGTCCGCTCATCGGTTGCTCTTTCCTGTTGGTTACTTATGAAACCCGGGGCAAGCCCCGGGCCACCCGGCCGGCGTGGCAGGCGCACCCGGTCTACTCACCATGGTACGGCGCTTCCGGGTTGGGTGCTGCTCAACCCGCCTGTTTCCAGACGTACACCAGCGGAATGGCGGCGTACATCGCGGCCGCCCGCACCAGTTCCGACTTCCACGTCTTCTCGTTCGGCGCGTGAGCCTCCTCTTCGTGCCCCGGCCCGAAACCGATGCAGGGGATGCCGAAGCGGCCCATGATCGCCACCCCGTTCGTCGAGAACGTCCACTTGTCCACGACGGGCTCCCCATGAAACAGCCCCCGGTAGGCCTCCACCAGCGTCCGCGTGACCGGGTGCTCCTCCTCGATCAGCCAGGTCGGGAAGTAGGCTTCACCGGGGTAGGTCAGCCCCCGCCAGGAGGACCGGGCGTAGTCGTACATCTCCACTTTCGCCCCGGCGGCCTGCACGGAGGGCAGGGACCCGATCTCGCCGAGGGCGGTCTCCGCCGTTTCGCCGACGGTCAGACGCCGGTCGATCGAGATCCAGCAGCCGTCCGCCACCGCGCACCGCGAGGGGGAGCGGGAGAAGATCTCGGACACCGTCAGCGATCCCTTGCCGAGGAACTCATGGTCGGCCAGCCTGCCGTGGAGTTCCTTCAGCTCGTCGATGATCGGCGCCATCTTGTAGATCGCGTTATCCCCGCGTTCAGGTGCGGAACCATGGGCGCTGATGCCCGTCGTGGAAACCTTGATCTCCATCCGCCCGCGCTGCCCGCGGTACACCCGGCAGGAGGTCGGCTCGCTGGAGACGACGAACTCGGGCACCAGGTTCATCTCCCGCACGAGGTACTGCCAGCAGAGGCCGTCGCAATCCTCCTCCTGCACGGTGCCGGTCACGATCAGCGTGTAATCGTCCTCGAGGCCCAGCTCCCGGATCAATTTGCCCGCATAGACGAGAGAGGCCATGCCCCCTTTCTGGTCGGAGGCGCCGCGCCCGCCGATGGTCTCCTCGTCCTCGTACCCTTCATGGGGGTCGAAGAGCCACTGCCCGGGGTCGCCGACGCCGACGGTGTCGACGTGCGCATCCATGGCGACCAGGTGCCGGCCCGAACCGATGGTGCCGATGAGGTTCCCCATCGGGTCGATCTCGGTCTTGTCGAACCCGACGCTCTCCATCTCCCGGCGGATCCGTTCGATGACCTTCTCCTCCCGGCAACTCTCGCTGGGAATCGCGATCAGGTCGCGGAGGAACCGGCTGATTTCAGGGCGGTACTCCTCCGCCGCCTCCAGGATGCGGGCAAACTCGATGTTCATCCTCCCCTCGTCTGTTTTCCCTTCGCGGTCCTATTTTCCCGTTGCAGGCGATGCGATACCCAATAAATCCCTTATCGGACCCTGTCAGCCCGGCGACACGTCGCCGGGGAAAGGGAAGTTCCCGGGGTCAGCGACCCCGGGCTACATCTGATAAAAACATCGTGTGGCCCTGCCGGCTTTGACGGCAGGGTTTCTTGATTATCGCCCTTTATAGTGCGTTATATCCTATATTCTACTATCTTGTTTTATAGAAATCTATCAAACCCTTTCATCGGAGCTGACAGGGCCACCCGTCCGCTCCCGGGCCACCCGGCGGGGGGTGGGGGCTTTCAGAGCCGCGCCATCGCATCCCAGAGCCGCCGGGACTGCACGCGCGCCTCCTCGAGGATCTCCTCCTCCGGCACATCGACAAACCGGCCGTCACGGAGGCGGAACCTGCCGGAAGCCATCACGTCGCTCGGCCTGTCGAACCCGAAGAGGATGTGCGCGCCGGCATTCTCCGCCGTGAACTCCGTCCGCGGCGCGTAATCATATATCGCGAGGTCCGCCGAATACCCCGGCGCGATCCTGCCGAGGGGCAGCCCGAACAGGCGCGAAGCGATCCGGGAGTTGTGGGCGAACAGGAGGGCGGTGTAGTCCACGCCCGGCTCGCCGGGGCGGAGCACGGCGCCGCGGACCAGTGTCCCCTCCTTCGCCTCGGCGAGCATGTCGGCTTGCATCCCGTCCGTGCCGAGCCCGGCTTTCAGGGCTTCGATCCGCGCGGAAGGCAATAGCCCGACGCGGTTGTTCGCGTTGGAGGTGGGGTTGTGGACCAGGCCCGCCCCCGACTCGAGCAGCAGGGTTTCGTCCCCGGCGCGGATGTGCAGTCCGTGCGCGAGCAGCGCGTGCGGGGTGAGCAGGTGGAACCGGTCGAGCCGTTCAACCACCGATGCGTACCCGCGCCGGCGGGCATCCTCCTCGTCGGCGGCGTCCTCCGACACGTGGATGTGAATCCCCCAGCCCTCCCGTTCCCGCAACTCCTCCCGCACCCGGGCGAGGGATGAATCGGAGAGGGTGAAGGAGGCGTGCAGCCCCATCATCGGGTGCACCCGCGGCCGGTCGCGGAACCGCTCCCAGGCGGCAAGGTTTTCGCTCAGCCCCCGCTGAAAGCCCTCCTCGCCGTTCCGGTCGGTGAGCTCGAAGGCGACCGAGATGTTCACTCCCAGCGCCCGCGCCTCTTCGGCGAGCATGCCGAGCGACCCCTCGATATAATTCTGGCTGGAGTGGTGGTCGATCACCGTCGTCACCCCGCGCCGGAGGGACTCCAGCAGGCCCGCCCGGAACGATGCGCGGGTGGAATCCTCATCGAGGGCGCGGTCCAGCTTCCACCACACCGCGCGGAGGATTTCGACGAAGTCCCGGGGAGCTTGTTCCGGCCCCGGCATCCCGAGGGCGAGGGTGGAATAGAGGTGGGTGTGCCCGTTGACCATCCCGGGCAGCGCGGTCCTGCCCGTCAAATCGATGACCTCGTCGAACTCCCCGCCCGGCAGGGCATCCATCCCGCCCACCGCTTCGAACTCATCCCCGCGAACGACGATGAACCCGCGTTCGATGAAGGCCGGATCCGAGGCCGGGTCGAGGATTCGCAGGTTCCTCAGCAGCAGGCGGCTCATGCGTCCCTCCCCTCAAGGAGATCCAACACCGTCTCCGGCAGGATCGGGAGTTCGCGGATCTGCGCGCCGAGGGCGTGGCTGACGGCGTTGGCGATGGCTGCCCCGGTGGGGATGATCGCCGGTTCGCCGACCCCCTTCGCCCCCCACGGTCCCAGGGGTTCCGGGGACTCGACGATGATCGTTTCGACCTCCGCGACATCCAGCGCCGAAGGCAGCAGGTAGGTCGACAGGTTGGAGGTCGTCACCCGCCCTCCCTCGGTCTGGAAGTGCTCGGTCAGCGCCCAGCCGATCCCCTGCGCCGTCCCCCCCTCCACCTGTCCCTCGATGCCGGCGGGATTGATCGCCCGGCCGATGTCGTGCGCCGCCCAGATTTTCTCGACGTGCACCAGCCCCGTCAGGCGGTCCACGGACACCTGCGCGACGTGCGTGGCGTAGCTGTAAGTGAAGTAGGCTTCTCCGTAGCCGTGCTCGGCGTCGAACTTCAACTTCGGCACATGCCACCAGCCGACCATATCCATCGCGCGGTTGCTGAGGAAGAGGTACTCGGCCAGCTCGTGGAACCCCAAATCGTTCCCCGTCACGGTGTCACGTACCCGGTCGCCGCGGATCTCGACCTGCTCCGGGGGGCAGTCGAGCAGTTCCGCCGCGGCCCCGTGCAAAATGGGGCGCAGCTTGTCCGCCGCGTCGCGGATGGCGTTGCCGGTCATGACGACGTTCCGGCTGGCGACCGATGGGCCGCTGTCGGGGACATTGGCGGTGTCGGTGGGGGCCACGGTGACCCGCCCGGGATCGACTCCCAGCGCTTCCGCAGTCATCTGGGCGACGACCGTCAAGGCGCCCTGGCCCATCTCGACCAGGCCGAAGGCGACGACGATCGACCCGTCGCGGCGGATCTGGAGCCTCGCCCCCGCGCCGTCCAACGTCCAGCCCGCCGCGCCGAGGCAGTTGCCGTACATGGAGGTGGCGATCCCGATGCCGGTCAGGGTGCGGCCCTGCTCCCGGCTCCCGGCGCGCCGCTCGTCCCAGCCGCAGGCATCGCGCGCCCGCACCACCGTCTCCTCGACCCCGACGCTCGCCGGGAGCTTGTGCCCGGTCGGTGACTCGTCCCCCTCCCGGACCAGGTTGCGCAGCCTGAACTCCACCGGGTCCAGGCCCAGCTTCTCCGCGATGATGTCCATCACCCGCTCGTGGCCGAAGGCGACCTGCGGCGAACCGAAGCCGCGGAAGGCTCCCGCCGGCGGCAGGTTGGTGTACCAGGCGGTGGAACGCACGCGAACGTTCGGGACCCGGTAGGGGCCCAGCGCCTGCATCGTGCCGCGGTAGGAGACCACCGAGGAGAGCGTCGCATAGGCCCCGGCGTTGAACTGCAGCTCGACATCGGCCGCGACCAGCGTCCCATCCCGCTTCACCCCGACACGGTAGCGCATCGTGCAGGGATGGCGCTTGCTCGTCAGCTGAACATCGTCCCGGCGGCGGTAAACGACCTTGACCGGACGGCGGAACTTCGCCGCGGCGACGGCGGCGCGGGCGGACACTTCCGAGGGGACATCCTCCTTCCCACCGAAGGCGCCGCCTACGGGAGACTGCACCACGCGCACCCGGCTAAGCGGCAGAGCGAGCGCCTGGGCCACAGCCTTCTGCACATAGAACGGGCATTGCAGCGAACCGAGCACCTCCATGCCGCCGTTCTCCCGCGGTAGGGCGATCGCGCCCTGGGGCTCGAGGTAGTAGTGCTCCTGGTAGGGCGTTCTCAGGGTGACATCGACGACGACGTCCGCCCCGGCCAGCGCCGCCTCGGCGTCCCCCTTGTCCACCCGGTGACGGCAGGCGATGTTGCTCTCGTGGAGGGTACGGCGTGGGGCCGTATGGCTCTCCTCCGTTGAACGGCCCTCCTCCACGGACCGGCTCTCCTCGATGGAGAAGATGGGCTGGTACTCTTCGCAGGAGACCTCCACCAGGGCGGCGGCCCTCCGCGCCGCCTCGTCGGACTCCGCCACGGCCAGTCCGACAACGTCCCCGATGAACCGCACCACCTCGTCCGCGAACAGGGGCTGATCCTCGATAATCACGCCGACCTGGTTCCTGCCGGGAACATCCTTCGCGGTCACCAGTCCGAGATAGCCTTCGACGCCACGGGCCCGCGAATCATCCACTACGGTGATCCGGCCGAAGGGGACGGGGGAAACGACGGGATAGGCGAACGCCATCCCCTCCACGCGGATATCGGGGAGGAAGCGGGTGCGCCCCACGATTTTCCCGCGGGCATCCACCCGCCGGTAAGACACTCCGATGGAATGATTCCCGGCGCGTTCCACGTCCACTGAGCGCCCCCTTGCGTCCTCCCCCAACCCGCTCTCATCACCCGCGCGCGACCGGGATCACCGATATTCGGCGTCTCCACACGCCCGGGCGGACAGCGGGTACAATGGCTGGTAAAATAATAGC
>CAYOKT010000031.1:0-2453 GCA_964404605.1 uncultured bacterium
GTTCAGGATGACCGCGGAAGGCGTTCAGGATGACCGTGTTGGGAGCTACGATGGGTGGCCCTGTCAGCTTCGATGACAGGGTTTCTTGAGAACAGACCCCGCTTTCAAAGCCGGCAGGGTCACCCACAGCAGGCCTGTCTGTTCGAGAGATGGAGGGGAGCTTGTACCGTGGAATTACTGCTCCACGCGCCCGCCGAGATGCTCCGCGAGGAACTGTTCCGCGCGGCGGTAGAAGTCGAGGCGGTTCTCCTCGATCCGGAAGCCATGCCCCTCGTTCGGATAGGAGATATACTCGACCTGTACGCCGCTCTTCCTTAGCCGCTTCACGTATTCCTCGACCAGTTCCTTCGGCACGCGCGAATCTTTATCCCCCCCCGCGATGAAGAGGGGGATTTTCACCTGGTCGGTGTTGTAGAAAGGCGATTGGGCGCGGAGAAATTCGACATCGGCGCTGTCCTGCGCGGTCCAGTCCGCCTCCTCCTTGGGTTCACCGGCCCGCGGGCCGGAATCGTAGCGTGGGTATCGCCCGATGCGTGCGTCCAGTGTGGTCAGGTAGGCGCGCCAGATCGGGGGGACATACTGCACATAGGAGACGAGGTCCACCAGCCCCACCGCCGAGACCGCCGCCCGGTAGAGGTCCGGGGTGAAGGTCGCGCAGGCGAGGGCGAAGTAACCGCCGATACTGCCGCCGTAAATCGCAATCTTGTCAGGGTCGGCGATTCCCGCATCCACCGCCCACCGGGCCGCATCGGAGAAGTCGTTCAGCACCTTGCGGCCGAGTTCACGGTTCCCGGCGTTCATGAACTTCTTGCCGAACCCGTAGGTGCCGCGGTAATTCACCTGCAGGCAGGCATACCCCCGGTTGGCGAGCCACTGCGCTTCGGGGTTGTAGCCCCAGATATCCCGCTTCAACCCGCCGCCGTGCGCGAGGATCACCAGCGGTCCGGCCTTCTTTCGCCCGATGGGCCGCGTCAGATACGAGTAGAGCGTGAAACCGTCCCGGGATTGAATCTGCACCGGCTGCATCGGCGCGAGTGGACGTCCGACCAACGCCTCCCGCTGCACGAACAGCGTGGTCACGGAGCTGTCGGCGCTGTCGTACACCGCGTAGCGGACCGGCTTTGTATCGCTCTCGTAGGCGATGAGCCAGTAACGCGTGTCCGGAGTGCGGTCGATGATCCAGGCATCACCCTCCCCGCTCGCCCGGATGCGGCGGAGATCCCCTTCGACCGCCGGGTCGAGAACCTTGTACTCGAGGCGGTCCTTGAGGAAGGTGACGAACTGCGCCCGGCCGGTTCCCGGGTGCAGGTAGACCTTGCTGACATCCGCGACGGGGTCTTCCGCGAGCAGCTCGATCTGTTTCGTTTTCAGGTCGTAGCGGACCAGCGCGGAGGTGTTTCGCCCGCGGCTGTCGCGCAGGTACAGCCCTTTGCCGTCCGGGGTGAACCCCTCCTGCCAACTGATGTCGTCGATCAACCCCCAGCGGATCTCCTCGCGGAACGGCCCGCGGGGACCATCGCGCAGGAGCAGGGTCTGACCCGCATCGTCCTCCGCTCGGAGGGCACCACGCAGATCCATCTTCGAATCGAACAGCCAGATGACCGCATCCTTGATCCCGCGCTGGATCAGCCTGGTTTCCCCCGTATTGAGGTTGACACGATAGATGTCAAAGACGCTGGGATCGCGGTTGTTCACCCCGACCATCACCTCCTCGGGGTGGCAGGGACAACGATAGAGCAGGCGGGTTTGCATGGGACCGCGGACATCGCTTTTCGGGAAGAAGGAGCGGATCTCGCCCGTGGTCACATCGACGGAATAGAGACGCCAGTTCTCATCGGCGTCGCGATCCTGGATGAAGGCGACGTGGCGGTTGTCATAGGCCCAGACCAGGGAGTAGATCCCCCGCCCCTGGTCTTCGGTGATGGGGTGATCATCCTCCTCGCCCACGGTGCGGATCCAGATGTTCTGCACACCGTCGAGAGGCGCGAGGTAGGCGACCTTCCGGCCGTCCGGCGAGAGACGGGGTTTAACCCGGTCCGGGTTTCCGAAGAGGACACTGCGAGGGATGAGTTCGACCCGCGGCCGGGCGCAGCCGGCTGCCAGCAGGATGAAAACGGCCAGGAATAGATTCGCACGGCGCGGAGCACGAGCCGGCAATCGCCACATGGCGCTACCTCACTTGACCCCTGACTCTATGGTGTCCGGCTCTCCACGCCCCGGAAGGATGGGTGACCCTGCCCCTCTCCCTCCACGCGGCGGGATGTACACCGGCAGAATACAACAACTTTCCCGGCGGGGCAACCATGCGCCCCGGATTTGTCCTCTCCCGCCGGACCCCTCTTCAGTATCCCCCGGCGCCGAGCGCGAGGGCGAGACCATACTCCGTCCAGGCGGCGGTCTTCTCGTCCTTCACCTTTCGCAGCGCCATCAACAGGGGCACGGCGAGGTCCGGC
>CAYOKT010000031.1:2553-30816 GCA_964404605.1 uncultured bacterium
CTTCTCGTCCTTCACCTTTCGCAGCGCCATCAACAGGGGCACGGCGAGGTCCGGCTTCTCCTCCGCGAGGATCTCGGCGAACCGGCGCAGGGCCTGCACGGGATAGTTACCGATCCGCTTCCGCAACAGTTTCGCCCCCCGCCGGACGGCCTTCTCACGTACCTCCTCCCCGATGGAAGGCGAGTGAAACAGCAGCACGGCGGCCCGCGGATCCCACCCGGGCCGTGGCGCGAACACGATCTCCGCCAGCGCCCGGGCATCCTCCACCGGACCACGTCTCAACCGTTCGTCAAAGGCGATCAGGGAATAGGGTCCCTCGGCGTTTCGCGCCACCTGGAGGAGCGCCGCGGACGCGGCATCCGAGCTGTCGCGGGAGAGGACGATCAGGGCGGACCGGCGGTACTCCACCGCCCGTTCCCGCCAGCCCGGCAGGTCCATCTCTTCGGTCAGAACCTGCCGGAGGAAGGGGGCGAGAACCGCGGGGGACATCCCCGCCAGCGAAAGCAGGTTCGGAGGGGAACTGTCCGCCTGCATCGTGGGCAACAGGGACAGCGCGTACTCCGCCGCGGCAGGGGTCGGGTCCTGCGCGAGGAGCGTCAGCGCCATTCCGCGCATCGAAAGAGGCGCCCCGTCCGCGAAGCGCAGCAGCAGCGCCTCGACGCCCGGCAGGCTGTCGGCGCGGGCGGCCAGCCGCGCGAGCGCCAGCCCGCCCCCCGACTTTACAAGCATCAACGGGTCCGCCGCCTCGCCGGCAGCGAGGATCGAATCGACTTCACCGCGGGCGATGTCGAACGCGAACCGCCAGGCGCGCTCCTCCCTCATCCCGGCGAGAGCGGACAGCACCGCCGTCCGGCGCACTCCCCGCCGGTAGGCGGCGATGAGGGTGTCCGCCGCAGCCGGCGCGCCGGTGCGGGCGAGCGCCTTCACGATCACCGGCCCCAGCTTCGCCTCCAGCGCCGTCGGCGAGCGGAGCAGGGCGGCCAGCGGCGCCACGGCACGACCGCCGAGCCGCTCCGCGAGGGGGTTCAGCGCCCCGGCGAGGGCCCTGCGGGCCCCGGCGGACCACGGTCCACTCCGGCCCGTTTCGATGCACTCCGCGGCGGTGCGCAGCAGCCTTTCGGCGCGCTCCGCGCTTCTCGTGCGCGCGAGAATCAGCGTGGCGGCGAGGTCGAACGGTTCGGTTCGGGCGTCCGCCGCGAGGAAGGACTCCATCGCATCGGCGAGGGAATCGGGACCAGGGGCGGATTCGGGCCGCCAGAGACCGGCGCAGAGGCGGGCGATGTCGGGTTCCGGCGCCTGTCCGCCGGCGTACACCCGCCGGATCGCCCGTTCGAGGAGCACGCGCCCCCGCCCGTCCGGCAGGCGGGCGACCAGGGCGGCGCGCAGGTAGTCGGGCCCATGCCGCCTCGCCCCGGCGCCCCGCAGAACGAGGCTGTCCGCCAGGGCGGCGAGCGGCTCGAGGGGTGCCGGGGATGGGGCGCGCTCCACCCGGCGGGCGCAGGCCGCGAGGAACCCGGCGCTGAACGGCCGGGTCATCAGCGTGGCGGCCTCGACCGCAGCGCTGTCCGGCGGGAGCTTCTCCCAGCGAGGTGTCAACCGCGCCCAGAGCGCTCCCTCGGCCGCGAGGGAGCCCGCCGTGCCGGCCTGTTCGAGGGCGGCGCGGGTCAACGCAGCGATTCCGTTCCCCGGGCCATGAATCGTGGCTGCCAGCCGCCTCAGCCGGAGCCGCTCCGCCGTCTCCCCGGTGATCCACTCCCCGGGGCGCAATGTGTCCGGGGGAAGGGCGTACCGCCCGCGCAGACGATTATGCTTGGCGCGTTCACGGACCTCCCGGGTGAGCAGCAGCAGGAGGGTGTCACCGGGGGAACCGCCCTCCCCGGGGGCGGGCAGGGACAGCGTGTCCGGCGCGCCGCCGAACCAGGTTTCCACCACCTCGTAGTACATCCCCTCGGGCGACGGGCCCACCGGGCGGGCCCGCACGGCGGCGTCCGCCAGCGCGAGGGCGCGCCCGAGCGCCGCCGGGTCGAGGGGCGCCGCCCGCACCGTGCAAACGACCCCGAAGAGAAGAAAAAGGCCCGCAAGGGCCCCGAATCGAAGCGTTCGTTTCACCACCGCCCCGTGCTGAATGAGGGAGACGGCGCGGGATGCCGTTCCTCCGGCCCGGCCGCGCTCCGTGCCCGGCCGCATCGTCCACTCAGAAGGGGAGGTCTTCATCATCCGCCGCGCCGAACCCCGGTTCTCCCGCCTTGTCATCGGAGAGGGGTTCATAATGGGTTTCGCCCGGCCCGGGCGCGGCTTCGGGTTTCGCCGCGGCTTTCGCGCGGGGCTCCGCACCGCCGCGGGCGGTCTCCATGCCCCCGCCGCCTTCGCCGCGGCGTCCGAGCATCTGGAAGTTCTGCACCTCGATCTCGGTGATGTAGCGCTTCTGCCCCTCCTTGTCCTCGTAGTTCCGCGTGCGGATGCGGCCCTCGACATAGATCTGGGACCCCTTGCGCAGGTATTCATTGGCCACTTCCGCCTGGCGGCGCCAGAAGACGAGGTTGTGCCACTCGGTCTGTTCCTTCTTCTCGCCGTCACGGTTGGTCCAGCGTTCCGAAGTTGCGAGCGAAACCTTCGTGACCGCTACGCCGCTCTGGGTATACGTCAGCTCCGGGTCGCGACCCAGGTTGCCGATAAGGATAACCTTGTTCACCATGGATGGATTTCCTCCGCCGTTCTCAGGATTGCCGCCGGCGCGACCATGCACCTCCGAAGGGAAACACCGGCACCGGGTGATCCGCCCGCGCTACTCCCCCTTCACCGGTACTCTCCCGGGTGAGCGCCCTCTCCCGGCCACCAACCACAGAACCACCCCGATCCCCGCGCCGACACCGTTCGCGAGAGCGTCATAGGGAGAGGGGAAACGCCCCGGAATCAAGGCCTGGTGCCACTCATCCAGGCCGCCGTAAACTACGCAGAAAAGCCAGACAATCCAAGCCGCCGCTATGTTACGCGGCCGATCGAACACCGCGCGCGCAGCGAGCAGGCCGAGCAGGCCGTACACGATGGCGTGCATCAGCTTGTCGAAGGTGAACAGCTTCTGCAGCGGGGGCGGGATCTCCTCCATCGGGATCGATGACACCGCCAGGATCACCACCGCCCAGAGGGCGGCATGGACCCATTTCGCGCGTCCGGCTCCCCGCCCGCCCTCCGCGGCGCCCGTTCGCTCCATCCGCGTCCTCCCGGACCTCATCGGATTTATATCATCTACATGCAAGCGGGTCACCGCAGCAGCACGGCGCGGCTCACCTCCGTCCGGCCCCCCGACCGCGCGAGAACCAGGTAAACCCCCGTGGCGGCGGGAACCCCGCTCTCCGTGACACCGTCCCAGAGGATCTCATGCCGCCCGGCGGGCAGGGAGCCCGCGAACACCGTCGCCACCCTCCGTCCCAGCAGGTCGAACACGCGGACGCTCGCCGGGCCGGACACCCCCGCCGCAAGCTCGATCCGCACGCCGGCGTTCGCCGGGTTCGGCCACACCCTCAGGCCCAGCGCCCCCGGCACGGCGGCCCGCCCGCCCGCCTCGCCCGCCGCGGAGGTTCCCGCGGGGTGGAAGTCGGCCACGTGGGGCAGGTGGTCGGACGCTGTTTCGCTGTCATCCCTCAAGAGCCCGAGTTCGAGGCGCATGGCGGCGGGGAGATCCCGCGTGTCGAGGACAAAATGGCTGCCCACCGAGAGGCGGGAATCCGTGTAGAGGATGTAATCGAGCCGCCCCGGTGAATAGGTGCTCCCATCATTGCGCCAGGTGTAGCTCATCATCAGGGCGCTCTGCCGGGAGACGAGGTCGGCCAGCTCGCTGCCATCCCAATCGGGGGGCGCGCCCGTTCCGAAAAAATCCGTGTTGACGATCCGGCCGGTGCGCAGGGTCTCGACCTGCTGCCGCCATCCGACCAGGTTCATGTCCCCGGTGATGATGACCGGGGTATTCTCCTCGAGGGTCACCGCCCCCCCGGGCTGCATCGCGTCGCGCAGCCAGGCCATGGTCGCATCGATCTCCCACTGGCGCCCTTCGTTGTTGCCGCAGCAGGGATAATGCGCGTCGATGACGAGAACCGGCCCGGTCCCGGGCGCCTCGATGAGATGCGCGCTCGCACGCGCTTCGGGGATGGGCCAGGAAGCCGTGATCGGCCAGCGGCTGGCGACGATGAGGTCGCCGTTCACCTTGACCGCGTTCCATCCCAGCGGGCCGGGCAACGGCAGCCAGGCATCGAGCATCCCGCGGACCGCCGCGGGCTCCGTGCTCCACACCTCCTGCAGGGCGATGATATCGGGCTGGATCGCCTGGAGAACGCGGCGGAAGGGTTCCGGCCGCGAGGCGATGCCGTCGTAGAGAACATTCCAGGTCACCAGCCGGACATGGGCGCTGTCCAGGCGGTCGAGGGAGAGGGTGTCGATGGGCGGCCCGGGGTCCGGGGAAAAGGTGAACTGGACGCCGCCGGAGTCCGGGAAACGGTCGCCGCCGGTGCGGACCTCCTCCAGCGCGATGCGCACGCCCGGCCCGCCGAGCAGCTCCGCCTGCCCCGTCGGGTGGGCGTCACGGCGCAGGGCGACCTCGAACTCCCCGCCGCTCACCGTGGGGGCGGTCACCAGCCGGACGGCGAAATGGCCGACCGTGACCGGGCCGCCGCCGGGGGGGAAATAGGTGCCCGATTTGTCCCCGAAACGCCAGACAAGGTCCGCCCCGATCCCGCTTGAGGGGAGGCCCGTGCCGGCATCGAGGTCCGTATCGAGGAGGAGACGCAGGTCGTTGTCTTCCTGCAGGATGAACTCCCCTCCCGTGCGGAAGCGGAGCAGCAGCCAGCCGTGCTGGTTCACCGCCCACAGGCTGTCGAAGTCGGCCCCGCCGGGCGCGCCGTCCCCGGCGGGATCGCCCGCGAGGGCCTCGACCGCCGCCCAGTCGGCGGTGAAGCCGTCGAGCAGGACCAAGCCCTCCTGCGCCGAAAGGGGCGCCGCGAGAAGCAGAACGGCGAGCAGCGCCATCTTGAAGCCGCGCGCCCCTGCCACCTTCAGAGAAACCATCCCGTCACCCCTTCCCGATCTCCCGGCTCCGCGCTTCACCCTTCCAATACTCCAAACGCCCGGTGGATTCCCGGCGTCGCCGCGGCGGCCGGGTGGACCGTCTCCCCAGTGTAACTAAAATGACGACAAAATCGTCTAAGAAGAAAGGGAGTCAAGGGAGGAGCAGATGATTTCTCACCGTATCGCAGGCAGGGTCGCCATGCCCCTGTGCAGCATCCTCATCCTGCTGGCCGCCGCTTCCACCGCCGCCGCGCGGGAAAAGAAGGATGAAACGAAGCAGACCTATCACCTGGACGAGGTGTACCCCATCGCGCCGGACGGGACCCTTCTCCTCGTCACGGAGGATGCCGATGTGGAGATCATCGGCAGCGACCGCAGCGATGTTCACGTCGTCGTGGACCACACGTTGTACGTCCGCGGTGTCGTGCTGCGCGCGGATTCCACCCCCTTCGAGATGGAGGTCGTCGCGGAGAAGGGAAACCTGAGCATCCGGCAGGTCGGGGGCGACTACTCCGTCGGAATGATCTTCGGCTCGGTGCGCGAGGACTACCGGGTGCTCATCGAGGCGCCGAAAAGCGTGAACCTCAACCTGCGCGGCGATGATGACGACTACAAGATCCGCGGGATGGAGGGCGAACTGCGCCTGCGCTTCGAGGATGGGGATGCGCGCATCGTCTCCTACAAGGGCGAGCACGTTGAGGTCGAGTGCGAGGATGGCTCGGTGGAGATCGAGGGCGGCTCCGGCCTGCTGGAGGGGTACTCCGAGGACGGGGAAATCACCGTCGAAGAAGGCACCTACCGGGAGATGGACCTCTCCTGCGAGGACGGCGACCTGGAGATCGAGAACGCCCTCGCGGATGACGGCACCTATTCCCTGCGCACCGAGGACGGCGACATCAGGTTCACCGTCCTCTCCGGCGGCGGAACCTTCCGCGCCACCTTCGAGGACGGCGGCGCCCGCGCCGACTCCAGGTTCGAGAAGGTCGATGAGGACGATGGGTTCCGCGAGTTCCGGCTGCCGGGCGGCGAGGCGAAGGTGCGCCTGAAGGCCGAAGACGGCTCCATCCGACTCTACGCGAAGTAGACCCCCGTGCGCGGAGGGCGGGGTCAGAAGGGCACGGCATGCCGTGCTCCTACAGCGAAACGCCCCCGAACGCGGGGGGAATCGGGGAAACCCCGTCATCAAAGCTGACAGGGCCACCCGACGGGGGGTGGCCCGGGACTTCTCGCCCGCCGTAGCCGCAGGCGCAGGCGGGCAGTCCCGGGTCTCACATCCATGTTTGCCGGTTACCCGGAAGCGGGGGGTGGCCCGGGGCTTGCCCCGGGTTTCATAAGGATTTCCGCAACCCCTGAAAGCTACATCGAGCGCCCTGCCACGGGGGGGTCGGGGAAACCCTGTCATCAAAGCTGACAGGGCCACCCACCGGCTGACGGACAGGGCCACCCGGGTCGATGTTGCAGGGGCACGGCGCGCCGTGCCCTTGCCGTACGATACCCTGCGCCGGCGTGTTCGGTCGGCCCCCATCCCTTCAGCGCGTTCCCGTCGGCGGGCGCCTGCCGCGAGGCGGGCGTTAACTGCTTCGTTGACACGGGGTACCGGGGCGGTTATTTTCACCGCCGTACCGGCATGCCCGCGTAGCTCAGCTGGATAGAGCGTCTGCCTCCGGAGCAGAAGGTCATGGGTTCGAATCCCGTCGCGGGTACAGGGAAATCAAGGGCTTGCGAGTTCTCGCAAGCCCTTGATCGTTGTCCCCGCGCGTTGGGCACCTGCCCGCCGGGAACCACCACCCCCGGCCCCATCGCGCGCTCCACGCCCTGGGAGCGGAAAATCACCCCTTCCTCACCATCCGCGCGGGCAGGAGGTAGACCTCGCCGCGGTAGGGGACCTCGACCAGGCGGCCGCTCTCGAGCAGCAGGTCGATCACGCCGGACTCGGAGAACGACCGTTCGATCTTCAGCGCCTGTTCCCGCCGCAGGGGATGGCGCGAGCCGATCTCGAGGAGGGCCTCCCCCGCATCGGCGAAGGAAGCCAGCCCGAACTCCCCGGTCTCCAGCGCGGTGAGGGCGGCATCGGAGGCGAACAGCTCCTGCGCCCGGAGGATGCGCTGCGCCTGCGGCGGGTGCACCCACGGCTCCGCGGGCGGGCGGGTCGGGGTGGTGATGTAGACCCGGTCCGGCGCAACGCGCTTCACGAGCGCGGCGATGTCCCGCAGCGCCTCCTCGGTGTCGTTCAGTCCATCGACCAGCATCACCTCCAGCCAGAGCCGGCCTGCATACTCCCGCCGGAACTGGTCGAGCCCACGGACCATCGCCGTGAAGGAGATCCCGCCGTGCGGACGGTTGATCGCGCGGAACACCGCCTCGCTGCCGGCGTCCAGGCTGGGCAGGACCACGTCGGCCGCCAGCAGCTCACCCCGGACCTCCGGCCGGTCAAGCAGGGAGCCGTTGGTGATCACCGCGACAGGCCGGTCGAACTCCCGCTTGCAGGCCCGGATCAACCAGCCGAGGTCGCTGGACAGGGTCGGCTCGCCATCGCCGACGAAGGAGAGGTAGTCCAGGTCCTCCTCCGCCATCCGGGCGGCGATCTCCGCGAGCACCTCTTCGCGGGGGAAGAAGCTCTCCCGCGCCACACGCAGGCGATTCGTCCTCCCCAACTGGCAGTAGACGCAGGAATAGGAACAGGTCTTCGGCGGGATCAGGCTGACACCGAGCGAGCGCCCCAGCCGTCTTGACGGCACCGGGCCGTAGGTATACATGAAACGCTTCCTTTCCTGTGTGGATCAATTCAGGTGAACCGGTCCACCTCCCCGCCGAGGCGATCCCGGGTCCGGCCGCGCGGAAGAGCCCGTCATCTCAACCATTCCCGCCGGCCGGCAACCTGCACCCGTTGAGATCACCCCGCCGCAGCGTCCGCTTCCAGCTCGTGAACCACCCAACGCTCGTCGATCCACAAGCCGATCACCGTGAGCCCATCGTACCGCTGCCGGATCGTTCGAACCGCCCGCCGGACCTGTTCGACCTGCTCTTCCTTCGGCACCGGGTTTCCCGCGCAATCATGGTGCCCGACCACCGCGACGCCCACGGACTTGTGCTTTTCCACCGAGATACGCAGCCGGGCGAAGATCGAGTCGACCCGCTCGCTGTCCCGCCCCTCGGCCAGGATGCGGTTCGGGCCGGGCTCGGTGATCAGGTCCACGTACTCCGCCTGAAAGCGCTTCTGAAGAAAATGGATGACGGGAAGCTGCACTCTCCCGTCCATGCAGGTAACAGCCGTGCAAAACTTCTTCACGTCCTCCCCCTTTCAATCCGCCCGTTTTGTTCCGGCGACCTCTTCCCCGCCCCGCCTCACACGTTCAGCACCACCATCTTGATCTGTGTCATCTCCTCCACGGCGAAGCGGACCCCCTCGCGGCCGATGCCGCTCTGCTTGTTTGTAAACATCACGATTCAGTAGATTGGCTACGATCCATAGTAAGAGTCCTGTTTCTTGGACGAAACTCCTACAGGTCGACCGAGCCCAGACCGGCCATCCAGATAAACCGGGTCCTGCGATGCCCGATGAACCAGCCTTCTCAGAGTTGGCTTTGTCTTTTCAGGGCTCTCAATCATCCTGTACTCGACCTTTTCTGCGGTGCCACTCTTATCCTGTTGAGCACCCGATATTATCATCATCCTTGCGCAAAGAAGAGGTTTTCCAGCATGGCTACAATTACTGAGCAGGATCTACTCTGTTGCCCCGCTTGCAAGCAGGGAAATCTGAAAGCGGAGAAGGACCGATACCTGTGCACCAATCCATCCTGCGGGCGGGAATACCCCGTCGTGGATGGGATACCGATCCTGATCGTTCCCGAACGAAGTGTCTTCGCCCCGGAAGATTTCCTCGCGAAACATGAAACGACATTCCGCAAACCCAGCGGGAATCCTGTTTATAGGTTCTTGAAAAAACTTATTCCCAATATTGGCAAGAAACGAGGCAAGGATGATTTCCGCTACGATCTCATGGTACGGGATATTGCAGACAGTTTTCCCGAACCTCGTGTATTAATCATCGGAGCGGGTACTGTGGGTCCGGGTGTTCAACTTCTTCTTGACCATCCGGGGATCAAGGTAATTGAAACAGATGTTTCTTTAAGTCCCCACATACACATGATCTGCGACGCTCATGACATCCCTTTCCGCGATGCCACATTTTCCGCAGTATTGGTGCAAAATGTCCTTGAGCATGTAGCTGATCCTTTTCAATGTGTCAGTGAAATCCATCGTGTCCTTCAACCAAACGGCCGAGTTTTCGCTTCGACTCCCTTTATGCAATCCGTGCATATGGGGGCCTATGATTTCATGCGTTTCACCCATCTGGGCCACAGGCGCCTTTTCCGTCGATTCGAAGAAATCGAAAGTGGGATCGCCGGCGGACCGGGCAAGGTATTATTCTGGGCGATAAGAGACTTTTTCCGTGCATTTACAGTCCGTCACAGAACACGTGTCCTCGTTGATGCCATTGTAAGCTTCCTCTTTATCTGGCTTGCATACATTGATATCTGGCTTAGCAGATCAAAAAGCGCGTATGACTCAGCCTCCGGTTACTATTTCTATGGAAAGAAAAGTTCATTAACTCTTAGCGACCGGGACCTCATTGGATTCTACCGAGGTGCTCAAAACAGATAATAACAATCCGCCTCACACGTTCAGCACCACCATCTTGATCTGTGTCATCTCCTCCACGGCGAAGCGGACCCCCTCGCGGCCGATGCCGCTCTGCTTGACGCCGCCGTAGGGCATGTGGTCGACGCGGAAGGTGGGAACATCGTTGATCATCACCCCGCCGACATTGATTCCGCGCACCGCCTCGAAGGCGCGCGACAGGTTCGGGGTGAAGACCCCCGCCTGCAGGCCGAAGGGGGTGTCATCGGCCTTCCGCACCGCTTCGGTAAAGCTGCCGACCGTCTCGAGCATCACCACCGGCGCGAACGCCTCCTCGCAGGCGAGCTTCATCCCGGCGGCGACCCCGGTGAGCACGGTGGGCGGGAAGACACGGTCGCTGATCCGCCGCCCCCCGGCGAGCAGCTCCGCTCCCCCACTCGCCGCCTCCTCGACCCACGCCTCGATGCGCTCGACATCCGCCGGGGAGATCATCGGGCCGATGTCCGTGTCCCGCTCCACCGGGTCGGCCACCTTCTGCCGCGCCACCCCGGCGAGGAACTTCTCGCGGAACTCCCCGGCGATCGCCTCGTGCAGGTAGATCCGCTGCACCGAGATGCAGACCTGCCCGGAGTTGGCGAAGGCGCCCATCAGGCAGCGCTCCACCGCGAGGTCGAGGTCCGCGCCCTCGTCCACGATGACCGCGGAGTTGTTGCCCAGCTCGAGGGTCACCCGTTTCAGCCCGGCATGTCCGCGGATCCAGGTTCCCACCGCCACGGAGCCGGTGAAGGTGATCTTGTCCGGCCGGGGGTCTTCGACGAGCCGCTTTCCGATGCTCCCGCCCGGCCCGTGCACGAGGTTGAAGAAGCCGGCGGGCAAGTCGGTCTCGGCGAGGATCTCCGCGAGCAGGGCCGCGGTGACCGGGGTGTAGCCGGCGGGCTTGAGCACCAGGGTGCACCCCGCGGCGATGGCGGGCGCGACCTTGTGCGCGACGAGGTTCAAGGGGAAGTTGAACGGTGTGATCGCGACGACCACCCCGATCGGTTCGCGCAGCCAGAAGCCGATCCGCCCCTCGCCCCCCCTGGCGGCGTCCATCGGCACCGTCTCGCCGTGCATCGAGCGGGCGGCCCCGGCGGCGAAGGTGAAGGTCTCCACCGCCCGGCCCACCTCGCCGAGGGAGTACTTCCAGGCCTTCCCCGCCTCACGGCAGATGGTCTCGGCGATCTCCTCGCGGCGCTCCTCGAGGCGGCGGGCGACATGCTCCAGCGCCGCCGCGCGGCGGTGCGCCGGGACGGCGGCCATGGCGGGAAAGGCCGCCCGCGCCGCCGCGAGCGCCCGGTCGACCTCCTCCTCCCCCGCGAGGGCGACCTCGGCGAACCGGCCGCCGGTGTACTTGTCCTCGATGCCGTCCCACCTCCCCGTCCGGACCCATTCGCCGCCGATGAAGAGCTCGTAGCGTTTCGCCATCCGTCCCTCCTCCCACTATCCGGTTGAACAGGGGAAGTTAAGCCCGAGCGCGGGCCGGCGGCAGCCTCCCGGCGCCGCAACTCCACCCCGAATCGTGCCGCGGCGGTCTGTTGCGCGCCCCCCCGGCGTGAAGGTCCCTCCCGCCCGGGAGCGCGACCGGCCGCATTGCCGCCGGCTGTCCGGGAATGTACCTTGAAGTGTCCGAAAATTCGGATCGTGAACGTTCACGAAACGCGGAAAGCCCCTCATGTACCGTCTCCTCTTCGTCAGTTCCGGGCAGCCCGACCCGGGGATGATGGCGGCCGCCCTCGCCCGCGCGCGGGTGGGCGAAGACTGGCGGGTGGACTACGCCAGCGACACGCCCCGGGCGATGCACCCGGCCGCGGCCGCCCTGCTCGAGGCCGAGAGGCTGCCGGTTCCCGTCGAGCCGGTGAAGCATCCCTCGGACTACCGCTCGGTCGCCTTCGATGTGGTGGTGACCTTCTGCGAGTCCTCCGCGCGGCTCTGCCCGACCTTCACCGGCCTGCCCGCCCGCTTCCACTGGCCCCTGGATGACCTCGTGGACTGCCGGGAGGGGATGACCGAAGCCTGCCTCTACGACCTCTTCACCGAGTTGCGCGGCCGGATCGACGCCCTCCTGGAGCTGGACACGCTGACGGTGGTCACGCAGCTTCGCGGCGCGTTCGGCGCGCTGATCGACCACCTGACCGACGGCGTCCTCGCCCACGATTCCAAGCGGCGCATCTTCGTCTTCAACCGCGCCGCCGAGGAGATCACCGGCCTCGCCGCCGCCGAGGTGATCGGCCGCGACTGTCACGAGGTGTTCCCGGGCCTCTTCTGCGGGGGCGAGTGCTCGTTCTGCTCCGGCGGGGTCACCGAGGGGAACAAGCTGCGCTACCCTTCGAAGTTCATCGGCCCCGACGGCGAGATCCTCGACCTCGAGATGTCCGCGATCACCTTCAAGACCCCGCTGCACGGCGACCGCGGCTCGATGATCATCTTCCGCGACCTGACGGAGGTCAACCGCCTGAAGCGCAGCCTGCGCCGGGTGAAGGGCTTCCAGGGGATGGTCGGCCGCCACCCCTCGATGCGGAAGGTGTTCCACACGGTGGCGGAGCTGGCGGACGAAACCGTCCCGGTGCTCATCCAGGGGGAGAGCGGCACCGGCAAGGAGCTGGTCGCCGAGGCGCTGCACCGCCTCAGCGCCCGCCGCGACAAGCCCTTCGTCCCGGTGAACTGTGGCGCGCTGCCGGAGGGAATCCTCGAGAGCGAGCTGTTCGGCCATGTCGCCGGGGCGTTCACCGGCGCCATCCGCGACAAGAAGGGGCGCTTCGAACTCGCCGAGGGGGGAACCCTGTTCCTCGACGAAATCGGGGAGATCTCCCCCGCCCTGCAGGTGAAGCTGCTCCGGGTGCTGGAGGAGAAGGCCTTCGTCCCCGTGGGCGGCGAGAGACAGGTCAGGACCAACGTGCGCATCGTCTGCGCGACCAACCGGGACCTGTGGGAGCTGACACGCGCGGGGAAGTTCCGCGAGGACCTGTACTACCGGCTCGCCGTGGTGCCGCTCACCGTGCCCCCGCTGCGCGAGCGCGCCGGGGACATCCCCCTGCTCGTGGACCATGTGATCGAGGAGGTGCTCGAGGAGAGCGGCCGCACCTGCACAGGCGTTTCACCAGAGGCCATGCGGATGCTCACCTCCCATCCATGGCCGGGGAACGTCCGTCAACTGGCCAACGCGGTGCAGTACGCCCTGATCAAGTGTCATGGCGGCCGGATCGAGCCGGAGCACCTCCCGCCGGAAATCGCCTCCGAGCCCGCCGGGAAGCGCCCCTCCCGCGCCGGCCGGCCCGCCAAGCTCGACCCCGCCGCGGTGGAGCGAGCCCTCGCCGCCGCCGGTGGCAACCGCGCGAAGGCGGCGCGCGCGTTGGGCGTCGCGCGGAGCACCCTGTACCGCTACCTGGAACAGCTCCAATTGTCCGATAATACACACCTGTAGCGAAATACTTTTTCGGGCAGTTCTCCGCCCCGCGGCGAACCATCCCCTGCGTTTCAAACAGCTTTCATCGGGCCGTTTTCGCACGCTACGCACCCTGTTACACCCTCTCCTTCTCTTATCGGACATATACCTCCTTCATATTCCTTGTCGTCGCCGGGGAAGCTCACAAAAAGACTTGTTCGCTCGCCACCACTCCACGTTCATATGGCCCGGGAAGTGTCGCGAAACCCCCGGCGCCCCGTCACGCGCGAATCAAACTTGTTTCAATAACAGGAGATTCAATCCTATAATTTCGCAGTAGTAACCTCTGACCTTGTGACAACATTCTCATTCTGGCCCGCACTTTGCCTTGTGAAGCACGGAACAGGACGGGAGCCGCGGATGGGCCGCGCCGACACCGAAACGATCATCCGTCTCCTCCGGCTCACGGGGGAGATGCTGCGCCTCGCCGACGAGGGCGACCGGGTGCGTCGTGACACCGGGTGCGGTGTCCTCTACGGCACCCTGCGCGACGCAGCCTACAAGCTGCGGCGCCTCGCGGAGGAGGAGCGCAGGGCGCACCGCGAGCGCGGAACCTGGGACAAGGATGCCACCCAGGGGTCGCCGGTCCACGGCGGGAACGGCTGAGCGGACGGGCTTTTCTCGTACGCGACTTTGTGATTTATTCCACATACGCGGAATGGAACCACGGACGGAACCATGGCGATTCGGATGCAACGGCGGTCGTTCATCAAGCTGGCGGGCATGGCCGGCGCCGGGGCGGCCCTCTCGGGCGGCCTCGGCGGGCGGGCGCTCCACGCCGCCCTGGCGGAGACCGCCTCCGGTGGCGGGGAGCGCGAGGTCGCGACCTTCTGCGAACTCTGCTTCTGGAAGTGCGGGATGATCGCCAGGGTGCGCGGCGGGCGGGTGGTCAAACTGGAGGGCAACCCGAAGCATCCGTTGGCCAACGGCCGGCTCTGCCCGCGGGGCAACGGCGCCACCGGCCTGCTCTACGACCCCGACCGCCTGAAGCGCCCGATGATCCGCACGAAAAAACGCGGCGGGGACGAGTTCCGCATGGTGAGCTGGGACGAGGCGCTGGACTTCACCGCCGAGAAGATGCTCGCGATCAAGGAGACTTGGGGGCCGGAGTGCCTGGCGCTGTTCAACCACGGCTACGGCGCTGGGATGATCAAGCACCTGATGCAGGCCTTCGGTACACCGAACATGGCCGCCCCCTCCTACGCCCAGTGCCGCGGCCCGCGGGAGGTCGGCTTCGACCTGACCTACGGCGAGGAGATCGGCAGCCCCGAGCGGGTGGACATCGCCAACGCCCGGATGCTGGTCTTCCTGGGCACCCATCTCGGCGAGAACATGCACAACACCCAGGTGCAGGAGTTCGCCGACGCCCTCGCGGGCGGGGCGAAGCTGGTCGTCGTCGATCCGCGCTTCTCCGTGGCCGCGGGAAAGGCCGACTGGTACCTGCCCATCAAGCCCGGCACCGACATGGCCCTGCTCCTCGCGTGGATGCACGTGATCATCAACGAGGGGCTGTTCGACGCCGGCTATGTGCGGAAATACACCTACGGCTTCGAGCAGCTCAAGGCGCATGTGCAACCCTACACCCCCGAGCGGGTCTGGACGATCACCGGGATCAAGCCCGGGGTGATCCGCGCCACGGCGCGCGAGATGGGCCACCAGAAGCCGGCGGTGCTGGTCCATCCCGGGCGGCATGTGACCTGGTACGGCGATGACACCCAGCGGGTGCGCGCGATCGCCATCCTGACCGCGCTGCTCGGCGCCTGGGGACGCAAGGGCGGGTATTTCTACCCCGGGTCGGTGGAGGTCCCCAAGCCGAAACCGAAGCCCTACCCGAAGCCAAACCGCACGCGGGCGGACCTGATGGTCAAGGACTATCCGCTCGCCTCCCACACCCTCGCCTCGGGGTTGTGCGACGCCACCTTCCCGGTGCCCACGAACCACTGCCGGATCCGCGGCTGGTTCGTCTACGGCACCAACCTCCTCCGCAGCCTGCCGAACCCGCAGCAGACGCGAGAGGCCTTGCAGCACCTCGAATTCGTCGCCGTGTCCGATGTCCTCCCGATGGAAATCGTCGGCTGGGCGGATGTCGTCCTCCCGGACGCCACCTTCTTCGAGCGGTATGACGACCTCCATGTCGCCTCGTGGCGCGAGCCCTTCATCGCCCTGCGCCAGCCCGTGGTCGAGCCGATGTACGACAGCCGCCCCCCCTGGTGGGTGGCGAAGGAACTCGCCCGGCGGCTGGACCTCTCGGACTACTTCCCCTGGAACGACATGGAGGAGTACCTCCGGCTCCGTCTCGACCCCATCGGGATCAGGCTGGAGGACCTGAAAAAGGACGGCGTCGTCACCTTCCCGAGACAACCGATGTACTTCGAGGAGGGCATCGAGCCCGATTTCTTCACCGAAACGGGGAAGATCGAACTCTACAGTTCGCGTCTCGCCGCGCAGGGCCAGGACCCGATGCCCAGCTTCACCGACCACGGCTCCCCGCCCGAGGGCTACTACCGCCTGCTCTTCGGCCGGGCGCCGGTGCACACCTTCAGCCGGACGACGAACAACCGCATCCTCAACCGGGTGATCGACGAGAACGAGGTCTGGGTCAACCGTCACGTGGCGGAGAGCTGGGGCCTGGAACATGGCCGGAAGGTCGTCCTCCGCAACACGGAGGGCGTCGAATCCAACCCCGTCCTGGTGAAGGTCACCGAGCGCATCCGCCCCGACTGCGTCTACATGGTCCACGGCTTCGGGCACACCGCGCGCGGGTTGTCGAACCGGAAGGGGGCGGACGACGCCGCGCTGATCACCCGCTACAACACCGACCCGGTGATGGGCGGCACCGGGATGAATGTCAACTTCGTCACCTTCGTCCTCTGAGGAGCACCCCATGGCGCGTTACGGCATGGTTATCGATACCCGGAGGTGCGTCGGCTGCCACGCCTGCGTGATCTCCTGCTTCATGGAGAACAGCGTCCCCGAGGGCTACACGCGGGACTGGATCACCGAGATCACCACCGGCCGCTTCCCCGACCTGCACAGCGAGATCTACAGCACCCGCTGCAACCATTGCAGCGACGCGCCCTGTGTCACGGTCTGCCCGACGGGGGCCTCCTACATCGACGAAGATACGGGCATCGTCCTCGTGGACCACGAAAAATGCACCGGCTGCAAGGCCTGCATCGCCGCCTGCCCCTACGACGCCCGCTTCATCCACCCGGAGGGGTACGCGGACAAGTGCACCTTCTGCCATCACCGCGTGGTGGAGGGGTTGGACACGGCCTGCGCCGCCACCTGCCCCACCAAGGCGATCAACTTCGGCGATCTCGAGGATCCGCACGGTGAATTGCGCGCGCTGCTCGATGGTCGCAGGGTGAAGACGCTGAAACCGCAGGCCGGCACCAGGCCGAACCTGTTCTTTCTCTTGTAACAGCCAGGGGGCGGTCGTCCGCCCACCGCCGGGAGAAACACGATGGTCGAAATCGTTACCGGAAGGCACAACCCTCTGATCGATCCGCATCTCGCGGTCTGGGAATGGCCGATCCCCCTCTACCTGTTCCTCGGCGGGCTGGTGGCGGGGCTGATGGTGCTGGGAGGACTCCAGCGCCTCTCCGGGCGGGCGGCGGAGGGCCGGGCGTTGCCGCGCACGGCGCTGCTCTACTCCCCCCTCCTGCTCTCGCTGGGGATGCTCCTGCTGCTGCTCGATCTCGCCCACCCCGCCCACGTCTTCCGGTTCTTCCTCACCTTCAAGCCGGCCTCGCCGATGTCCTGGGGCTCGTGGATCCTCCTCCTCGTCTACCCGGTGCAGGTTCTCCTGCTGGCGATGCCGGGCGGGCTGGAGCGGTTCGGCGGACCGCTGGCGGCCCTCGACCGCCCATGGCAGGCGCTCCGCCGCGCGGCGGGGCGCCGGGAGAGAATCATCGCCTGGGCGGCGGTCCTCACCGGCTCCCTGCTGGGGCTCTACACCGGGGTCCTCCTCGGGGTGAACGCGGCGCGCCCGCTGTGGAACACCAGCCTGCTCGCGCCGCTGTTCCTCGCCAGCGGTCTCTCCGCCGGCTGCGCGTTCGCCCTCCTGATGCGTCCCACCGGCCCGGAGGAGCGTTCCCTGCTCCGCTGGGACACGGGCCTGCTGGCCGCCGAACTCCTGATTCTCCTGCTGCTCCTGCTCACCCTGCTCGCCGGACCGCTGGCCCGGCAGGAGGCCGCCCGGCTTCTCCTCTCCGGCCCCTTCGCCGGGACCTTCTGGGTGCTGGTGGTCGCGCTGGGGATTCTCCTCCCGCTCTGGCTCGAGGCGCGCGAGATCGCCCGCAAGCCCGCACCTGCCTGGCTCGCCCCCGTGCTGGTGCTCGCCGGCGGGCTGGCGCTGCGGTTCCTCATCGTCTGCGCCGGCCAGGCGAGCCACCTGCCCGAGGCGGACATCCTCGCCCCGGCCGCCGAGGTTCTTTCGAACACATTGCCCTGAACGAACCAGCGTGTCGCTGGAACAGCTTGAGGAGAAGATGGAAAGCAGAATCACGAAACCACAACCCTACTGGTCCCCCTACGCCGCCGGGCTGGGGCTGGGGCTGACGCTGCTGCTGGCCTACCTGCTGCTCGGCAGCGGGCTGGGGGCCTCGGGCGCGTTCGCCCGCGCCCTCTATGCCCTGATGCACCTCGCAACCCCCCGGGTGGTCGAGGCGAACTCGTACATCGAACACTATTTCGAGGGCGAGGCCAACCCGCTGAACAACTCGCTCGTCTTCATGGTCCTCGGCGTCTTCACCGGCGGCCTCGTCAGCGGTCTGCTCGCCGGGCGGGTGCGGAAAACGGTGGAGAAGGGGCCGCGCGCCTCCTCCAGGCTGCGCTTCACCCTGGCCTTCGCCGGCGGCGCGCTGATGGGGTTCGCGGCGCGGCTCGCCCGGGGCTGCACCTCCGGGCAGGCGCTCTCCGGCGGAGCCACCCTCGCCCTCGGGAGCTGGGTGTTCATGTTCGCCGTCTTCGCGGGCGGGTTCGGAGCGGCATACTTCGTGAGGAGGCAGTGGCGATGAGATTCCCCCTCGAAGCGTACGGCGCCTTCACGCCTTATGTCGGGCTGGTGGTCGCCTTCCTCATCGGCGGCGGGTTCGGGTTCTTCCTGGAACGCGCCGGGTTCGGCAGCGCGCGCAAGCTCACCGCGCAGTTCTACCTGCTCGACTTCAGCGTTCTCAAGGTGATGTTCACCGCGATCGTCGTCGCCGGGGTCGGCTTCTGGTGGTTGGTGGCCCTCGGGCTGC
Organism: uncultured bacterium; assembly: GCA_964404605.1. GTDB lineage: Bacteria > Electryoneota > Electryoneia > Electryoneales > Electryoneaceae > CAYOKT01. Next base: position 20,980 of record CAYOKT010000031.1, read on the forward strand.
TCGACCTCAGTGTCACCTACATCAACCCCACCTTCCTCGCCTCGCAGGTGACCGGGGGACTGATCCTCGGCGTGGGGTTCATCGTCGGCGGGTACTGCCCCGGCACCTCCTGCGTCGCGGCGGTCACCGGCAAGCTGGACGCCCTTTTCTACATCGCCGGGGTGTTCTTCGGCATCCTCGTCTTCAGCCTGCTCGAGCCGGCCATCCGGTCCTTCCACCATGCCGGGGCGATGGGCGAGGCGTATGTCTGGCAGTGGCTGAAGACCAGCCCGGGAGTCACCATGCTGCTGGCGGTCCTCATGGCCGTGGGCGCCTTCAGCCTCGGAACCTGGCTCGAGCGGAAGAAAAACGGTGTGGTCGCGCCGTAACACCGGCGCCCAACTCAGGAGCAACCCGATGAACGATTCCTGGTGGCCGAAACTCGGCGCCGCGCTGCTTCTCGTCCTCGCGGGAGCGCTGGCTCTCACCGGCACCCCGACGCAGCTGGCCCCGGTCGTCTCGGTGGAGGAATGGGGCGAGCTGGTCGCCTCCGGCGAGGACCGGGTGGACCCGCTCACCCTATCGGAATGGATGATCGAAGACAAGCCGGGACTGGAAATCATCGATGTGCGTTCCCCGCAGCAGTTCGCCCGCTGGGCGATTCCCGGGTCGGTGAACCTCCCGCTGGAAGAACTGCTGAGCGCCGATGGTCTCGACCGACTGCCGAAGAGCGGCACGCTGGTCCTCGTCTGCGGGGATGGCTCCCGGTCGAGCGAGGCCTGGGTGGTGCTGCGCGGGCTCGGGTACGATGCCCTGGTCCTCGAGGGAGGCGCGCAGAGGTTCGTCGAGGTCGTGCTCGAGGGGAAGACGGGTTCGGCCGATCCCGACCTCGCGATGAAGGTGTTCGCCCTGCGCGAACATTTCCTCGGCGGCAGCGCGGCCCTCGGCGCCGCACCCCCGCCCGCGCCCGCGCCGGCGGCGCCGGCGGTGAAGAAGACCCACCGGAAAAAGAAGAAAAGCGGAGGGTGCTGAGCGGGCGGCGGACAGGGCGGCCCGGGACTTCACGCCGCGGCGCAGCATCGCGAAGCCGGGCAGTCCCGGGTTTTATCATGGGTGCAACGCAACGCCAATGACGGACAGGGTCACCCGTCGCCCCGTCGGGCAAGCACTGGGCCCTCCACCGTCACGGGAACCCAGGGGTAAAGGCGGGAGTATTATCTCAGATTTTACCACTCGCAAGCTTCAGAATAGCTAAAAATCCCAAATACTGTAAACGCACCAATACCACCACGAGCGAAAAAACCTCTCTGTGCCCGGGGAAACCCCTGCTTTTCCATTGAGAATTCAGTAACATAAAGGCGTGGAGCGTTTAACGAACCCTCCCTGGAAATCGGCTTCTCCAGACACTGTTTTTTGTATTTTTCGTATATTACACGACAAAGTGCCCAATACTGAGCCTTCCGATGAACGCACGGGTGAACAGAGCCAGGCTTTCACGGCGCGCCTTCCCTCGCATCATCCTCGCGGCCATGGGGCTTCTTCTCTTCTCCCTGTCCGCCCGGGCCATGGACTACCCGTTTCACCAATTCTCCCGCCAGTACACCGAGCTGGACGGCCTCCCCAATTCGAAGGTCTACTCGATCGCCCAGGACAGTCACGGCGTACTCTGGTTCGCCACCCGCGGCGCCATCGCCAGCTATGACGGCGAAGCGTGGACCCGTTTCTCCTACCCGGATCGCCTGCCCCGGACCGAATACCGGATGCTCCAGGCCGACTCGAGCGGCGGCATCTGGGCGGCGACACGGTTCGGTGGAATCGGCCGCTACACGGACGCGGGTTGGACCTCTGTCACCGACGGCCCGCCTCTGAAAGGACGGTATAACATCGCCACCAGCTTCCTCGTCCCGGTTCGCGGCGAAGGCGACCCGCTCCTGCTGGGCACGTCCCTCGACGGCCTGTGGGCCTACCGCGGCGGCGAGTGGAAGCGAATCACCACCGGCGACGGGGAAGAAATATCAAGCGTCTCCGGCATGGCCCGGTGGAGGGGCGGGGTTCTCCTCGCCACGGGGCGCGGGCTCTGGTGGCTGGACCCGGATTCGATGCGCCTCGTCCGCCCGGAACTGGAGGCGCCGGACGGGGAGATCGCCGGCATCGCGGTGGAGAGTCTCGGCGCCGATTCCTCCCGGATCTGGCTCGCCGGCAGGGACTGGGCGGGGAAAATCGAGGGGGGGAGCTACCGGCGGATCGCCCGGTTCAAACCCCTTACCGGCGCCTCGCAATTCCCTCATCTCACCCTGTTGCCCGACCGCCACGGAAACCTCTTCCTCGGCAATCCCGTCACCCTGTTTCACCTCCACGCCGATGGATATTTCCATCCCTTCGGAAGCGCGAACGGGTTGGCCGCCAACGGAGCGTACAGCATGCTCCTCGACCGGGAGGTGAACTTCTGGTTCTGCAGTGACCGCGGAGCGACGAAGATTCCCAGCTTCCGCTTCCAGAACCTGGGCATCGAAGAAGGGTTGCTGCAGGACGAAGTCACGGCGATCTGCGAGGTCGAACCCGACCGCCTGCTCTTCGGGCACAACACCGGCTTGACGGTCGTCGCGGGCACTCGTAAACGAACCATCCGGTTTTCCTCGGGCAAAGGCGTGGACGAATCGCGCACGCGGGTGATGGACATCGAGGCCGGACGGGGGGGCTCCGCCTGGATCGCCGCTCATTTCAAGGGGCTCGCCCGTCTCGACCGGGATGGCGGACTGAGCTGGATTCCCTTCGCCGACGGCGCCACCCGCGATGTCCTCTGCCTCGAAACAGACCCCTCCGGCAGGCTGCTGGTCGGCACCGGGGATGGTTTCTTCCGCCTGAGGAACGGCGTGCTGGTCCGCGACACGAATCTCCCGGTCTGCTACGTCCGCAACATGCTCTTCACCGCGGACGGCGCCCTCTACTTCGCCTGGGGCAGGGACGGCGCCGGGAAATGGGCGGAGGGGCGCCTGACCCGGTTCTACGCCCGGGATCACAAGGAAGGCTATATCTACACGTTCCTGGAGAACGGCGGGGACCCGCCCCTCGCCGGAACAATCGCTGGACTCATGACCCTGGCGGGCGACAGCCTGCGAACATCCCCCCTGGGCGGCGAACCAATCGACCGCCCGGTCTACCTGCTGGTGCGGGACGCAAAGGAGCGGTTGTGGATCGGCACGGACAACGGCGTCTACCGCTGGGACGGGGAGACCCTGCGACACTTCACCCAGCTCAGCGGCCTCGCCGGCATGGAGACGAACCGCGCCGCCGGCCTGCTCGACAGCCGGGGCAGGCTGTGGATCGGGACCAGTTCCGGGGTCTCCCGCTATGCGGAGAAGTACGACGACAAGGAGCGGATGGCCGCGCCCCCGCATGTGGACATCCTCGCCGTGCACGCCGCTGGCAAAACCTTTCCGCCGGACAAGCCCGTATCCTTCCAGGCGGGAACCATGCTCAACATCCAGTACCGTTGCGCCTCCTTCCTGGAAGAGGGGCAGGTCCAATACCTCTGCCGGTTGGAAAACGAGCGCAAGAAGACGTCGAGCGAATTCATCACAGACAGTCGCCAGGCACATTATGCCAACCTGCCGCCCGGGCGTTACCGCTTCACCGTCCAGGCCACTGACGGGCTCGGGCACCGGAGTGAACCTGTCTCCACGGCGTTCATGACAATCCGCGGACCCTTCTATACCCGGGCCTGGTTCATCCTGCTGGCTTTTACCCTGCTCGGTGGGAGCGCGTTCCTCTTGGCCCGCTATTTCGCGATGCGGCGCATTTCGGAGGTCATGCGACGTGAAATCGAACGGAAAACCGCCCAGCTCACCGCCACGGAAGCCAAGTACAGCAACCTGGTCCGGGGCGCCGTTTTCGGCATCTTCCGCGTGGACATGGATGGTGGCTTCCTCGATGTGAACCCCGCCCTCGTGACGATGCTCGGTTTCGATTCGGCGGACGACTTGATGCGACGGAACCTGTTCACGGACATTTTCGCGGACCCGGCGGAGGGAGAGAAGGTCCGCGGGGAGTTGACGTCCGCGGAGCTGCTGCAGGGCCGGGAAGCCGTGTGGCGCAAGCGGAACGGGGAGCTGGTCCAGGTCCGTCTCAGCGGCCGCATTTCCCGGGACCGGGCCAACGGCGAACCCACCTGCGAAATCATCGTGGACGACATCACCGAGGCGAAACGGCTGACCGAAGCCGTGCTCGAAGCGCAGAAGCTGGAGAGCCTGGGCCTGTTGGCGGGCGGCATCGCCCACGACTTCAACAACGCCCTCGGGGCGATCGTGGGAAACGTCGACCTGGCGAAGATGGACATCCCCGAAACCCACCCGGCTTACCGCAACCTGAAAAACATCCAACAGGTGGCGTTGCGGGCGGCGGAGCGCACCCAGCAACTGCTCGCCTACTCCGGCCAGGGAACCTACATCGTCGAGGCGATCCACCTCTCCCGCCTGATCCAGCAGATGGAAGACCTGATCCGGATCTCCGTCCCCGAACCCATCCGCCTGGAGACACACCTCGAGGAGGATCTGCCGACCTTCGAGGCGGATCGTTCCCAGATGCAGCAGGTGGTGTTGAACCTGCTCCGCAACGCCGTGGAGGCCATCGGCGGGAACAGCGGGGAGATCCATCTCCGGACCGGCAGGACCACGGCGGATCCCGACCATCTGCAGGATGCGGTCCCCGCGGAGACGAACCCCGGCGAGTTCGTGTATCTCGAGGTCGAGGACAGCGGCTGCGGGATGGACGAGGAATCGCGCGGGAAGATGTTCGACCCCTTTTTCACCACCAAGTTCCCCGGCCGCGGGCTGGGGTTGTCCGCGGTGCTCGGCATCATGCGAAGCCTCGAGGGGGCGATCCAGGTCAGCACGCACCCGGGAAAAGGGACCACGGTCCGCCTGCTCTTCCGGGTGGGGGAAAACCCGGCCCCTCCGGGCGGCGAACCGGGACAGACCCCGTCGTAACGGAAGTTCCAGGTGGCGCGCCGACGCCCGCGCCCCGCCGGGAGCGCCTCAGACCTCCACCCGGATGAGATCCTCCTGGTCCGTGCCCTCCGCCACGACCACCGCGCCCAGCGGGTCGATGAGGACATTGAACTCGGAGCGGATGCCGAACTCCGGCAGGTACACCCCGGGCTCGATGGAGAACAGGGTGCGCGGGATCAGGCAGCGCAGCTCGCGGGTCTCGAGGTTGTCCATGTTCGCCCCGCTGCCATGTCCCTCGGTGGTGATGCTGTGCCCGGTGCGATGGGTGAAATACTCGCCATAACCCGCCTCTTCGATGCGAAGGCGGCAGGCCTCGTCCACCTCCCAGCCGTGCACCGGCTCGCCGTGGGCGTAGCGGTCCTGCACCAGCTTCCAGCCCGCCCGCCTCGCATCACGCACCAGCTCCCACACCTCCTGCACGCGGGGGGGGACCGGGCCGGCGCCGATCACGCCCATCCAGGTCTGGTCGGCGTACACCGCCACCTCCTCGTGCAGCTTGGCCCACAGGTCGATCAGCAGAACCTGCCCGGGAACGATGAGCGAGTCCTCGCCCGGCTTCGGGTTGTAGTGCGGATTGCTGGCGTTGGCATCGGCGGCGACGATCGGCGGATGGTCCGTCGTCAGGTCCAACTCGTCGAAGCGGCGCATGATGAAGGCCTGCACATCCGTCTCCCGGACCCTCTTTCCCGCGCGGAGCTTGCGCCCGACCTCCTCGAAAGCCTCCGCCGCGATGGTGCGGCACCTCTCCGCCGCGATGAAATGGGTGCTGATCTGCGCGTCGGTCAGCGTCGCCTCGAAATACTGGATCAGGTCGGCGCTGGAGACCACCTCCACCCCGCATCCGCGCACCAGCTCCACCATCCCCGCATCCACCCAGGACACCGTGGGAATGGCGCCCTGGGGGCTGTATTCCATGGCGATGCGCCGGGCGTCCCGGAGAATCTCCTCCAGCGCTTCGCGAAGGCTGATGTAACTCAGGTACCGCCGCTCCTCGCCCGGCAGGTGAGCCAGGGTGAACGGCTCGATTCGATGGAGCAGTTTCAACGGCGCGCCCTCGGCGGGAATCCAGTAGAAGCAGCGGCGCGTCCGCACCTGCCCCTCCGGCAGGGAGAGCACCGCCACCGCCACCGGGTTCACATCCCGCCAGACATAGAGCAGCCAGCCATCCAGCTCCAGTTCCTTCAACTTGGCCTGCACATCCTGCAACGGCGCTTTCATCGGTACTCCCCGTGTCTTGCCCACCCTCACCACCTTCACCTTCCCCCCGCGGGCGCCGCGGCCGCCGGACCCGCCCGCCGGAGGACCCGCCCGCCCCGCGAAAACCGGGACAGGCGCACAGGTGAAACGGTCCACCAGGGGAAGATGCTCCCACCCTCACCTGCGCCGCAAGCGGCTGACCAGTTCCACATGCGGCGTCTGCGGAAACATGTCGAACCCGGAGATCTCCTCGAGCTGGTAGGCTTCCAGCCCCGCGAGATCGACGGCGAACGTCTTCGGATTGCAGGAGATGTAAACGAGATTCGGCGCGCCGAGACGGTTCAGCTTGCGCACCAGCTTCGGGGCGAGGCCGCTTCTCGGCGGGTCCACCACCACCGTGTCCGGCGGCGGCCCTTCACGGAAGGCGAGAAAGTGGTTGGCGTCCTCGAGGATATACTCCGCCCCCTCGATTCCGTTGGACGCCGCATTCACCCGCGCCCGCTCGATGCTCTCCGGCACGTTGTCCACGCCGAGCAGCCGGGTGAGATTGTCGGACGCGGCGATGCCGACCACGCCCACCCCGCAGAACAGGTCGAGGACATCCCCCCGCAAGTGGCGCGCGACCTCGGTGAACAGCGTGTCGGCGAGCAGCAGGTTGTTCTGAAAGAAGGTGTTCGGACCGATGGTGAACCTGCGCCCGCGGATGGTCTGCCGGATCACGGGCGCGCCCCAGGTCCGGCGGACCTCGCCGCGGGAGTCGTTCCCGTGCCGCCCCTGCACCGCCCAGACGACGCTCTCCGCCCGTCCGAGAAGGCGCTCCGCCAGCGGCAGGACCTTCGTCTCCCCCGATGCGGTGACCAGCACCACCATCAACTCACCGGACGAGGGGGCGTAGCGGGTGGTCAGGTAGCGCAGGTCCCCCCGGTTCGTGACGAAATTGTAACCCCGGATGCCGAGCTCGGAGACCCACTCCCGCACCTCGGCCAGCAGGCCGCTGACACGGGGCGGAACAATGTGGCACTCCCGCAGGTCGACCACGGTGCGGTAGTCCCCCCGCTTCCGCAGGCCGACCTTGCCGAACGCGACGATGTAATCCATCCGGTGCCGGTAGCCGTAGGGCTCCGGGCTGGGAACGACATGCACCTCCCGGCCGAGCAGGGCCCCGAGCGCGGCCTCCTTCGCCGCCACCTGCGCGGCGTAGGGAACATCCTGCAGCGCGCACCCGCCGCACTCCCCGAAATGCGGGCAGCGGGGCGTCTCTCCCCGCGGGAGGTCTTCCGGCAGATTTACGGCCATTTCAGCCATTCCATCCCATCACCACCGAAAGATACACTCGCCCGGCGCCGGGAGTGGTTCCCGGAAAACGGCTCGCCCGGCCGCTCCGGCGGCGCGGCGTCCGTTCCGGACCGACAAGTGCCGTAACCGGCGGAATAGGCCGGACTATCGAGTACCGGTCTTGTTCCCCGCCGGAAAAAAACTCCGAAATCTTCGGTGAAACAGGGTTCCACATCCCCGTATGATAAGAGATCATGTCACCCGGCGGATCGTCATTCCACCGTGATGAAAAAAAACACCGACCCCCGGAAACCTCAATGAATAACTGGAGATTAGACTCCCCTAATTGTTGACCTGCGGGTGCTCTAGTCCGTATATTGCCATGCGAATTCTGTCACAAAGTCTTGGATTGTATTTATAGCCATTTACCACTTATAGGGAGGCCTGCACATGAAAAGATGGATCTTGTTGTGTCTCTTCGTATTCCTCGCAGGGACAGCTTTCGCGCAGGATTATGTTGGCGACACCACTTGCGGAACGTGCCACGCCAACTTCCCGGAGACCGGGTTCTTCGACAACTACATGAACTCCGGCCATCCCTGGAAATTGACTTACATCGGAGGTGATACCCCCGCCTCCGACCTCTACCCGTGGACACCCCTGCCGCCCCTGCCGGACACGGGCGGCGTGCCCCTGCAGTGGGACGACGTCGAGTACATCATCGGGAACTATTTCTGGAAGGCGCGCTTTGTCGGTGTAGAAGGGTACATCGTCACCGGCGGCGAGGACGATTCGACGCAGTTCAACCTCGCCACGCAGGGATGGGTCCCTTATCACCCCGGTGAAGTCCGCCAGTACGACTGCGGGCGCTGCCACACCACCGGGTATGACGCCGATGCGACCAACGACCTGCCCGGGATCGCCGGCGACTGGGCGCAGCCGGGCGTGCGTTGCGAGGCGTGCCACGGCCCCGGCAGCGAGCACGCCGCGGATCCAAGCAATGTCTCGACCCCCGGCGGGATCGACTGCATCGGCTGCCACTACCGTGACAGCGAGTACCGGATGCCGTGGAGCGGCGGCTTCATGCGCCACCACCAGCAGGGCGAGGAGTTCGTTCACTCGCCCCACGGCGATGTGTTGAGCTGCACCACCTGCCACAACCCCCACCGTTCGACGGTGTACAACGACGGCGGACTGGTGGACGGGTTCAGTTGCTCGAACTGCCACCCGGGCAGCGAGAGCAACGGCTACTATGTCATCCAGGACATGGAGGACCTGAACTGCGTCGATTGCCACATGCCGGATATCGGCAAATCGGCGGTCGCCAGCGGTCCGCACAGCGGTGATGTGGCCGGCCACCTCTTCGAGCCGATGACCGATCCGGTCCTCGCGGAGGATAATGTCACCGACATCGGCGGCACGCTCTACTGGAACCAGGACGACGACGGCCGGGCCTACATCACGCTCGACTACGCCTGCCTCGGCTGCCACACGGAAGATGACGAGGATATCGACTGGGCGGCGACGAACGCAACGGATATTCACACCGCCCGCGCGGCCGTGGGTGACGCGGCGAGCACGCCGGCCCTGCCCGGCGGCTTCGAGATCAGCGCGGTCTATCCGAACCCGTTCAACTCGAGCACCACGATCACCTTCCGTCTCGACAAGCCGTATATCGCGAAGGTTGCGGTGTTCGACGCCCTCGGCCGCCAGGTGGCGACCCTGCGGAACGGTCCGGCGCAGCCCGGTGAGCACAAGATCAGCTTCGACGGTGCGGACCTCTCCTCGGGGATCTACTTCGTGCGCCTGACCACCGGCGCCGGCAGCACGATGGCGAAGATGATCCTCCTGAAGTAAACGCAATACTCTCTCTTCCTCATCTGCTATCACACGACGAGCGGCGTCGGCCATCCGGCCGGCGCCGTTCGTCGTTGCGTGCGGTAGCCCGGCGACGTGCCGCCGGCCACTCGTGACGGCGCAGCGGAGCGAAGCCGCAAGGAACAGAAAAGCCCGGGGTCAGCCCTGGCTTCGCCAAAGGCTACCCGCCTTCGCCTTCAGCTACCCGTCTACGCCAAGGCTGCGCCGAGGCAGGCGGCGTGGTAAGCGCCGCAGCAGGCGGCCCCGGGCTATCTCATCCGAAAACAATAACGTAGGGGCACGGCGCGCCGTGCCCCTGCAGACTCCGCCAAGTGCAAAGAAGTGTCACTCTGACCCGTCCCGATTCTTCGGGACGAGGGAAGAGTCTCGAAACGATGCGCTTCCGGTGGATGGGAAACAGTTCGTTTCGAGATCCTTCACTGCGTTCAGGATGACAGCGGGAAGCGTTCGTAGGATGTCCCTGTCGTAGGGTGGCCCTATCGTAGGATGTCCCTGTCGTAGG
>CAYOKT010000032.1:0-21101 GCA_964404605.1 uncultured bacterium
GATGGCGAAGCTGCCCTATGCCCGGAATCGTGCCCGGGACGGAGACCCCGATGGGGGTGAATCCGGCAGCGTATGAAGTACATATGAAGTACGCAACGAACGAGGGCTTACGGGGATAAGCCCGTAAGCCCTTGTTCTTACTGGTCGGGGCGACTGGATTTGAACCAGCGACCCCCTGCTCCCGAAGCAGGTGCGCTACCGGACTGCGCTACGCCCCGATTTGAACGCCCCAATATAGAGGGGAGCCCCGGAACTGTCAACCACTCCCCTTCCCCTCGGTCCCGCGAGACCCGGGGTCACAGCACAGGCATAACGCGGGAGGGCGCGTTCCGCGAACACGGGGGTGTCGCGCATTTACAACCGTTCGGCGGATGGAATCGGGAGAACTCTGTAGCCGATTGGCCCCTAATACCAAAGGACCGGCAAGCCGGTCCTTTGGTGGTCAGGGGACAGCGTTTGGGGAAACGCTGTGTGGGCAAGTCAGCGAAAGGCCCACGGTCCGTCAGAGCAGGCAGTGCGTGATAGACCTTTCGGTGAACCGTGCAAAGGTGGAACTCGAAGGCACCCCGGGTCGGCCGCCGGTAAACCGTGCAGGAAACCGTACCGTAAACCGTCCGTGTTCAATCAGCCAACCGTGCCGAAACCCATGCCGAAGCAGTGCGAATCGCCAGTGCCAGCATCCCATTCAAGAGGACCAGGGCAGACCCGGATAGTGCCTTCGTTCTGTGCGAGAATCCCGTGTAATCGCTTTGTGTATGGGCAAAGCCCGTGCCAGAGCGGCCGGCAGGATCGCAGGGAGAGTATCTTGAAGGAAGAAGGAAGGATTACAAGGAGTTACACGGTTTACCGCTTGGAATCGACTCGTGGATCGTAGAGACCGCGCGACGCGAGTGTGCAAATCCTGCACGAACACCTGCGAAAGATGCACACATTTCACCAGCGCAGGAGGAGTTGAATCCGCGTTCCGCCCTCCTCACCCACGATGGGGAGAAGGCCGATCCGCACTCCCACCTCCGGCGTTTCGTTCAGGGGCGGCGGGCTGAGAAAAGCATCGAGGGCGGATCCGATCCACACCGCCGCCAGGGCGATGCCGAACCCGTTCCGCAGGCGCCAGGTCCGCAGGTACTTGTCATAGAGGTCCGCGGCGAGATCGGGATCATCGCTCCCCCGGTAGCGGTCGCCGGCTTCCTGCACGGCGAACTGGGAGGCCACCAGCCCCACGGTGCTGACCCCCGCGGCGCTCATCAACACGATTCCCCGCTGGACATGCCCCTTGTGCAACTGTCCGAGGCCGGGGAGCAGAAGGCTGCGCCATCCCCCTTCAATGCGGAGGCGATAGTAGTCGACACTCGCCGCTTCGCGGCTGCCTTTCAACCGTTTCAACCGCGTGTACGCTTCCCGCGCTTCATCGAACACCGAGAGGATTTTCGGCGAAGTCAGCGTGCGGTTCAGGTGCATCGTGGGGTTCAGCGCGAGGGCTTCGAGAAACTGCTCCCTGCCCTGGTCGCGATTTTCCCGGGCGATGGCGACGAAGGCGAGAATCCTGTGCAGCTCGGCCTGTTGCCGCGCCGCGAGGCCCTTGCCCTGGGAGAGCAGACGAAGCGCCTCGAGCTCCGCCTCCTCGAGATGCCCCTCCCGGTAGAGTGTATCCACCCTTCCCACGGGGTCCGCCGGCTCGGCGGCCGGCGACGAAGTCGCCAGGAGAAGTGTCAGGCACACGGCGAGGAGGGGAAACAAGCTCCACCGCCGCGGATGCGGATCAACCATACTTGTAGTGAACGCCCTTCCCCCCTTCCGGATAGAACCAGTGGACATAGTCCGGAGCCGCCACGTGGCATGTGCCGCATTCGACACAATTCTCGAAGTTGACGATGCATTCACCGGAGTTCTCATCCTCAACGTACACTTTCGCCGGGCAAACGTAAAGCACGGCCTTGACCGGATCCGCCTTGAATTTCTCCTGATCCACGGTAATATGCGACTTCTTGTCGGTCTTGTATGTCAGGAGGTAAAGTTTGTCCTCGATGGTCTTCGGGTTCTCGCGGCTCATCGCATGTTCCTCCCGAGTCGGAACATATCCACCGTAAAGCGCCACAGGCCGATGTCCTGCTTGATCTTCTTCAGGATACCCTTTTCCACTTCGTCCTTCGGGGTTTCGCTGATCGTGAAGTAGTCGGTCAGCCAGCGGGTGACATGCTCCGGGTAGTCCCGCAGGTAATGGGGGAAACGGTTGAGGAAATCCGGGATCTTGCGGAACTTGAACAGGTCCTTGAGGATGAAGGTCTTCTCCAGCTTGGGCCGATAGCGGGCCGCGACTTCGGCCGCACCGATGTCCTCTCCCTTCTCCTTCGCCTCGATCAGGGTCTCGGCGGCGAGGATTCCGCTGCCCATGGCGAGGTTGGTCCCCTCGTGGTAATGGCTGGCGTTGACCAGCCCGGCGGTGTCGCCGAGGAGCAGCAGGCCGGGCATCGCCATCTTCGGCAGGTGGTTGTACCCGTAATCGGGAATCAGGTGCGCACTGTATTCGAGGGTCTCCCCCCCCTCGATCATCCTCCGCACCATCGGGTGGCTCTTGAAGTACTCGAGGAAATCATTGAGGGTCTGCTTCGACAGGATCAAGTCGTGCACCGTGATCCCGAGACCGAGGGAGACCGTCTCCTCGTTCGTGTAGATGAACCCCATCCCGAGGCGGCCCCGGACGGCGTCGCCGAACACCTCGACGGCGACCCCTTCATTGCCCTCGAGCTGGAAGCGGTCCTCGAGCTTCTCCTTCGGCAGGCCGATGACCTCCTTGACATTGGCGATCATGTGGCGCCGGGGGAGTTCCGGGGCCATCAATCCCGCCTGCCGGGCGAGGAAGGCCTGCACCCCTTCCGCCGAAAGGACCACCTTCGCGCGGATCTCCTCATCGCCCGGCTGCACCTTGACCCCGACGACACGTCCCTCCTCGATCAGCAGGTCCGAAGCCATCATGCCGGGGATCACCTGCGCGCCCTCGGCCTCCGCCTGCTCGGCGAACCAGCGGTCGAAGCGGCCCCGCAGCGCGGTGACGGTGTGGTTGTAGGGCGGCTCCCGCCAGGGGTCCACCTTGAGGTCGAGGGCGACCTCCGCCTCGGGGGAGAGTACGGCGAAACGCCGGCGGGTGACGGCCCGTTCGATGGGGGCCGTATCGTACGCATCGGGCAGCAGCTTCAACAGTTGGTGGGTAAAGAGGATGCCGCCATACACGTTCTTCGCCCCGGGATACTCCCCGCGCTCGAGGATGACGACCTCGAACCCCGCCCGCGCGAGGGGAATCGCCGCTGCGATGCCGGCCGGACCGGCGCCGATGATCAGAACCTCGAACTCCTCATCCATGTTCGACTCTTCGCCCCCCCGATAGAAGTAAATGACGGGTGAACGGCACACCCCGCCGGCCGCATTCCCGCTTTCTTTCACCGCCGTTCGGGGCGCCGCCGCCGCACCTGCCGGGCCGCGGCACGATGGAAAATGGACCCGGCGAGCGCCCGTCCCCAGGAATGTCCCGTATTCTAACGAACAAACCCTGTTCTCTCCAAGGGTCAAACAACCGTCACAAGCGGAATTCACCCCCTCCGCTCAGGAGACACCCCGGCGGCACCCCCCGCCCCGCGCCCCGGCGGGACTTCCGGCGAGCCCGCACTGCGCGGCTTCCCTCGATCCCGCGGACCCTTGCCCTTACTGGAAGGCTTTGCTACCTTCGTGCTTCCGTAGGGCGCGGCGGGACGACGCCCCCCGGGAAGCTGCTTTCCGTTGGAAAAAAGCACGGTTCGACCGGTATTCCCACGAGAAGGAAGATGAGCGAGGAACGTTTCCCTTTCGCCGAGGTGGAAAAGAAATGGCGGCACTGGTGGCGGAAGCACCACACCGCCGAGGTGGACCTGGATCATCCCAAGGGCGACCCCTATTACGCCCTCGTCATGTTCTGCTACCCCTCCAGCAGCAAGCTGCACATCGGCCACTGGTGGAACTACGGCCCGGTTGACACCTTCGCCCGCTACAAGCGGATGACCGGGCGCGCGGTGTTCGAACCGATGGGATACGATGCCTTCGGCCTCCCGGCGGAGAACTTCGCCATCGCGGTCGGCAGCCACCCCCGCGAAGTCACGATGACCGCCATCGCCTCGATCCAGGAGCAGCTCGAGGGTATCGGGGCGATGTACGACTGGCGGCAGAAGGTCATCACCTGCAGCCCCGACTACTACAAGTGGACGCAGTGGCTGTTCCTGCAACTGTTCGCCAAGGATCTCGCCTACCGGTCCGAGGGGCTGGTGAACTGGTGCCCCTCCTGCCAGACCGTGCTGGCGAACGAACAGGTCACCGCCGAAGGGGAGTGCGAACGCTGCGGAGCCGTGGTGCATCAACGGAAGATGCGCCAATGGTTCTTCCGCATCACGGCCTACGCAGACCAGCTTCTCGAGGGCCTGAAGGAGATCGACTGGCCGGAGAGCACGGTCAAGCGGCAGCAGAACTGGATCGGCCGCAGCGAGGGAGCGAGTATCCATTTCCCGCTCTCGGGCAAACCGGACGGGAAAATCGAGGTCTTCACCACCCGCCCGGACACCCTGTATGGTGTCACCTACCTCGTCCTCGCCCCGGAAAACGACCTCGTGGAAGAGTTGACGACGAAGAAACAACGGGCCGAGGTCGAGGAGTATGTCCAGCGTGCCCTGAGGGCGACCGAGATCGAACGCAGCGAAGCCGGGCGGGAAAAGACCGGTGTCTTCACCGGTTCGTACGCCCTGCACCCGCTCACCGGCAACAAGCTGCCCATCTGGGTCGCCGATTATGTACTCGGCAGCTACGGCACCGGGGCGGTGATGGCGGTCCCCGCGCACGATCAGCGGGACTTCGAATTCGCCATGACCTTCGAGCTTCCGATCAAGGTTGTCATCCGCCCGACCTCCGGCCTGCTCGAGGCGGAGGAGATGGGCGAAGCCTACGAAGAGCCGGGGATCATGGTCGATTCGGGCGATTTCTCCGGCCTCGCCAGCGAGAAGGGCGCGAAGCTGATCGCCCGCAAGTTGAAGGAGAAGGGGCTCGGCGGTCCGACGGTGACCTACCGCATCCGGGACTGGTCGATCTCCCGTCAAAGGTACTGGGGCGCGCCGATCCCGATCATCCACTGCCCGAAGTGCGGCGCGGTCCCCGTGCCCGAGGAGCAGCTCCCGCTGTTGCTCCCGGACGAGATCTCCGACTTCCGCCCGAAGGGCACCTCGCCCCTCGGGGCGGTGGAGTCCTGGATTCACACGACCTGCCCCAAGTGCGGCGGCGAAGCGCAGCGCGACCCGGACACGATGGACACCTTCGTCGATTCCGCCTTCTACCACCTGCGCTACCTTTCGGCGGAGCGGGAGGATGTCCCCTTCGACCTCGAGCGGATGAAACGCTGGCTGCCGATCGACCTCTATGTCGGCGGGTCGGACCACGCCACCGGCCACCTGATCTACTTCCGCTTCATCACCCGTTTCCTGCACGACATCGGGTGGTGCCCCGTCGCCGAGCCGGCGGCGAAGCTGATCCACCAGGGGCACATCACCCGCGGCGGGATCAAGATGTCCAAGTCCAAGGGGAACGTGGTCAACCCGGACGAGTTCACCGCGAAGCACGGCTCCGATGTCTTCCGCATGTACCTGATGTTCATGGGGGACTACCGGACCGGCGGGGACTGGTCGGATGAGGGCATCGCGGGCGTGGAGCGCTTCCTCAACCGCGTGTGGCGGTTGGTAACCCGCTTTGCCGGCGCGGCATCGACACCCGATGAAGAGGTGCGCGCCGGGGAGTACCCCGTCGAGCTGCACCGAAAGCTGCACGCCACCATCAAGACGGTCACCGAAGACCTCGAGGCGTTCACCTTCAACACCGCCATCAGCCGGATGATGGAGCTGGTGAACGAGTTCTACGCCTGGGTGGGCGAGGACGGCACAAGCGTGGACGCGGCGGCAGCGGTACGGATGCTGCGCGTCCTCGTGCGCCTGCTCGCGCCCTTCGCGCCCCATTTCGGCGAGGAGACCTGGCAGCGGCTCGGCGGCGAGGCGAGCGTGTTCGACCACCCCTGGCCGGTGCACGATGAGGCCGCCCTGGCGACGAAAACGGTGCTCGTCGTCGTCCAGGTGAACGGGAAGCTGCGCGACCGGATCCAGGCACCCGCCGGCGCCGACCGCGAGGAGCTGAAGAAGCTCGCCCTCGCCTCGAGCAGGGTGGCGCCCTACCTCAGGGAGGGCGAGCTGCGCAAGGCGATCGTCGTCCCGAACAAGCTGGTCAACCTGGTCATCGGCTGAGTCCGGCCGCCCCCGGACGAGGGTTCGGGGCCCGAGTGCCCGTTTCCCCGCTGGAACCAGTGGAGGGCATCCTCCATCCCGGCCGCGGCCCTCGATTCTTCAACCGACCGCTTAAGTTTTCCTTCGCAGAGCCGATAGAGTTGAGAGAGGGACCCGACCCATTTCGAGGGGCGCATGCGCCGTCTGCTCACCATCTTTCTTCTTCTCGGTCTCGCCGCCGGCGCGACCGCGAGGGCGCCGGACATCCGCATGGACGAGAAGTATGATCCGCGCGGAGAGATGCGGATCGTCGTGCTTCCGGCCACCCTCCCCCGCTCCCTGAAGCGCACCAACCCACGGACGGTGTCCGCCCTGCTCTCCACCGAGCTGCTGCGCCTCTACGAAGTGCTCGACCTCATCCGCTTCGAACAGTTCCTCACCGACCGGAAGTTGACCCTGGACCAGGCGTTCTCCATCAAGGCCCGGACCGTGGTGCGGGACAGCGCGAAGGTGGACGCCATCGCCAGCGTCGAGGTTTTCCGATGGGAGGAGGGCTCCGGCGGCCTGCCCCTGATGAAACAGGCGGGGAGAATCGGGGTGCGTGTCCGGCTGATGGATCCCTTCACCGGGCACATCTTCTGGAGTGTCAACCGACTCGCCAAGGTGAAGCCGGGGATGGACTTCCTCGACCGGTTGACCGGCCTGTACACCGAGATGGTCGACGATCTCGACCATGACTTCACCAAGACCGCCAATCGCCTGACCCGCAATGAGAAGCGCGCGGAGAAACTGGCGGCAAAACAGTTGAAACGGGAAGAGATCCTGGCGCAAAAACTGCGCGAAGAGGAAGAGAAACGAGAGCGTGAAAAGCTGAGCGCGAAGCGCGAAGCAGCCGCGGAGGTGGCCGCCGAGGGCGAGGCCGCTGAAGAAGTGCAGCCTCCCGGGGAAGAAGCCCCGGCCGTCGCGCCGACCCCGGCCGAAGAGGGCGAGGGTGAAGGTGCGGAAGGGGAGGGAATGATCCTCCTCACCCCGGGCCGGGCGCCTGCGGACACCACGCTGCCCTCCGGTCCTCCGCCCATGCCCGGACGGCTGGCGGGCGAGGGAGTGGCCCCGGACACCACGGCCGGTCCGCCGCCTGTGGGGGGATTGTCTCCCCTCGAGCTGGAAGGCGAGGAGGAGGGCCAGGGCGTTGCGCCCGACACCACCGGCATCGAACTGCCGCCTCTGTTCGACGAGGAGGAGGAAGAGGGCGAGTAGCAGCCTCGAGGAATCCGAAACGAGTGAAAAGCGAGCGGCGGACGGCTGTCCGCCGCTTTTCTGTTTCTGAAGCAACAGCGAGAGGTGTTCCGGCTCTTATTCCGGCCCCGGTTTGCCAGGGCTTGGGGGTTCCCGGCCGACGGCGTTCTCCGGGGGAGTCGGGTGAGGAGGATCCCGGGGCGGAGCCGCGCCGCCCTCCCCCTGCGAAGCGTCATCTCCCTCCCCCGGCGACTCCACTTCCCGCCGGACGGGCGCCTTCGGGACTTCGCCGCGGGGATGCTCGCGCAACTCATCCTCGAGGGTGATCCGGTTGAATTCCCGGCGGACCTCATCGAGCGCGCGGCGGAAAACGCCCGCCCACTGGCCGAGGGTGCGCGCCACGCGCGGCAGCTCGCGCCCGCCGAAGAGGAGCAGGGCAAGCAGCAGGATCACCAGCACTTCACCGCTGCCCGGCATCGATCAGTCCCCCGTTTCCCTCACATCCGCCTCACCTGGCGAGCCCGGACCGCCGTCCTCCCCATCCCCGCCGCTCGCCTCCCCGCCCCCCGGAAGGCCCGCCTCGAAGCGGCGATAGGCGATCACCGCGAGGAGGATGCTGCCTTCGTACAGCACGACCATCGGCGCGGCGAGGATGACCTGGGTGAACACATCCGGCGGGGTGATGATCGCCGCGGCGACGAGCACCACGATGTACGCATGGCGCCGGTATCTTCGCAGGAAGTCCGGGGTGACGATGCCGAGCCGGGCGAGGAAGTAGATCACGATGGGCAGCTCGAACACCACCCCGAAGGCGAGGAACATGCGGAGGACGAAATCGAGGTACCGGCCCAGCGACCAGACGTTCTCCACGGTGGGAGTGGCGAAACTGAGGAAAAACTTCGTCGCCCAGGGGAGAATCAGGTATCCGAACACCGCCCCGGCGATGAAGCAGAGGGTGCTGAAAAAGACCACCGGGAGCACCATCTTCCGCTCTCTGTCGTACAGTCCGGGGGCGACGAAGTGCCAGAGCTGGAAGAACACCCAGGGGGCCGCGACGAACAGTCCGGCGACGAGGGAGATCTTCAGACGGACGATGAACCCTTCGGTCGGGGCGAGGAGAGCGAGGGTGGTTCCCGGGTGACGGATGATCGGCTGGAGGAGAAACTCCTGGATTCTCAGGGAGACGGAGTAGCAGGCGATCACCCCGACCGCCAGCCCGCCGAGCGCGAGGAACAGGGTCTTCCGGAGTTCCTCGAGGTGGTCGAGGAAGGACATCGATCCTTCCGACCGTCCGCTCATCGACTCTCCACGGCTTGGAGGAGGCTCTCGAAGAGTTTCCGCCCGTCCGTGCGCCCGAGCAGCGGGTCGCAGCGGCGTTCCGGGTGGGGCATCATGCCGAGCACGTTGCCCTCCTCGTTGATCACACCCGCGATGTTGCGCGTCGAACCGTTCGGGTTCGCCGAGTCCACCACCTCCCCCCCTTGGGTGCAGTAGCGAAAGAGCACCCCCCCGCGGTCCTCGAGCCGATCCAGCTCGTCGCCCGGCAGGAAGTAGTTCCCCTCATTGTGCGCGATGGGGATGGTGAGTACCTCGCCCGCTTCGCAGGCGGCGGTGAAACGGCTGTCCGCGCGCTCCACCCGGATGGGCACATCCTCGCAGATGAAACGGAGGGAAACGTTCCGCAGCAGTGTGCCGGGGAGCAATCCCACCTCGGTGAGCACCTGGAAACCGTTACAGATGCCGAGTACCGTGCCGCCCCGGCCGGCGAAGCGGACGACCTCCTCCATCACCGGGCTGAATCGCGCGATAGCCCCCGAGCGCAGATAGTCGCCGTACGAGAATCCGCCCGGCAGGAGCAGGGCATCGAACCCGTCGAGGTCCCGCTCCCGGTGCCAAAGATAACGGACCTGCTGCCCGAGAAGGCGCTGGAGGGCATCGTGGGCGTCATGGTCGCAGTTCGACCCGGGGAAGACGATGACACCCCACTTCATCACCGGGCATCCTCATCTTCGATGTGAAGGCGGAACGTCTCCACGTTCGGGTTGGCGAGCAGGGTCCTCGCCATCTCCCCGGCCCGCCGCAGGGCGAAGTCGCGGTCGTCGGTGTCGAGCTCGAGGCGGATTCGCTTGCCCACCTTGACATTCCGCACCTCATCGTGCCCGAGCTGGAGCAACGCGCGGCGGACCGCCTCTCCCTGGGGGTCCAGGATCCCCTCCTTCGGCATCACCTGGACGATGACGATCATGGTACAGCTCCCCCCTCACCGACAGCTTCTTCCGCGAGTGCCGCGTGGAAACGAATCAACAGGAACGGTCCAAGGATCAGGTAAAGCGTAAAGAAGGCGAGAACCGCCTCGGCGGGCCGGAGGAAGAACAGGACCAACAGCCCGATCCAGATGATCGCGCGCACCGCCTTCGGAAGCAGTTTCATCGCCGGATGCCCCCAGCCGGGAAACTGGAAGCGGCTGATCGCGAGCAGCCCGAAGAACAGGGCGGCGACGGCGGCGAACACGGGCCAGCCCTCCCTCAGGGCGATCAGGGCGGCGGCGGTGGTCGGCAGGGCGGCCGAAGGCGAAGGCAGGCCGATATAGGACCCCGCCGGCGGGGGGTCCAACAGGTAGCGCAACAGGCGGCCGGCGATAAACAGCGCAAACACCACCGCGACAACAAGACCCCAGGGACCACCGATCACCATGTACAGGAACACCGCCGGAGCCGTGGCGAAACTGACCAGGTCGGCCAGGGAATCCGCCACGGCGCCGCCGTGACTGTCCACACCGAGCTTCCTCGCCAACCGGCCGTCATACGCATCCAGCAGCGCGGCGAGCAGGAGGAGCAATCCGCCCGGCCAGGGATGGCCGAGAAACACGAGCACGATCGCCGATGCCCCCAACAATCCATTCCCGAACGTGAGAAGCATCGGCGCCTTACTCACCGGACCGGTCCTCCGCTGTTCGTCCAATCGTAGTCACTCCCCCCGTCACCTTGTCCCCGGCGCGCAGGGGGCATTCCATCCCCGGTGGTAAGGTAAGCTCCGCCCGTGACCCGAAGCGGATGAACCCGATCCGCTGCCCGGAGACGACGGAGTCGCCGGGCACGAGATCGCAGACGATCCGGCGGGCGACCTTGCCCGCGATCAGGCGCAACTCGAGCGGCCCCCGCTCAGTGGAAAAGACCAGGCGAAGGTGCTCGTTCTCCAGGCCGGCTTCGGGCAGGTCGGCGCGGTGAAAACGCCCGGGGACATGTTCCGCGCTGAGGATGGTTCCGGTCGCGGGCGCCCGCACGGCATGCACATTGAACAGCGACAGGAAGACGGCGAAGTGCCGGCGGCCGTCCTCGCGCCGGTCGACGAGCAGCACCCGGCCGTCCGAGGGCGCCACCCAGGCTCCCGGATCCGGCAACGGACGCACCGGGTCGCGGAAGAAGAGCATCATCGCCATCCAGAGGATCAGCAGCAACCCGGCGACCGGGAGCAGCCGTTTCCACTTCCTCCAGAGAGCGAGAAACGCCGCGAAGAAAAAGAGCACGGCGGCCAGAGCGACGTATGCCAAACCCTCGGGCGCGATCATTGTGCTCTACCGCCTTGTCGCGATGGGAGCGACCGGCGCGGGCGCCCTGCACGGTTCCGTCCGCCTCCGCATTCAAGCCGCCATGGTCAGGCGCTGCAGGAGTTCCCGGTAGACCTTGTCGACACCGCCCATGTCATACCGGAAACGGTCCTTGTCCATCTTCTTGTTGGTCTTCTTGTCCCAGATCCGGCATGTGTCCGGGGTGATCTCATCGCCGATGAGGAGGCTCTTCTCCGCCTTGCCGAACTCGATCTTGAAATCCACGAGGATCAGCCCGCGGCGGTCGAAGAAGGACTTGAAGATGGCGTTCACCTTCGAGGCGATCCGGGCGATGGACTTCATCTCCTCCGGGGTCGCATAGCCCATCGCATAGGCATGGTGCTCGTTGATCATCGGATCGCCGAGGCGGTCATCCTTCAGGAAGTACTCGATGATCGGGTAGTCGAGAACCTTCCCCTCCTCGAGGTTGTAGGTCTTGGCGAGGGTCGCGGTGGCGATGTTGCGGACAACCACCTCGATGGGGATCATCTCCAGCCGCTTGACCAGCATCTCGGTGTCGGAGACGCGGCGGACGAAATGCGTAGGAACATGGTAATTTTCAAGATATTCGAAAAGATAAATCGAGATGGCGTTACAGACCGCCCCCTTCCCCTCGAAGCGGCCCCTCTTGGTGCCGTTGAACGCGGTCAGATCGTCCTTGAACTCCTGAATGATCAGGTGGGGATCCTCGGTTAGGTACAGTTTCTTCGCCTTGCCTTCGTACAGCAATTCTATTTTCTCCACCTTCCAACCCCTTCAGGTTCACTGGCCGGACCCGGCCGTTCCCAGGCCGAGCCGACGGTAGATTTCTTTCACATGCCGCAACAGGTAAGTCGTATCGAAGATACGCTCAATGTCCGCCGCGCCCAACCGCCTGCGAAGCGTGGACTCGGCGAGAGCCGCTTCCTTGAAGGAAACACCGCGATCGAGGGCGTCATGCGCCGTGCGCTGCACGACGGCGTAGCCCTCTTCCCGTGTCATCCCGGCATCGATCAGCGCCAGCAGCAGTCCCTCGGAGAAGATCGCCCCGCCGGTCAGGTCCAGGTTGCGCTCAACCGCCTCGACGTCCACCACGAGATCGTCGACCAGCCGCGCGGTGAGATCCAGCAGGTAGTCGAGCACGATGGTCGAATCCGGGAGGATGACCCGCTCCACGGAACTGTGGGAGATGTCCCGTTCGTGCCAGAGGGCGACATTCTCGAAGGCGGCCTGCATGTTTCCCCGCAGGAGGCGCGCGAGGCCGCAGATCTTTTCGGCGTTGATCGGGTTCCGCT
Source organism: uncultured bacterium (assembly GCA_964404605.1). Taxonomy (GTDB): domain Bacteria; phylum Electryoneota; class Electryoneia; order Electryoneales; family Electryoneaceae; genus CAYOKT01. The sequence continues at coordinate 12,396 of CAYOKT010000032.1, forward strand.
TGTGGGGCATCGCCGAGGAGCCCTTCTGCCCGGCGGCGAAGCCCTCGCGCGCCTCGCCGACCTCCGTGCGCTGCAGGTGCCGCACCTCCAGGGCGATGCTCTCGAGCACGGTTCCGCCGAGGGCGATCGCGGCGAGCAGGTCGGCGTGCCGGTCCCGGGGGACGATCTGCGAGCTGACCGGCGCCGGACTCAGCCCCAGCGCCTCCATCACCTCGACCTCCATCCCGGGCTCGAGGTGGGCATAGACCCCCACCGCGCCGGAGAGCTTGCCGACCGAAGCCTCCTCGCACGCCGCCCGGAGGCGCGCCGTCGCCCGCTGCATCTGCTCGTAAAACCGGGCGAACCGGAGCCCGAAGACGACCGGTTCGGCATGGATCCCGTGGGTGCGGCCGACGGCGGGGAGGTCGGCGAACTCGACCGCCCTTCTTTCGAGGGCTTCGAGCACCCGGCCGCACCCCGCGAGGAGAAGGTCGCCCGCGCGCCGGAGCTGGAGCGCCAGCCCGGTATCCAGGATGTCCGAGGAGGTCATCCCGAGGTGGATGAAGCGCGAAGCGGGGCCGACATGCTCCGCCACGCTGGTCAGAAAGGCGATGACATCATGCCGCACCGTGCGTTCGATCTCGAGGATGCGCCCAACGTCGAACGCCGCACCGTCCCTGATTTCCGCGAGCGCCTCCGGGGGGATTCGCCCCCGCCGCGCCCAGGCCTCGCAGACCGCGACCTCCACCTGGAGCCATGCGCCGAACCTGCTCTCATCGGTCCAGATCGCACCCATTTCCGGGCGCGTGTACCGCTCGATCACTTCGGCCTCGCTTCCAGTTTCAGCTTGAAGTCCCGCACCTTGCCCCCGCGGAACAGCTTCCCCCTGACCGTGTCGCCGACACGCAGATCGTGATTGTTGAAATAGGAACGGATCGACTGGGCGTCGGGGATGGGGGTGCCTTCGATCTCGAAGATGATGTCGGTCGGTTTCATTCCCGCCTTCGCCGCCGGGCTGCCCCTCTCCACATCGGTGACGATCACGCCCTCGGTCTTGTTGTACCCGAGGCTCATGGCGATCAGTCGATCGAGGTTCTGCACCGCCAGGCCGGTCCAGTAATCGCGGTCGATGCCGCCGCGCATCTTCAACTCATCGATCACGTCGCGGACCCGCTTCGCCGGGATCGCGAACCCGATTCCCACCGAGCCGCCGCTCTGCGAGAAGATGAAGGTGTTCACCCCGATCACCTCGCCGAGAATGTCCACCAGCGGTCCGCCGGAGTTCCCCTGGTTGATCGCCGCGTCCGTCTGGATCATGTCCTGGTAAAGGCGGCCGGCCTCGTTCCGCTCGAAATCCCGGTTCGTCGCGGAGACGACCCCCACCGAGGCGGAGGGCTGGTCGTTGATGTTGAACAGCCCGAAGGGGTTGCCGATGGCGATGACCCACTCCCCGACGATGACATCATCGTCCTCGGCGATCTTCAGGAAGGGCAGGTTCTTGCCCTTCACCTTCAGCAGCGCGAGGTCGGAGTCGAAATCCGTTCCGATGAGATCCGCCTCGTATTGCTCGCCCGTGGTCGTGGTGACGATGATCTCGATGGCATCGTGCACGACATGTTCGTTGGTGACGACGTAGCCGTCCGCCGAGATGAAGAAACCGGAGCCGAGGCTCTCCACCTTCTGCCGGATACGCTGTTCGGGCACGCCGAAGAAGTGGCGGAAGAAGGGATCATCGAACATGGGATTGTAGGCGCGGTACTCCCGCACCTGGGTCACCGTGATGCCGACCACGGCGGAAGAGGCGATGCTGACCGCCCGCGTGATGCCGTTATGCCGGCTGATGGTGACCTGGTCATTCATCGCCGTCCGCTGCGCGAGGGCGACGGAACCGGCCGGGGCGGTGACGCCCGCAGCGGGATTCGCGGACACCGGTTCGGGAGGATTCCGCTTCCAGGTGAGCGAACCGCCGAGGAAGAGGAGCAGCCCGGCGGCGATCCCGATGCCCATGCCGGTGAGAAACCAACGAGCGAGACGTCTCATCTCTTGCTGACCTTCTCGTAATCGGCGAGGAATTTCGCCAGGCCGATGTCGGTGAGCGGATGCTTGATCGCCTGCTGGAAGATCTTGAACGGCAGGGTGGCGATGTCCGCACCCATCAGCGCAGCTTGCACCAGGTGCTGCGGATGGCGCACGCTGGCGACGATCACCTCCGTGTCGAACCCATAGTTGGCGTAGATCTGGATGATCTGCTCGACCAGCTCCATCCCGTCATGGCTGATGTCGTCCAGCCGGCCGACGAAGGGGCTGACATACGCTGCCCCCGCCTTCGCCGAGAGCAGCGCCTGCGATGGGGAGAAGCAGAGGGTGTTGTTGACCCGGACCCCTTCCCCGGCGAGAGTCCGGGTCGCCTTGATGCCCTCGACGATCAGGGGAACCTTGACGACGATGTTCGGGTGAATCGCCGCCAGCTCGCGCCCCTCCTTCACGATCCCCTCGTAATCGACGGCGATCACCTCGGCGGAGATCGGACCATCGACGATCTCCAGGATCTCGGTGAGGACATCGCGGTACTCGCGCCCGGTCTTCGCCACGAGGGAAGGGTTGGTGGTCACGCCGTCCAGAACCCCCCAGGATGCGGCTTCCCGAATTTCGTCGACATCAGCGGTGTCAAGGTAGAATTTCATGGACTCTCTCCCCAGGGTGAAGGTTGAGGACGATCCTCAGGTTCGTCGTTGTCATATCGCACACGCAAGAGGGCCAGTCCCTGCGGCGGCGCGGGCACTCCCGCCCGGCCCCGCCCGGAGGCCAGCAGCTCCTCCAACTCATCCTCCCCCAGCCGCCCCGCGGCGGCGTCGATCAAGGTTCCGACGAGGGTGCGCACCATACGCCGCAGGAAACGGTCGGCGACGAAATGTACCACCCACCCGCCGTCCGCCGCCTGACGCCATTCGACGCGGCGGAGGTCGCAGACGGTCTCCTCATCCGGGTCCGGGCGGGTGGAAAACGCCCGCCAGTCCCGGCGGCCTGTCAACCGGCCCGCCAACTCCGCCGCGCGGTCCGGATCGAAGGGAATATGCGGCCACCAGGCGACCCCGCGCCGAAACAGGTCCGGCCGGTCCAGGATACGGTACGCGTACACCCTCTCGCGAGCGTTGTAGCGGGCGTGGAAGTCCGCCTCCACACCCCTCGCCCTCCAGACGCGGACATCTTCCGGCAATAGCGCTCCCATCGCCCGCACCAGGTCAGCGAGGTCCCGGGAGGAAGGTGCATCGAAATGCGCCACCTGCCCCACCGCGTGGACCCCGGTGTCCGTCCGGCCGGCGGCGATGACGCGCACCTCCGGCACATCGTAGAAGCGGGCGAGGGCGCCCTCGAGCACGCCCTGCACGGTCCGGGCGTCCGGCTGCACCTGCCAGCCGCGGTACGCGGCGCCGTCATAGGCGAGGTTCAGCCGTATCCGCATACGGTACCCTTCGTTCCGCGGACGACTTTCCCGCCCGGAGGGGGAACCGCCCCTTCACCCATCACAGCGCCGCGGCGAGGAGCAGGGGCAGCGCCGCGGCGAGAACGACACCCGTCTCCCGGGGACGCCAGCGGGGAGGGTACAATGCGCCGCGACGGCGGTACGGGTCGTACCCCCGCACGACCAGCGTGGCGGCGAGGGTATCCGACCGCCGCAGCCCCGAGGCGAGCAGGGGGATGATCAACGGAATCCACGCCTTCACCCGCCCTCCGACCCCCTTGCCCGACGACCAGCCCCGCGCGAGAAGCGCCTTGCGCAGGAGTTGCGCCTCCCGGTACAAGGTCGGGACGAAACGCAGGGCCATGATAAAGGTCAGCGAGAGCATCCCCACCGGAATCCCCAGCCGTCTCAGCGGCATGAGGAACGATTCCAGGGCGCGCATCGCATCCATGGGATCGGTGGAGACCGCCACCGCACCGCCGACCAGGGTCATTGCGGTTAACCTTCCGGCGAACAGGGTGCCGCGCAGGAGCCCCTCCCGGGTCAGGCTCCAGCCGAGTCCCGGCACTTCCCAGATGAGATGGCCGGGTGTCGTGAACCCGTGAACCAGCACCGTAAGGAGGAACATCCAACCGAGCGCGAGGAAAAGCGCGACCGCGCGCGCCACCGGCAGGCGGGCCGCCGCCGAGGCGAGGAGTGTCAGTCCGGCGGCGATCCACAACCCCGGCCCCCAGGGCAGGGCCATGACCGCGATGAGAAGCAGGAACGCCGCGGCCAGCTTCGCCCGCGGATCCACTCCCGCCGCCCCTCCAAGCCCTCGCACTACCGCCGCTTCCGCCATACCTTCACCCGCCAGGGTCCGCCATGAAAACACGGCAATATAAACGACGGGCGAAAGAGGTCGCAAATCACCCCTTTTCAGGCGAGTGTGACGGCATCGTGGATCGGTCCGCGAATGACAGCGCAGGGCGCCGGGCGCGGCCGGAGAAATCCCGCTCAGTCTCTGTCGGGAGGGAGGATTCCGAAGCGGCGCATCTTGTCCCACAGGGTCTTCCGGCTGATGCCGAGCAGCTCCGCCGCGCGCGCCCGGTGGAATCCCGTGTGTTCAAGGACATTTTTCAGGTGGCGGATCTCCGCTTCACGCAGGGCATCGGCGAGCGGCCCGATGGCGTGCTTCCGCCGTCTCGGACGGGCCGCACCAGCCGTTTCCCGCCCGGCCGCGGACGCAGAGGTTCCCCGGCGCATGGCTTCGGGGAGATGTTCGATCCCGATGCGGGAGCCGTTGCAGAGCAGCACCGCCCGTTCCACGGCGTTTTTCAGCTCGCGGACGTTCCCCGGCCAGGGGTAGCTCTCGAGCATCTCGAGGGCTTCCTCGCTGAAGCTCGTCACCCGCTTGTTGATCCGCTTGCTGTGAATCCGGCGGAAATGTTCGGCGAGCAGGCGGATGTCCTCTCTGCCCCGCTCCGCCAGGGTCGGCAGCTCCACGGTCACCGTGTTGATCCGGTAGAACAGGTCCTCCCGGAAACGTCCGCCGGCGACGAGGGCGTCGAGGTTGTGCAGGGTGGCGCAGACCAGCCGCACATCGACATGGACCGTCTCCGTGCCGCCGACCCGCTCGAACTCCCGCTCCTGCAGCACGCGAAGCAGCTTCACCTGCACCGTCTCGCTGAGATCGCCGATCTCGTCGAGGAAGATGGTACCGCGGTGAGCCTGCTCGAAGCGGCCGATCTTCCGTTGCAGCGCCCCGGTGAAAGCGCCCTTCTCATGCCCGAACAGCTCGGATTCGAGCAGGGTCTCCGTCAGGCTGGCGCAACTCACCTTGATATAAGGTTGTTCGCGCCGGGGGCTGTTGAAGTGGATGGCGGAGGCAACGAGTTCCTTGCCGGTTCCCGACTCCCCCTGCACGAGGATGTTCGCATCCGAAGCGGCCACGGTCTCGATGAGGTCGTAGATCTCCCGCATCCTCAACGACTTCCCGATGATCCGCCCGAGGTGGTCGCGCTCGGTGGGTTCTCCCGCCGCCGGGCGCGCCGCGGCGCGATGCACGATGTCGGGGTCGAAACGCCGCAGGCGGTCGATGAGATCCGAGATGCGGAACGGCTTGGTCAGGAAGTCCACCGCGCCGAGCTTCATCGCCTTGACCGCCGTGTCGACGTTGCCATAGGCGGTGAAGGCGAAAACGGCGGTGTCGGGGCGAAGAGCGATCACCCGTTCGATCAACTCGAGCCCGTTGAGCCCCGGCATGACGAGGTCGGTGAGCACGACATCGTGCTGGTGGCGGCGGAACAGCTCCAGCCCCTCGCTGCCGTTCTCCGCCGCGTGGACCTGGCACCCCTCCGCCCGCAGGGCATCCTGGAGCGCGAGGCGGAGGATCGGCTCATCCTCGACGACGAGCACGCGCCTGCACGGAGCGACGTCGTTCACGATGGCTGCTCTCCCGCTGTTTGGCCGTCCGTTTCCGGTGCGGCCGGAAGGATGATGGTGAAACAGGCGCCCTTGCCTTCCCGGCTTGTCACCTCGATCCGGCCGCCATGACGCTGCACGATGCTCTCGCTCACCGCCAACCCCAGCCCGGTCCCCTCCCCCGGCGAACGCCCGGTGAAGAAGGGATCGAAGATGTGAGGCAGAACCTCTTTCGGGATGCCGATCCCGTTGTCTTTAATATACACCTCGACCTCGCTGCCCGACCGTTCCCGCACGCCCAGGGTCAGCTCGCCCCCCGCCTCACCCACCGCCTGCACGGCGTTGAGGAAGATGTTCAGCAGCACCTGCCGCATCTGGTCCGGGTCGACCAGCACGTACGGTAACTTTTCGGGAAGGTCCCAGTGGACGAGGATTCCCGCCTTGCGGATCGGGTGCCCCACCAGTTCGAGGGTGTCCTCGAGAAGCTCCACCGGGTTCGCGGAGACCGGGCTGAAGGGGGTCTGCCTCGCGAAGGAGACCAGCCCGGCGACGATCTTCTCGATCCGCAGCAAGCCCTCGCGGATCGCCTTGCTGTACTGCCGGAAGGTGGCCTCGTCGAGCTTGTAGCGCTCGAGGTTCTCAACGAGGTTGAGGATGCCCGCGAGGGGGTTGCGGACCTCGTGCGCCACCCCTGCGGCGACCTTGCCGATCATCGCGATGCGCTGCGCCTGGTGGAAATGCTCTTGCGCCTCCCGCTCCTGCTCGCGGGCCTGGTCGAGCTGATCGAGCATATTGTTGAAGGCTTCCGCGACCTCGCCGATCTCGTCCGCCCTCTGCACCGTGGCGCGCATCCAGGGCTCCGAGCCGGCACGGCGTACCACGTTGCGCAACTCCATGACCGGGCGGAAGGCATGCCGCAGGTACAGGATCACGAGCAGCGCGATCAGGACCACCAAGCTAAACGCAGCCGCGGTCTGGCGCAGCCGGATCGCCGCGATTTCCCGTTCCAGCGGGCGGAGCGAGTAGCCGACCAGCAGGTGCCCCCAACTTCGGGTCGAGATGTTCAGCGGGGTGGTGACGGCGAGGATCGGCTCTCCGTTCCTGCCGGTGATGTGGTAGAGCCCGGTCCGGTCGGTACCCGCCGTCATTCGATCCAGCGAGTCGGAGGGGACCCGCCCGTACTCGCCGAAGTCGTGCGAGGCGATCACCCGGCCCTCCCGGTCCGTGACCCGGATGATCCGGACATGCAGGTCCTTCTTCTTCATCCACTCGTCGATGTAATTCTCGATCAGCCCGCCCTCCTCGATGAAACCGAGTTCTTCGTAGAGGAGGGCGTTTGTGATCGAGATGGCGAGGGTTTCCGAAAGGTGGCGCCGCCAGATTTCGCTCTCGCGCGTGAGCAGCCGCTCCGCTTCCCGGGTGAAATAGGCGGTCAAGAGGAGAACGATGAGGGCATAGAGCCCCACGGTGACGAGCGCGATGCGCGCGCGGAGGGAGCGGAATATCACGGCGCCCATCCGCGCTGCGGCCGGACGGCGCCGGGTGCCGTGAGATCGCCCTCGTAGGCGGAGGGTCCGAACACCTCCAGCATCCGCTGCTCCACCTCGTCGTAGAAGGCGGGATCCACGGGCGCGAAGCCGCCCCGCAACTCCTCGTCCCAGCTCGCCATCTCCGCGCTGTCGGCGGGAGCATGCGGGTCGAGGCCGAGGAGAGCCTCCCGCAGGTAGCGGAGAAGGGTATCGGGGGCGTCCGGCGCGACGACGAGGGGGAAGTTGGGGATCGGATCGCTCACCGCGATGACCCGCAACCCGCGGTCGGCATAGCGGCGGGCGACCACGTCGCGGATCCCGCAGGCATCCACCTCGCCCGTCAGCACCGCCTTCGCGGCGGTGTCGTGGTGGCGATAGTAGGAGAACGAAGCCAGGTCCGGCAGCTTCAATCCCGCGCGCATGAGCATCAGCCGCGGGTAGAGGTGGCTCGAGGTCGACAGGGCTGACCCGAAGGCGAAACGGCGCCCCTTCAACTGCGCGAGATCCTCGATGGGACTGTCCTCGCGCACGCAGATCATCGCATGATAGGTCGCATGTCCGCCGGTGTTCAGCCGAACGAGCGGAACCGCTCCGAAGCGTTTCCGGGCGCGGACATAGGTCACCGGACCGAGGTAGGCGAGATCGACCTCGCCCGTCTGGAGCTGCTTCACCGTCTCCGAATAGGAGCGGGACAAGATGAGTTCAAAGCGGTACGGGGTGCGCCGCTCGAGGGCGTCGAGGAACGGCTGGTAACGGAGGACCATCAGGCGCGGGTTGTAGAAGGTGACGATCCCGAAACGGACTACATTGGACCCCGCCGCCCCCGCGGCGGGAGCCGGCGGGGAGGCCTCGGAAGCGGCGGTAATCGACAGGGAGGCACTCATCAGGACACCAAGCGCCCTCCTCACTCGCCGCCGGAGGCGACCCGCGATCCGCCCTCCGGCCCACACGAAACACCCGCCCCTCCCCGGGGGAGGGCCCGGTCGGTCGATGCCGAACGTTCCCGGTCTCATGGAAGCGACCCCGCGCACCCTTGGTCCGCCCGCCGGCTTTCCGGTCAGGCCGACCACCAATCTACCTACTCGCGCCGCACGGGGCAAATTACGCTCGATCCACGGTCCGGGCGAGAAAAGTTGGTTTCCCGGGATGCCTCATGCCTGTCATGCGTAAAGACATGTCACTCTGACCCGTCCCGAAGCGTCGGGACGAGGGAAGAGTCTCGAAACGATGCGCTTCCGTTGGATATGAACCAGTTCGTTTCGAGATCCTTCACTTGCGTTCAGGATGACACAGTTGAGCGTTGCGTTTCACACATTATGAAACCCGGGACTG
>CAYOKT010000032.1:21201-30801 GCA_964404605.1 uncultured bacterium
CGGGCGAGAAAAGCGCGAAAGGAAACCCGCACGGAAGCACCACCATTCCCACAAAACTCCCGGGATTGACGCCGAGCTTCCCGGAGGCGGCCGTCGGGCGTGCTACCGGCGAATGAGGGCCACCTTCCCCGTCTTGGATTTTCCCTCCGGGCTCGTGATCAGGAGGAGGTACACCCCGCTCGGCGCCCACTCACCCGCATAGTCACGCCCGTCCCAACCCGAAAGCGCCGCCTGGTCGAACGCCAACGTGCGGATCAGCCGCCCGGAGGGGGTGAAGATCTTCACCTCCGCGCCGGGAACGAGGCTGTTTCCGCCGAAGGTCAGGTGAACACTCTCGTTCGGACCGCTGAAGAAGGGTTGCGGGCTGACGGTGACCCGCCCCAGTTCGCTCCCGAAATTGCGGAAGGGAGTCGTCACGACCGAAATGCCCTCGTTCGTCCCGATGTAAGCTTCCCCCGTGACGGGAAGGAACTCGAGGGCGGTGATGTTATCGTCCACCAGCGGGCTGGGGAACGCTCCCGCATCGGTGGTGTAGTGACGCACCCAGGTGAAACGGTCGTTTCCGAGGACGGAGACCCCGAAATTGGTTCCGACCCAGACCTGGTCGACAGGGTCAATGGCAACCGCCGTGACCGCCTCGCCGAGAGCGCCCTGCATTCGAATCGCCTCCATCTGGCTCACCGGCAGGTGGGTGTCCAGCATGAAGAGGCCGGACGGGGTTCCAAGCCAGAGCATCCCGTCGTGACCGAGGGTCATGTCGTTGATCTCGGTGAAATCGAACACGTAATCGGGAGCGCGGAAGTAATGGTACACGTCATCCGTAGGGTCCCCGGGGGTGCCGGCGGGGTCCAGGAGTACCAGCGGGTCCGTGTCCGATGTCCGGGTGCCCATCCAGACCCGATCCTGGTCATCCACTTCGAGAAGACCGATAAAATTGGTCCGGAGGCCGTCCGTGGCGCCGTAGCGCATCCAGCCGATCGTGTCGCGCTCCGCCGGGTCGGCGGCGAACCACCCCGGCGGCACGTAGACCAGCGGTTTCTGATCCCGCGCCTGCTGGTTGGCGATCCACAGGCCGCCCTCGGCGGAGGCGGCGAAATCCATGACAAGCACGAAGTTGTCGCTGCTGCTGATGCCGCGAAGGCGTGAACCGGTCGCTTCCGTATTATCGAAGTAGCGGAGAGTGTCGGGGCTCGATTCGGGCGGGATGTAGAGCGCGCCGCTGCCGCGGGTGCCCAGCCACACGCCGCCGAAGGCGTCGAACCCGATCGCCTGCATGTTGATCTGCAGGATGTCGAAGACGGGGGCGGCGACGTTCAGCCGTGAATAGGCTTCCCAGGCGCCGTGATGCAGATGGTAGGCGCCGCGGATGCGTTCGCTCCGCGAGGTGAGCCAGATCTCCCCCGACGGCGACCGCTTGATGGCCATGATCTGGTTGCCCCCGGGCGTGTTGGGGGTGAGGATGGCCCTCTCACCCCCGGCGTCGCGCAGCACTCCGCCCGGGTTGCCGGGGTAGCTCCGCTCGGTCTCCAGGGCGCACCATAGTTCGCCGCCGTCGTACACGACATCAAACACCTTCTGATCGAAGCCCTCGATGAGGCGTTCCCAGCGGCTTCCATCCTCGGAGAGCCGGTACAGCCCGGTCCCGCCGGCGAGAACCAGGTTCCCCTCACCATCCAGCACCAACCCGAAGGACGAGATGTCACTGCCGACCCGCTCGAAGCCGCTGCCGGTCCAGCGCTGAACGCTGACGAGGTAGACGCCCACATAGACCTGTCCGTCGAGTTCGGTGAGGAGGCTGGTGGCTGATTCTGCGTCGCAATTCGGACACTCCGGCAACTCATCGCCGTAATCATACACCGTCCACGAAGCGGCATCGATCAGGTTGGCCTCGAGGGGCGCGCGGGCCACCCCCCTGCGAGTCAGCAGCCAGAGGGTGTCCTCCGTCGGCAGGACACGGAGGACATCGATCGGGCGGGACCAGGAACCGAAGTTCCGGTAGGTATCCTTGACCACCCAGATGTCATCGCCGACATCCGCCGGCTCCATCCGGGAGACTCCCGCATCGGTGGCGATATACGCCGCATCGGAGGAGAACCGGATATCTCGAATCGTGAACACGGAGGATTCGTTGAAGAAATCGAGCACCCGCTGCCGAAGGCGGCCTGATGACAGGTCGAAACGGTCGAGAGCACCATCGGCGTATCCGATCCAGAGCACGCCCTGGCCCGGCTGGACCGCGACCACCTTCACCTCGTTGGAGAACAGCCCCTGGTCGCAGTTCCAAAGTGCTGCAGCGAGGGTGCCTCGATCGACGACGATGATCCCGCCTTCCGAAGCGGCGAAGGCGCGGTCCGCGGTGACGGCGATGCGAAGGGCGCGCCACCCGGAGGTAATGGTCGTCCAGGTGTCCGCCTGGAGCGCCCGGGCCGTGAAGAGGAGCAGCGCTGCGATGAGGAGCAGACGGGTACGACGGATATCCATGAGGACTCCCAGGAGTAGGGGTGAGTGAACAGGTCTGATCGATTCAGGAGAATCGATCCACTGGCGAGCCCACGCCGGCGCTACCTTTTCAGCTCAACTGGCTGTAAAGATCGACCAGTTCCACGGCGCTCTGCGCCGCGAAAAAGCCGCGATTGCCGGCCTTCGTGCCCGCGCGTTCGATCGCCTGTTCAAGGGTGTCCGCGGTTACGACTCCGTACACCACGGGGACCTTCCCCTCCATCGCCACCTGCGCAAGCCCCTTCGTGACTTCCGCGGCGATGTGATCATAGTGGGAGGTCGCTCCACGGATCAGGCAGCCGATGCCGATGACGGCATCCACCTTGCCGCTGTCCGCCAGCTTCTTCGCCGCCGACGGCAGCTCGAAGGAGCCGGGCACGCGCAGGATGATGATGTCGTCATCCTTCGCGCCGTGACGCCGCAGGGCGTCCAGGGCGCCGGCCTCGAGCTGATCCGTGATGAAATGGTTGAAACGGCTGATCACCAGGCCGAAACGACGGCCTTCCGCTTTCAGAACACCCTCAATCACCTTCGGCATCCGGTTGCTCCTCTTTCGCTTCCGCCACTCGGATCGTCGTAACCCTGAATCAGCCTCTTCGTGGCGGTGTCTCTTTTCCCGTGGTCATACCCGGCAAGCTGGAAAACGGCGTCATGCGGAGTCAAGAATATGGCCCATCTTCTCCCGCTTCGCCCGCAGATACCCGCGGTTCACATCGTTGGGACGGATCACGATGGGCACCCGTTCGACGACTTCGAGGTCGTAGCCCTTGAGCCCGACGATTTTCTTCGGATTGTTGGTCATCAAGCGGATCTTGCGCACCCCGAGGTCGTGGAGAATCTGCGCCCCGATCCCGTAGTTCCGCAAGTCCGGCTTGAAACCGAGCAGCAGGTTCGCCTCGACGGTGTCATGCCCCTCATCCTGCAACTGGTAGGCGTGGAGCTTGGCCTCCAGGCCGATGCCGCGCCCCTCCTGCCGCATGTAGACGAAGACCCCCCTCCCCTCCTCGGCGATCATCTCGAGGGCGCGGTCGCGCTGTTCGCCGCAGTCGCAGCGTTTCGAGCCGAGGACATCGCCGGTGAGGCATTCGCTGTGCACGCGGACGAGAACCGGCTCGTCCTCGTCCCATTGGCCCATCACCAGGGCGACATGCTCCTTCCCATCGATTTCGCGGTAATGGTGGAGGGTGAAATCGCCGAACCGGGTCGGGAGCGGCACCGAGACCGTCCGCTGGACGAGCTTTTCGTGCCTCTGGCGGAATTCGATCAAGTCGCGGATGGTGTACATCTTCAGGTCGAACTGCTTCGCGACTTCCATCAGGTCCGGCACCCGGGCCATGGTGCCGTCCTCGTTCATGATCTCGCAGAGCACCCCCATCGGGACTTTTCCGGCGAGCCGCGCGAGGTCCGTGGCACCCTCGGTATGCCCCGCGCGGCGGAGAACACCGCCGTCCACCGCGATGATGGGATGCACATGACCCGGCCGGGCGAAATCTTCCGGGCGGGCGTTGGGGTCGACCGCCTTGAGCATGGTGATCGCCCGGTCGGCGGCGGAGATCCCCGTCGATGTCCCGGTGACTGCATCGATGGTCACCGTGAAGCGCGTGCCATGCAGCGCGGTGTTCGTCGACACCATGGGATGGAGATCGAGCTGATGCGCCTTCTCCTCGGTGAGCGACAGGCAGATCATTCCGCGCCCGTACTTCGCCATGAAGTTGACAGCCTCCGGGGTGACCGCCTCGGCGGCCATGACGAAGTCACCCTCGTTCTCCCGGTCCTCGTCATCCACGAGGATGATCATCTTGCCGGCTCGAAGGTCCTCGATCGCCTCTTCGATGGGGTGAAACACCGCCTTGTCCTCCTGCTGCCCTTCCGGGGTTGCAGAGGATGCGTCGCCGCCGGAGGGGAAGCCTGCCGTCTCACCGGTCTCTCCGCCACCGGCCAAAGCCTTTTGCGGGGACGCTGTTTCCGTCCCGCCGGCGCGATTCCCGTTTCCCGCTGTTCGTTTCGTCATCTCCTCTATCCTTCATCATGATCCCCCCGCGGTATTCCGCGGGGAAGCACTATCAGCTACCGCCCTTTCCCCTGCCGCCGAACCCCGCGCGGACCAGCGCTTCCGCGTCCAGGCTCCCCCCGGCGGCCGGGTAGGACATCATGTTCCGCACGTATTTCGCGATCAGGTCCCATTCGACGTGCACCCCGTCGCCGGGCCGAAGATGGCGCAGGGTGGTGTTCTCCCACGTGTGGGGGATGATCTCCACCTCGAAAAAGTTCTCCCCCACCCCCGCCACGGTGAGGCTGATGCCATCGAGCGCCACCGAGCCCTTTTCGACGACGAAGGGCCGCCCCTCCGGCGGCAGCTCCAGGCTGAGGCGCCGGGAGCCGGGAAGCGGGGTGATGCTCCTCAGCGAAATCACGCCATCCACATGGCCCTGCACGATGTGCCCCCCGAGACGGTCGCTCGGGCGCATCGCCCGCTCGAGGTTGACCCGGTCGCCCGGCTTCCACGATCCGAAGCGGGTCCGGCGCAGCGTTTCCCGGACCACCTCGACGGTGAAGCCGTCCGCCTCCACGCTCACCACGGTCTGGCACGCGCCGGCGATCGAGATGCTCTCGCCGATCTCCAGCCCCTCCAGCACCGAGGAGGCGGACACTGTGAGGGTCGCTCCCTCGCCGCGGGGGCGCATCTGCCTGACGGTTCCCACCTCTTCGACCAGTCCGGTGAACATCACCCCTCCCGCCGTGGAAGAACCCGTGCAGCGATGTGCAGGTCCCCCCCGATGCGCCGCCAGCGGAAGGGCTCCAGGCGCACGGCATCGTGCACCTTCAGGATACCGAGGTCGTCGATGGCGCTGATCCCATGCCCGAGGAGGATCGGCGCGATGATCACCTCGATCTTGTCCACCAGCGCCGCCTCGAGGAAGGAGGTCCACACCCGGCTCCCCCCCTCGACCATCAGGGAAACCACCCCCTGCTCCGCGATCTGTTGCAGCATCGCCCCGAGGTCCACCCGTCCCCGCCCGTCCCGCGGGAGGATGAAGACCTCGACATTTTCCCGGCCCGCCCAAGGGGGAGCCTTGCCGTCCTCCGGCGCGCCGAACACCCACGTGGGGGCATCGCCCGGGGTGTTCAGGAGGAGACAGTCCCCGGGAAGGGAGAAGTTGGTGTCGAGCACGATACGGATCGGGTTGCGCCCGCGGACATGCCGCACGGTGAGGCTGGGGTTGTCCGCGTGAACCGTCCCGGAGCCGACGAGGACGGCGTCATGGCTGGCCCGCAGCAGGTGGGCGTACCGCAGGCTCTCCGGGCCGGAGATCCACTGGCTGTGCCCGGTGATGCTCGCGATGCGGCCGTCCAGCGATTGGGCGATCTTCAGCGTGACCCAGGTCTGCCCGGTACCCGCCTTTTTCAGGTAGGGCTGGTTCAACTCGGCGGCGCGCTTCGCCAACACCCCGACCTCGACCACGATCCCCGCCCGGCGCAGCTTCTCGAACCCGGCCCCGTTCACCAGCGGGTTGGGATCCTGCAGCGCCGCCACGACGCGCCTGATCCCCGCCCGGATGATCGCATCGGCGCAGGGCGGTGTCTTCCCCTCGTGGCTGCACGGCTCGAGGTTGACATACAGGTCCGCGCCGCGCGCCGCCTCGCCCGCTTTCTCGAGCGCGTTCACCTCCGCATGAGGTCCGCCGAAACGGCGGTGGTAGCCCGTGCCGACGACCTTCCCCCCGCGGACGATGACCGCCCCGACCATCGGGTTGGGCGCGACCCAGGCCTGCCCCCGGCGGGCGAGGGCGATCGCCCGGGCCATCATCTCCTCGTCGATGTTCCTGCGCTGGGCCATCAATCCTTCCGAGAGAAAAATCCCGACAGCGTTGTGCCGCCGGGACTCGAAGAGATGATGGGAGGGGTGGAGATACCGGCTCCACCGATGACGGAACGGTTGCCCCTGTCGCCCCGCTCAACCTGCTCGCGACCGGCACCGAAGGTACCCGGCCCGTGGGCGGACGACAACCATTCAGCCTCTCCGGAGCCGCACCGAACGACTATAGGTGCAGCCCCGCGCCTTCTCCCATCCGGACTTTCACCGTCGGCGCCGGAATTTCACCGGCTCAGTCCCAGGAAACCTGCCACGGGCCGCTTTCGCCATCTGACGAAGCCGCCCCCCACCGGCCCCCCGGGAGTCGCGGGCTTTCACCGCCGGTCTGGAGTTTCACCATGCCCCGAAGGCTCGGGAAATATACTGACTTAGCGGGAACGGGCGCAAGGAGAACGCCCGAGGCGCCGGAGCGGCGGCCCTTTCGCAGGTGAAGCGATCCACCGGGAAACCCGGCGGGCGTCACTTCAGCAGCGTCACCCTGCGCGTGGCGAGGCGGGAACCGAGCCGGGCGGTGACATAGTAGGTGCCCGAGGCGAGCCCGGTCCCATCGAAGAGCACCTCCCGCCGGCCGGCGGATACCCGTTCGTGCAGCAGCGTGCGCACCTCCCGGCCGAGCTGGTTGAACACCCGCACGGTCAGCTCACCGGCCTGGGGCACCTCGATGCGGATTCTCGCGACGGCGTTGAACGGGTTCGGGCGCGCGACAAGACCAAGCCGCGCGGGAAGCGCCGCTCCGGGGGCCCTGTCCACGGTAACATCCGGCAGGGCCTGTTTCCACATCCCGCGCCCGTGGGTGCCGGCGACAAGTTCGCGCGTTGCGGGGATGAACTGCAGGTCGAACACGGCCGACATCGGCAGCCCCTCCCCGAGCACGGACCAGCTCGCGCCGTAGTCTTGGGAGACGAACACCCCGAAATCCGTCCCGGCGTAGAGGAAGGCGCTGTTCTGCGGATCGACGATGAGGTCGTTGACCGGCGCCTGGGGCAGGCCCGTGGTGACATCCGTCCACGAGGCGCCGAAGTCATCGCCCCGCATGATGTACGGCTGGAGATCACCCTCGCGGTACCCGGAGAAGGTGACATACACCACGCCCGCCGAATCGGGGTGCGGGCTCACCCGTGTCACCCAGCGCTCGGGCAGGATACCCTCCCCGATGCGGACCCAGAACAGCCCGCCGTCGGTGGTCATCCACACGTTGGCATCGTCGGTGCCCGCGTAGATCACCTGCGGGTCGGCGGGGCTGACCGCGAGGGTGGTCACCGTGCCGAAGAGCAGCGAGCCGGGGTCGTTGCCATCGGTCAGGTCCGGCGAGATCGGGGTCCAGGAGAGGCCGCCGTCCACGGTACGCCAGATGCGGTAGGTGCCGAGGTAGAGCCGGTCCGGGTTCGAGGGGTCCATCACGTAGGGCGTCATCCAGTTGCTGCGGTCGTCCTCGAAATCGGCGGAGAGGCTGAACCAGTTCCAGCCGCCGTCGATGGACTTGCCCAACCCGCCGTACTGGTAGCAGGCGTAGAGCACATCGCTGTCCCGCGGGTCGACGAGCGTGTAGAACCCGTCGCCGTAGTAGAAAACGACCCAGTCATCCACCCCGCCCATCAGGGTTCCCGGCGTACTGTTGTCCTGTGTACCGCCGTACAGGCGGAAGGGCAGGCTTGGATCGGCGGTGATGGCGTAGAATTGGGTGGCGGCGAGGTCGATGAATCGCGTCGAGGACCAGCCGCCGTTGAGCGAGATGTTTACGCCGCCGTCATGCCCCGCAACCAGGTGATCCGGGTCGTTCGGGTCGATCCAGAGGGCGTGGTGGTCCACGTGGGCGTCATCGAAGACGAAATCCCAGTGCTCGCCGCCGTCCTCGCTGCGGATCATGTTCACCCCGAGGAGGAACAGGCGGTCGGGGTCGGTGGGATCGACGCGGACCTGGCCGAAGTACCAGCCGAAGGAGGAGCAGACATAGTCGCCGTAATCATCCGCCGCGTCCATGCTCTGCCACGTGTCGCCGCCGTCATCGCTGCGCCATGCGCCCAGCCAGCGGCCGGGGTGATCGGCGAAGAAGGTATACAGGCGGCTCGGGTCGCTCGCGGCGAGGGCGATGCCGCCCCGCCCGACGGTGGCGCCCTGCGGCAGGCCATCCAGCAGACGGGTCCAGGTGTCCCCGCCGTCCGTGCTCCGCCAGATCCCGCTGTTCGGCCCGCCGGAAACGCGGGTGCGCGGGTTACGGTACCGCTGCCACATCACCGCGTAGACGGTGTCCGGGTGCAGCGGGTTGAGGGCGATGTCGATGCAGCCGGTGGTGTCATCGACCGCGAGCACGTTCTCCCAGTTCTCGCCGCCGTCGGTCGAACGGAAGACCCCCCGCGGCCCGCCGACGCCGAACAGCTTGCCCATCTCGGCGACGAACAGGCGCTGCGGGTCCGTCGGGTCGATGGCGATCCGCGCGATGTGCCCGCCCTCGCCGAGTCCCTTGAACTGCCATGTGCGCCCGCCGTCAAGGGTGAGGTACAGCCCGCTGCCGGAGTAGCTGTCGCCCGAGGAATTCGCCTCTCCGGTGCCGACCCAAACCTTCAGCGGGTCGGCGGGGTCCACCGCCAGCGCACCGATGGAGAGTGAGAAGTCCTCCTCGAAGACGGGCGAGAAGTGCAGGCCGCCATCGATGGACTTGAACACTCCCCCCACCGCAGCCCCGGCATACACCGTGTCGGGGGCGTCCGGGTGCACCGCGAGGGCGGTGATCCGCCCGCCGACATTGCTCGGTCCGGCGAACTGCCACAGCTCATCGAGCGGGCTTCGCGCGCGGCGCATTGCGACAGCACGCGCGCGTGCGGCCTGCACCGCCGCACGGTTCATCTCCTCGCCCGGCCAGATCCGCTGGCGGAGGAACCAGTCGTTGGGCCGCTTCACGGGCCCGCGCAGGGTGAGCTTGACCGCCTGGAAGAGCTGGGGCGTCAGCCGGGTGATCGCCCGGTGACGGGGCGACGGCAGAACGACGAGCAGCGCGGTGAGTCCGATGGCGGCGACAAAGGCGGGTGCCCAGCGGCGGGGGTGCATGACGTGTCCCTCCGTGAAACCGTGCGGTCGAGTACGGTGCTGCGAGTAAGCTACCTTGCGCAGGCAGGGGAGACAAGTGTTACTCGCCCCTGTGCCCCAATCCGGAAACGGAACCGTCGCAACCCGACGGGTGGCCCGGGAATTCATTCCCGGGTTTCATCCGCCTGTCATCTCCTCGACGG